>NZ_CP139137.1:3600000-3906089 GCF_034047335.1 Chryseobacterium sp. JJR-5R
AATTCAAGCCGAAAATTTTCGACAGGGCGCTATACTTTAAAAGAGGGGACCTTTACAACAGGACCAACCATAACCTTACCCTGAACCGGCTGATCAGTTTAGGGGTTTTCAAATTCGTGAAAAATGAATTTGTGGTTTCAGATTCCCTGCAGCATAAATTTGATGCTTATTACCTGTTAACGCCGCGGGAGCTTCAGTCTCTCCGCCTGGAAGCCCTGGGAAGAACCAACTCTGCAAATTATGCAGGAAGCGAACTGAACCTCAACTGGACCCACAGGAATTTTTTCAGAGGTGCGGAACAGTTTAAGGCTTCTGTGTACGGAGCTTTTGATGTACAGATCGGCGGGCCGGAAAATGCCAAAAATATATTCAGGGCCGGAACCAATGTCCAGCTTTCCATTCCGAGAATTGTAGCACCGTTCCGATTCAATTCTTCAAGTGCATTTGTACCGAGGACCAATATTACATTAGGTTATGAATTCCAGAACCGTACAGAATATTATACGCTGAATACATTCAGCGGTTCATTCGGCTATGTATGGAAAGAAAATGTAAGGAAGGAACATGACCTTAAGATTCTTGATATTACGTATGTTTCTCCGGCTAATATCACGCCGCTGTATGATTCTCTTTCCCGGAAGAGCGATGCGATGCGAAGAGTGGTGGAACGCCAGCTGATCTTCGGGCCTACCTATTCTTACACGTATACCAATACCATGCTGTCGAAACCTACGACCATGTATTATAAAGGGACTCTGGATCTCGCCGGAAACCTTACCGGGTTGATTACCGGTGCCAATGTAAAAAAGGACAAAGAGAAAAATATTTTCGGGGTTCCGTTCAGCCAGTATGCCAAAATAGAAAATGATGTCAGGCTGTATCATAAATTCACTGAAAAGACATCTCTAGCCTCCCGGCTTATTGCCGGTGTGGCATATCCGTACGGGAATTCGGAGCATATTCCTTTTTCGAGGCAGTTTTTCTCGGGAGGAAGTAACAGTGTAAGGGCTTTCAGGGCAAGGACGCTGGGGCCGGGAAGTTTTGATCCGCGGACGATCCAGGAAGGGTATTATTTTGATCAGTCGGGAGATATCAAACTGGAGTTAAATGCTGAATACCGGGCCAATCTTTATAAGTTTTTAAATGTTGCAGTGTTTGCTGATGCCGGGAACGTGTGGCTCGTTAATGAAGATGCTGAAAGGCCGGGTGCGAAATTTTCAAAAGAATTTTTGAGTGAAGTGGCTGTGGGAGCGGGAGTCGGCCTGAGACTTGATTTCTCTATCTTAATTTTAAGGCTTGATCTGGCAATGCCTCTTCGTGTACCCTATTATCAAAGAGGCGACCGGTGGGCTTTCGATAAAATCAATTTCGGGGATTCCAGCTGGAGAAGAGACAATCTTATTCTGAATATTGCCATCGGCTATCCTTTCTAAAATTGAATACATGGTAAAAAGTGCAAAATTTTTCTGGGAAACATTAAAGGAAACCTACACGCAATGGAATAAATCCTCAGCATCCAATGACTCTGCAAGCCTGGCATACTATGCTATCTTCTCAATTCCCGGACTACTGATCATCATTATCTGGATCGCCGGCAATTTCTTTGGTCAGGAAGCCATCAGTGGAGAAATCAGCAAGCAGATCAGAGGGATTATGGGCGAAGAAGCCTCAAAAAGTGTCGAAGCTATGATTGCCGGCGCTTTGATTGATAAAGAGAATATTATCATGAAGATTATCGGTATCGGCTCATTGGTATTCGGTTCCACTACGCTGTTCTTTCAGCTTCAACGGAGTTTAAACAGCCTTTGGGACGTACAGGCAGCACCTAAGAAAGCACTGACTAAATTTTTAATGGACAGGGCCAATTCATTGGGAATGATTCTTATTTTAGGATTTTTGCTGATGGTAACGATGATTCTTTCTAATGTCATAAGCTTTTTCAATAACTGGATTACTTCATATTTCGGGTTCGAAACCTATCTGCTGATAGAGTTAATTAATTATGTCATTGGATTTGGAATCGTGATGCTCCTCTTTGCTTTAATGTTTAAAGTACTGCCGGATGTAGAGATTAAATGGAAGCCTGTCTGGAGCGGTGCTTTCCTGACAGCCATTCTGTTTACCCTGGGAAAATTTCTGTTAGGCCTTTACTTCGGAACGGCGCAGCCTACTTCTACTTTCGGCGCTGCCGGAACAGTGATTCTGATTATGATGTGGATTAACTATTCCTGTATGCTGGTGTTCTTCGGCGCAGAATATACGAAGGTCTATGCCCTGAGAAAAGGATATAGAATTATTCCTTCAAAACATGCCAAATGGAGTGAAGCCAAGCTGTATGAAGACAGCATGAAAACCGAAAATAATGAAATGGTCAAGAAAAATTCATAATTTTCAGTATATGCTAAAAGATAAAAAAGCCTTCAGAAATTCTGAAGGCTTTTGTTTTACATTCTGTCTACCGTACCTATTCCTAATAGACGCAGTGACTTTTTTATCGTTTTAGCCGTAAGGTCTGATAAGTTCAGCCTTGCCTGTTTCAGGTTTTCATCCTCAAGCTTCAGGATCGGATTGCTCTGATAAAAGAAATTATAGGACTTAACCAGGTCATATACGTAATTGGCTACCAATGCCGGGCTTAAAGCTTCTGCAGCCTTTTCAACCACTGCTTTGAAGTTGGCAATGTGCATAATCAGTTCTTTTTCAGACTGGCTTAATTCAACAGCTGCGATTTCTTTCCGTTGAAAATTCCCCTTAGCCAGCAGAGACTGAATCCGCGCATACGTATACTGAATAAAGGGTCCTGTATTTCCATTAAAATCAATACTTTCTTCGGGATTGAAAAGCATTTTCTTCTTCGGGTCGACTTTAAGCATAAAATATTTCAAAGCGCCGATTCCTATATTTTCGTAATTATGCTGTTTTTCCTCTTCGGTAAAGCTTTCTAATTTTCCCAGTTCTTCAGACTTGGATTTTGCCATATCATACATTTCCTGCATCAGGTCGTCGGCATCCACCACGGTTCCTTCGCGGGATTTCATTTTACCGTTCGGCAATTCCACCATTCCGTAAGACAGGTGGTACAGCTGGTCTGCCCATCCATATCCCAGTTTTCCAAGAATTTTAAACAATACCTGGAAATGGTAATCCTGCTCATTGCCCACAGTATAGATCAGCTTTTTAATATCGTTTTCTTTAAAACGCTCTACGGCAGTCCCCAAATCCTGGGTCATGTACACGGAAGTTCCGTCCGAACGCAGCAGTAATTTCTGATCCAGTCCTTCATCGGTAAGATCACACCATACCGAACCGTCTTCTTTTCGGTATAGCACTCCCTTATCCAGGCCTTCCTGTATCAGGTCTTTCCCTAAAATATAGGTATTGCTTTCATATTGGACCTGGTCAAAATTCACACCTAATCTTGTATAGGTTTCTTTAAAACCTTCATAAACCCAGGCATTCATTTCATTCCACAGATTTCTTACTTTTTCATCACCATTCTCCCACTCCAACAGCATGTTCTGGGCTTCTTTAATCAGAGGGGCTTCTTTTTTCGCCTGCTCTTCAGAAATCCCCTGACTGATTAATTCAGTAATTTCCTTTTTATATTCCCGATCAAACTTTACGTAGTAATTCCCAACGAATTTATCACCTTTCGTTCCTGTTGCATCCGGTGTTTCTCCTTTTCCGAATTTTTCCCATGCTAACATTGATTTACAGATATGGATCCCCCGGTCATTGATGATCTGCGTCTTGATCACGTCATATCCTGCTTCCTTCAAAATCTGAGCTACGGAGAAACCTAATAAATTATTTCTGATATGGCCCAGGTGAAGCGGTTTATTGGTATTCGGTGAAGAATATTCAATCATTACCGTAGTATTTTTCTTTTCTATGGTGTCAAACTGATCGGCTACCGAGGCAAAATTATCTATAAAAAACTGATTTTTTATTTTAACATTCAAAAAGCCTTTTACCACATTGAAACTTTCCACCAGCTCGGTCTGCTCAGTCAGAGCCTGCCCTAATTCCATTCCGATCGTTTCCGGATTCTTCTTCAGCTGCTTCACCAAAGGGAAAGTGACAACGGTGAAATCGCCTTCAAATTCCGTTTTATTCTCCTGAACCTCCAGATGAATGTCTTTCAGCTGATAGACATTGATGATAACCTCTGAAAGTTTTTCCTCTATTATATTTTTAATATTCATGAGCTGTTATTTTATAAGAGCGTAATGATTGTTTTGTTTAAATTTTTGAAGTACAAATATACGGAAATAAAAAAACCGCCCGAAGGCGGTTTGAATATTAAAATTTGCTTAGCAAAAATTAGTTTTGGTTCCAGAAAGGCGTGTATTGGTTTTTTACAAAAACATCATTACTTGAAATGTTAGGTACATTTGATGAATTACCAACATATTCTGATGTAGGATAAATTAATCTCAATGGCTTGTTTGGCCTTGTAGCGGTAGTAGCTAAAGGAGAAGCTGGATATTTTTGTCCTAATCTATTAAATTCTATATACATTTCTGTTGGATTGCTCTGAGTCAGAAGGATCCACTTTTGCGTCATAATCGCTTCATACTTTTGTTCTGTAGAACCTACCCAACCTAAACCTGGTCGAGTTGAAATTTGCGCAATATAGGTTGCCATATTAATAGCTGTCGTATTACCATTCATAGTTAAACCAGATTGAGTAATAGCACTATTAAATAGTGATTGTCCATCAAAAGAAGGAAAAATTCCTGGATATCTTAAAGCTGCTTCAGCTTTCAAAAGATTCAATTCTGCTAAAGACATCAACAATCCGCCTCTAGCATTACTTTGTGAAATAATAGTTCCAGCGGCAGTAGAATTTGCACCTACCGTATATGGTGACAAACTTGAAACTACATTACTATCATTAGGTGCACCCGGTTGACCAGGAGTTGCTCCTTGTCTTACACCTCTCACAACACCCCCTACAGTAAGAAACAGTCTGACTCTTCTAGGGTCTACAATACCATTATACTTTTGATAATATGTATCCGGAAGACTTAAATTATTACCATTTAACGCAGTTGCTAAATTCTCTGATGCCGTAATTAAAAGATTACGTTGAGGAATATTTCCTGCTGAATTAGTAAAGTATGTAAGAGTAGTAGGATGTAAAGCCGCATCACTTGTGCCTGCATACCCTGGTTTTTCAAATACATCAGCAGAAATAAAGCTCGCAGTGGATAATGTTGCTAATTGCTGATTTCTATATGTAGCCAAATCACCAGTCACATTTGACATTCTCATTAAAAGTTTAAATTTAATAGTATTGGCAAAATTAGTCCAATTTGACATGTTCCCTGCAAATACTATATCAGCTGTACCCATTGCTAAAGCGTTAGCTGGAGCAGCTGTTATCAAAGCTTTAGCAGCATCCATATCTTCAATAAGAGATTTATAAATAGCTGCATCGTCATCATACCTTGGTGTGAGATTTTTCTGACCTTGAAATGCTTCACTATATGGAACATCACCATATAAGTCAACCAAATATTGCATATAGTATGCTTTCATTATTTTTGCTGCTGCAATATAATTATTTTGTCTCTTATCAGAATTTGGATAACTTTCAATATAAGCGAAATTAGCCAAATTTGGATAAATACCATCCCATATACCGCTGTAGAAACTGCTATTTACACTCGATAAAGTATATTCATTGGTAAATGGTCCTCCAAAAGCATAAGAATTACCCGCCCAGCTATTCATCATTATATTACCAAACTCTAACATTGTTGTACCTTGAGTTCTATATGTTTGAGTAATTGCACCCGGGAAAATTAATTGTGGTGTTAGATCTTCCTGATGTACACTGTTAGGATTTTCATTGATATCTAAATAGTCATTACATGAGTTTAATAATACTCCACATGCTATTACAGAAACTAAAAATTTTATCTTTTTCATTTTTTTTATTTAATTAATTATTAAAAAGAAGCATTCAAGCTGAATCCAAATGTTCTTGTAGTCGGATATTGACTTGTGACAGCAATACCTCCAACTCCACCATTTGAAGTTTCAGGATCTGCAAAATTACGATTAGATTTTGCATACCATGCAAAAGCATTTCTTGCATATACTCCAACTGATAAAGATCTTACAAAAGTACTGCCTAATACAGATTTAGGTATCTGATAAGCTAACGAAATTTCTCTAATCTTAAGAGCTGTACCATCTACTACAAATTCTTCACCGACACTAGTTTGATATGCACCTGAAAAATAATTTGCAGTTCCTGCATAAGATGGATCATCTCCCACAGTTGTTGTATTAGGTGTATAAATAGGATTAGTTGCCGTTCCTGTATTTTGTACAGATCCTGGAATAACATATCCTTGAGCGCGATCAAACTCAACTGTTTTTTCTAATGCACCTGCAAAACCTAATAAGCTTTTTGTATCTGAAATAAAGCTATTTCCAGTCCTGTAATCAGCAGTTACTGCTAAAGTTAAACCTTTATATCTAACATTAGTTGAAAACCCTAAAATATAATCTGGAGTAACTTTACCTAAAATTTGATATTTTGAATTAGTTACAGGTAAACCAGTTTGATCTACTATGATATTACCATTAGGGTCTCTCTCATATTTAATACCTTTTATAACAGGGAACCTCTCACCTTTAACAGCAAAAACACCTGCAGGAATTCCATATGCGTCTTGAGTCAAACCAACCTCATCAACACCTGGACCTAAATCTTTAACTAATGATTCATATTTTGAATATGAGCCTCTTAACGACCATTCAAAGTTTTCTGATTTAAAAGGAGTAATACCTAAATCAACCTCAAAACCAGAATTTCTAATATTTCCGATATTGTTAGTTAAAGATACAATTCCTGTGGTAGCAGAAGTAGTACTACCAGTAATTAGATCATCAGTATCAGTTTGGAATGCAGAACCTTCAATAGTTATCCTATCTTTTAAGAATCCCAAAAATATATTTCCCTCCAGAGTTTTATTTGCTTCTGGTTTAATAAATTGATTAGTAGGATTTTTGTTAAGCAAAAAAGATGAATTTAATAATGGATACCCTGTAGGGAAAACTCCTACTTCATCATTATCATAGGCACCAATTACAGCATTACCAGTTACAGTGTAACTTCCACTTATTTTCAGGTAATTTAATACACTATTATCTTTTAACCCATCAAATGCTTTTGTCGGAATGAAGGATACACCACCTGAATAATAAGGAATTCCCTTATTTGAAAAATCAGTAGTTCCCGTTGGTCTTGCACTTAATCTGGAAGATTGCTCAATTCTTCCCGTTAAGTTAACAAATAAATAATCTTTTAATCCTAAATCTACGTTGGCAAAAAATGCATATTGTCTTGAACGTATATATGTATTATTTAAATTATAAGCTGGAGTAGGATTAACGACATTCGAAATATTGTAGAAATATGGAATTCTTAAATTTGTTCCTCCTGCAGACGTAGTAGATGAAAAGTTATCTGTTATATTATTTCCAATATTTGCAGAAAAATTTATATCATTTGTTAAGTCGTACTTAAAATTTAAAATTAAATCTCCATAAAAATTTCTAACCCTAGAACTTTGCTTATTGTAGGCTGATGTAATTGCAGCTACTCCTAATTGTCTTAAAGTTGCACCATCAATACCTGTACCTGGCGCATTAATTATTATTTCATTTGAATTAAATGCATCTGTATGATTTTCAACCTCTTGTCCTGCCATATACAAACTACCATTATAAGTAAGACTAATATGATCATTAAATTCATAACCTAATGATATAATACCAGTTGAAGAAGTAAGTCTACTATCTCCTCTTGAAATATCTCTTAAAGCATAGGGATTATATGCAAAAGAAGTATAGTTACCCGCAAATCCAGAATTTCTAAAATCTCTAATATCTACGTTGGTAGGTGTCTGTAAAAGCTGCGCGTAAAGATTACCATTGGTTTGATGTGTAGATTGGTCAATTATACTGACATTTCCATCCATTCTGAACTTTCCAATCTTCTTACCTCCTTTAAAGAATACTGTATTCCTTTTTAGTTTATCTCCTGGAACAATAAATTCATTTTCTAATCTATCATACGATAAAAAAGTATACGAATCTGCACCTCCTGTGCTTACATTGAATCCGTTTTTAAACTGTATCCCTGTATCAAAAAAGTTTCTAATATTATCTCCTTTTTTAGCACTATAAGTAGTTCTAAGAAATTCACCATTAGCTTGTGGTAATCCTACTTCAATCAACTGACCTCCAATATTTGGATCATTAAAAGCTGGTCCCCAAGCAGTATTTTCATATGGTACCCAATTTGTCCCACCATAATCAACATCAGAATAATCAGCCTCACCAGGATACCCTTGGCCAAATAGTCTTTGTCTAATTGGTAACTTATATGAATTGGTAAATTCTACAGATGAACTTAAGTTTACAGAAATACGCTCAGACCTAGTACCTCTTTTTGTAGTAACAACCAAAACCCCATTACTACCTAATGAACCATATAGTGCAGCACCTTGTTGACCTTTAATAACGTTAATATTTTCAACAATGTCAGGAGGTAATTGATTAAAGACATTCATAGTTGCCACAACACCATCAATTACTACTAACGGATTAGTATCACCACTTATTGATCTAAAGCCCCTTAATATAATTTTTGTAGTAGGGTTTACACCGCTATTTGTAGTATTAATTTGTAAACCAGAAACCTTACTAATAAGAGCTTGACTTATACTTTGACTGGCTGCTTGGTTTAATTCTTTGTCTCCTACAACTTTGTTACTTGAAACGACAGCATCTTGTCTTTTTTTAATACCAAGAGCTCCCGTAACAACAACCTCACGAATATCTTGAGTTCTCAAAGTGTCACTTTGTGTTTGTTGTGCGCTTACTATCCCAAAAGACGCAGTAAGAACTACAGCTAACACACTTGTAGTTAATTTCTTCATATTTAAATTGATTATTTTTTTATTATCTGCAAATATGTAAAACTTTCTTAAAGTAACCAAATTTTTTGTTAAAAATATTTAATTTTACATGTTTTTATATTTTTATATATACCATAATTATGGATTTGTTAAAAAAATGGTCAAATTTTTACGTTGAAGCAGGGTGTGATGAGGTAGGCAGGGGGTGTTTATGCGGGCCTGTGGTAGCTGCTGCCGTGATACTTGATGACAATTTTAACCAAAATTTGGTTAATGATTCAAAAAAACTGAATTTTAAAACCAGACTGAGTATTGACCAATATATTAAAGACCATGTTAAAGATTATGCTATTGCTGAACTGCCTCCCTGTTTTATTGATCAGCATAATATCCTCAATGCCAGCATTCATGCAATGCATCAGGCGCTTGATAAACTAACCATAAGGCCTGAACTGATTTTAGTAGACGGTAACAGATTCCATCCTTATAATTATATTCCTTATGAATGTATTATTAAAGGAGATGCAAAAGTCCTATCGATTGCAGCTGCTTCCATATTGGCGAAAAACTACAGGGACAGGTTGATGATTGAACTCCATGATGAGCACCCGGAATACGGGTGGGATACCAACTTTGGTTACGCCACTAAAAAACATCAGGAAGCGCTCATAAAATTCGGACCTACAAAACACCACCGCCAGTCTTTCAGGTTAAAATATGATTAACAAAAAGGAAAGAAATTATTAATTATATTGAAAGTTCATTTAAATGCAGCTGAAAAGATACGTTTTCACAGACCAAGGCGATTGCGCAGATCCGAATATAATGAAACCGGCTAATCTGCGAGCACATTCCAGAATAAGATTTAAATCTGCTTCAGAAATGTAAAAGTATAATTCCTAAACAGGCTCTACATACCTTGTTAAAGCTACAAATAAAAAGAGAAGCTGTGAGGCTTCTCTTTATGTTTTATGATAAAACTAATTATTATTTTTTCTTTTTCTGCTCCTGGTATTTCTGCTGTTCCTGAGCTTTCTCCATCATCTCCCTCATGCGTTTCTGAAATTTACCTTCAGTCTTTGGCTTTTCCTTATTGGCCTGAATCTGGGCATGAATTTTCTTCTCATCAAGAATGACATATTTAATGACTAGAATAATCAGAATATTAATCGCATTGGATACAAAATAATACCATGATAATCCGGATGCGGAAGTGTTCAGGAAGAACAGGAACGTAACCGGGAAAATATACATCAGTACCTTCATGTTCGGCATGCCTTCCTGCTGGGGCTGCTGCATATTTCCGGAAGTCATGATGGTATAAATTAAAATAACAATGGTACATGCAATAGCGAACACACTTAAATGATCTCCTAAGAAAGGAACTTTGAACGGCAGTTTAATCAGGTCGTCATAAGCCGTCAGATCCTTTGCAAACCAGAAGCCCTGCCCTCTCAAATCGATAAAATTCGGGAAGAAACGGAACAAGGCGTAGAAAATAGGAATCTGTACCAGTGCTGGTAAACACCCTGCCATCTGGTTGACGCCGGCTTTTCTGTAGATTTCCATAGTAGCCTGCTGCTTTTTCATCGCATCAGCATCTTTTAATTTAGCATTGGCTTCATCAATTTCAGGACGGATCACCCTCATCATCGCACTCAACTTATGTTGCTTGTACATGATCGGTGATAAGATCAATTTAACCAGAATGGTCAATAAGAAAATCGCCCAGCCGGCTGTTACACCCCATGAGGAAATGAAGTTATAAATAGGAATAAAGAATCCCCTGTTCATCCATCCGATGAAAGACCAGCCCAATGGCAATATTTCGTCAAAGTTTTTATCGTACGATTTTAGTAACGGTAAATCCAGCGGCATAAAATACCAGGTAAAATCCTGATTCAGTTCATTTCCGGTCATCTGAACAAAACCTTCATAATTCAGCTTTTTCAGATATTCTCCCTCTTCAATATTTTCCTGGTTTCCCTTACTTTGGGTAAATCCGCTTTTAGCCTCGATAACAGAAGTAAAGAACTGCTGTTTTACACCGATCCAGTTCAATGTCTCTTTTTCTTCCTCCATGGTAGTCCTTCCGTCATAATCATAATCCTTGTAATTATTGAAGGCATAAGAAAATTCTGAGTGAGACTGTTCCTGAGCCCTTCCCTTTTCCAGGTTTCTTACATTATAGTTCCAGATAAAGTCAGCCTTGGTATCAGCGGTTACTTTTGCAAGCCCCTGTGTTCTTACTTTGAAATCCAGTCTGTATTTATCCAGCAATGTATATACAAACTGAATGACAGCTCCGTTATAATCAGCAGTCATTGTTACTGCATTGCCGTTAACAGCCGGAGCAAAAACCAAATCTTTGGTATTGATTACTTTTCCTGTTTTATCTTTAAACTGGAACCCGTAGTCGGAATTGTTTTTAGTGATCAGTAAAAGCGGAAGGTCTGCTTTATCTGTTTTATGATCGTATGCTTTGTATTCTGCAAGTTCCACTTTGGAAACCTGGCCACCTAAACCGGCAAACTCAATGTTCAGTTCTTTATTGGAAAGACGAGCGGTCTGGATCGCACCGGGGGTTACATTTGGATTGATATTGCTTGCCTGAGTTGGTTTTACAGGATTTTTAGCCTGTTCGGTTTTCTGTTGCTGAGCTTTTACCTCTTCTTCTTTCGATTGCTTGTTCTGAAAATAAAACATGAAACCAAAAAGAACCAAACATAAAACCGCAAAACTAATCATTTGACTTTTATCGAGTCCGTTGTTCTGTTGCATTTTATCTTAATTAAAATTTTACCTGTTAAATAATATATAACAAACATATGGTTATATATTTTGAGTCGACAAAAATACTGTTTTTTTATCAAAACTCTATACTATAATCTGTTACTATATAATAAACCCAGACTGATCATGATCAGCCTGAGTATATTATATATAACGCTGTAATCTTACAATTACTTTACTTCTTTCCCGCATGCTTTGATAAAAGCCCTGAACAGCGGATGCGGTGTTGCTACCGTACTCTTGTATTCCGGGTGATACTGAACCCCGACATAGAACGGATGGTTCGGCATTTCCAATGCTTCTACCAAACCTGTTTCCGGATTAGTTCCTGTTGCCAGGAAGCCGTTCATTTCAAATTCACCCATATAATCACTGTTGAATTCATACCGGTGACGGTGCCTTTCCGTAATATTTTTGCTTCCGTAGATATCATTCAGTGCAGAACCGTTTTTCAGGGAACATTTCCATGCCCCGAGACGCATGGTACCGCCTTTGTCCACTACGTTTTTCTGTTCTTCCATCAATGAAATTACCGGATGTTCCGTAGAAGTATCGAATTCCATGGAGTTGGCTTTTGAATACCCTAAAACATTTCTGGCAAATTCAATCGTCATAATCTGCATTCCCAGGCAGATCCCAAGCATCGGAACCTTATTTTCCCTTGCATATTGGGCCGTAAGGATCTTTCCTTCAATCCCCCGATCTCCAAAGCCCGGAGCCACTAGAATCCCGTTTACGCCTGCTAAAGTTTCTTTGATATTTTCACTGGTTAAGTCGCCGCTGTATACCCATCTGATCTTTACTTCAGTCTCCAGGTCGGCTCCGGCATGTTTGAAAGCCTCCGCAATGGAAATATAGGAATCCTGAAGGGAAATATATTTTCCTACCAATGCGATTTCTATCGTTCGTTTCGGGTTCTGGAATTTTTTAAGGAATGTTTTCCAGTCTTTAAGATCAGCTTCCTTATCACTTTTCAGATCCAGTTCCTTTAAAACCACATCATCGAAGTTCTGCTTCTGAAGATACATCGGAACTTCATAAATTGTTTCAAGGTCCTTACATTCAATAACATTGTCTAAAGAAACGTTACAAAACTGGGCAAGTTTCGCCCGCTGGTCTTTCGGGATTTTGTGTTCTGTTCTGCATACCAGAACATCTGCCATAATTCCGCTTTCCATCAGCTGGCGGACAGAGTGCTGTGAAGGTTTTGTCTTTAATTCCCCGCTTGAAGCAAGGTAAGGTAATAAGGTAAGGTGGATCACCATAGAATTCTTCTCACCCAGCTCCCATTTCAGCTGTCGGACCGTTTCGATGTAAGGCAGAGATTCAATGTCCCCTACCGTTCCGCCGATTTCAGTAATGATGATATCGTAGTTCTGTTTGGACAGGATTTTAATTCTCCTTTTAATTTCATTGGTAATATGAGGAATAACCTGAACGGTTTTCCCGAGGAAGTCTCCTTTTCTTTCTTTTTCAATAACCGTCTGGTAAATTTTCCCTGTGGTAACATTGTTGTTTTGGGAGGTGGGGGCGTCAAGGTAACGCTCATAATGGCCTAAATCCAGATCTGTTTCCGCACCATCTTCGGTTACATAGCATTCTCCGTGTTCATAAGGGTTCAGTGTTCCCGGGTCAATATTAATATAAGGATCCAATTTCTGGATCGTTACGTTAAAGCCGCGTGATTTTAGCAGAAGTCCCAGAGAAGCAGAAACGATTCCTTTCCCCAAAGATGAAGTTACACCTCCTGTCACAAAGATGTACTTTGTATTCTTTTTACTCATTAGATTAGGTTTGTGCAAAGTTATGGGAAAAAGAAAGACAAAGCAATTTTTTAGATTTATCAATTTGATAAATAGCAATTCTTTCCTGAATATAAAGAAACTTTTTACCTCTGTTTGATTTTACCAAAACGCAAAAAACCAGGATAATTTAAGGCCAGGTTAACCGCTGCTGCCCGATCCTGTAACATTAATTTTTTACAAAAAATAAATTTACGGCCTGTCAGGTTACCGTCTGCTTTATTCTACTGCGCGCGGAGCCCTGAACCTTTTGTGATTTCCCTAACTGCAATCGATCCAGGTTATTAAATAAAAAACCATTTTTAACTGGCACAAAAATTATTTCAAAGGCGATTAAATGACAAAAAATTAATTATTTTCGCTGCGAAAATAAAAGAGATAATGAAATCAGTCAGGTCTTCCCTCTTTATTTCTAAATATCATTATATCAAGAAATGCGAATGAATGAAAAACAATTAAAAATCCGGCAGCAGGCATTTGCATTAACACTCTGCACCATTGTCTTCATGGCTGTTTACAATTTTGCTGCCTGGTATGCTTCTTCTTTGGACCATGTGCCGTCATTCACCTTTGATTTTGAAAAATCTATTCCATTCGTGCCTTTGTCGATTATTCCGTACATGGCAGGCGGGCTTTTTTTCTGCACCGTATTTTTTTCATGTAAAAATAAAAATCAATTAAAAATATTAACATGGAGGATGCTTTTCGTAAGTATTACAGCCGGAATACTTTTTATTGCCGTTCCTTTACGGTTTTCATTTGCAAAACCTGAAGTTTCCAGTGTTATTTTGGGACTGCCTTTTTCGTTTTTAAAAACATTTGACTCACCTTTCAACCAATCCCCGTCGCTGCATATTGCTTTTGCCTTTATATTCTGGTCCGTGTTTAAAGATCTTTCAAAGTGGCGGCGCAGTTTCCTGATGGTCTGGCTGATTCTTCTGGGAGTTTCGACATTGACCACTTATCAGCATCATCTGATTGATATTTTAACCGGAGCCATTCTTGCACACATCAGCTTTATTATCATTCCTTACTACAAAAATGATCCTGAATACCGGAATTCCCGGATGGCCAATTATTATTTTTTATCAGGGTGGATTTTCCTTTCGGCTGCCTTATTACTCAGCAAATACATCGGAAATGCAGGGTTGATACTTTTCTTACCTGCATTGGCAATGATTATTGTGGGTTACTATTATCAGAAAAAGAATGGAGGGATTTCAATAAAATAGCAGCCCCATCATTTCTGCTTATAACAAAAAAAGGTTTCCAAAATATTGAAAACCTTTACCAAACCAAATTATATATGAAAATTCCTATTGCTTGATCAGCTCAAAATATACATTAACATCAACATCTTTAGCTACGCCTGCACCCGTAGGATCATATTTGATATTATAATCCAGACGGTTTACTTTAAATACAGCCTGGAAGCCCATTACTTCTTTTCCCTGCTGGTTCTTTGTTACCCCGCCAAAAGTTACCGGAACACTTACTTCTTTAGAAACATCTTTAATCGTCAGTTTCCCTTTTAAGGTATACATATTATTTTTACCCTTTGTTAAAGAACTGGATTCGAATGTCATGGTCGGAAACTTTTCACTGTCAAAAAAATCTGCACTTTTCAAATGCTTATCCCTCATTTCAACAGCTGTGTTGACGGAGTTTACATCCACGACGAAAGAAAGCTGTGCGTTGTCAAGAGTATTGGCTTTCGTTACGGCTTTTCCTTCAAATTTATCAAAGCTTCCCTGGACAAAGCTGATCCCCATATGCTTGATATTGAAATTTATGGAAGAATGCATCGTGTCTGTCTGCCAGATGGTCTGTGCAAAACCAACAATACTTAAAAGTGCAAATACAAAAGTTAAGAATACTTTTTTCATTGTATATATTTTTTAAATTAATCTTAGACAAAGGTATACTGATTATAATGACTGGGCATTGACCTATGGTAGTTTTATCATTTATTTAAATTCTTTGATGCTGAGTTTTTTCATAATTTTACAGTATGGCAAAATTAAGAACTGCATATTTCTGTCAGAACTGCGGAACCCAGTACTCCCAGTGGATGGGACAATGCAAGAACTGTGGAGAATGGAATACCTTGGTGGAAGAAGTCGTTGAAAAGACCTCATCCAAAACACCGCCGTTTTCAAAATTAAAACAAAACGTAATCAACATCATTGAGGTTGAAACCAGTGAAGAACCGAGAATCAAAACCCCTTCCGAGGAACTGAACCGGGTACTGGGAGGCGGAATTGTATTAGGTTCCGTTACCTTAATCGGCGGCGAGCCGGGAATCGGTAAATCAACTTTGCTTCTTCAGTTAGCCCTGAAAATGAAGAAAAAAATCTTCTATGTTTCCGGGGAAGAAAGTGCCTCGCAAATCAAGATGAGAGCCGACCGGTTGACGGATATCCAGAACCCTAACTGCTTTCTTTTTACGGAAACTTCGCTGGAAAAAATCCTTCACGAAGCGAAAAAGCTGGAGCCGGACTTCGTCATCATCGATTCTATACAAACCCTGCAGTCACAGCTGATTGAGAGCTCACCGGGAACCGTTTCCCAGATCAGGGAATGTTCCAATGAAATCATCAAATACGCCAAAGAAAACAATGTCCCGGTCTTTCTGGTCGGCCATATCACCAAAGACGGACAGATTGCCGGACCGAAAGTCCTGGAACACATGGTGGATGTTGTACTGAACTTTGATGGCGACAGGAACCACCTTTTCCGTTTATTAAGAGCCAACAAGAACCGTTTCGGGTCTACTGCCGAAATCGGGATCTATGAAATGGTTTCCCAGGGTTTAAAGGAAATTAAAAACCCTTCCGAAATCTTAATTACTAAAAAATTCGAGGAACTTTCCGGAAACTCCGTTGCCGTTACTTTGGAAGGCAACCGGCCGATGCTTTTGGAAATCCAGGCACTGGTGAGTACGGCCGTCTATGGTACGCCACAAAGAAGCTCTACAGGATTTGATGCAAAAAGGCTGAATATGCTTTTGGCAGTCCTGGAAAAAAGAGCAGGTTTCCAATTGGGTGCAAAAGATGTTTTCTTAAATATCACCGGGGGAATTAAAACCGATGACCCGGCACTGGACCTGGCCGTAGTGGCCTCTATCCTTTCTTCCAATGAAGACATTGCCATTTCCGAGCATTACTGTTTTGCAGGGGAAATCGGGCTGAGCGGTGAAATCAGGCCGATCGCACAGGCCGAACAGCGGATTACCGAAGCGGAAAAGTTAGGCTATGAAAAGATTTTTATTTCCAATCTAAATAAACTTCCGAAGAAGAAATTCGGGATCAAGATTGAAGAAGTGAGCAAAATTGAGGATTTTCACGAAAGGCTTTTTTAACAAACACACAAATGTACCATAATGAAAACCGGTATTCTGGATTATTACAACAACCTTGCGAAAACGTATGATGAAAACCGGTTTGGGAATTCCTACGGTCAATATATCGATCGGCAGGAAAAAAATTTCCTGATGTCTTTTTTCAAAGATAAAAAATATTCAAAAGTTCTTGATCTGGGATGCGGTACTGGCCGCTTGCTGGATTTTGCAACCCATGGAGCAGATTTCAGTGAAGAAATGCTGGATATGGCCAGGAAAAAGCATTCCGGAAAAATTTTATTAAAAGGTAAAATTTCAAAAATTCCCTTTGCAGATGAATTTAACTGTATTTTCTGTTTTCATGTAATCATGCATCAAAACATAAAAGAAACGGAAGCTTTTCTAAATGAATGTTATTCGAAACTGAATAAAAAAGGAACTTTAATTTTCGATTATCCAACTAAAAGAAGGCAGAAAGTTGTTTCTCCGCAGGAAGATTGGCATGCAAGTAACTGCTTTACACCAAAAGAGATTTCTGAAATATCCGAAAAAAGATGGAAAATAGAAAATACGACCGGAATTTTACTGTTCCCGATTCACAGAATTCCTAAAAGCCTTAGAAAATTTTTTCTTCCTCTGGATATTTTATTGTGTAAAACATTTCTAAAAAACTGGGCTTCTTATCACATTGCTATTTTGGAAAAGAGATGAAACATCAGTTAAGAAAATGGCTCCCCTATCATTGGAAAATGCAGTTGAAACTATTGCAAAGATATTTTGATGAAAGAAAAAACCAATATTGTTACTCGAAAAATTACAACCTGGATAAAATTGGAAAACATGAGATTGAACTTCGCCAAATTATTAAAAAAAGTGAGTTTCATGAGAATAAAATTCATAATTTAAAAATTGTCGGAGAAAAAATAAACAATCTTATTATTAATCCCAATGAAGTTTTTTCTTTCTGGAAGTTGATTGGAAGACCTACTGAAAACAATGGCTTTAAAGAAGGAAGAAATTTGATTAACAACAATATTTCAAGTGATTTCGGAGGCGGAATCTGTCAGTTTTCTTCCATTTTATATTTTCTTGCTTTACAGTCTGGTTTAAAAATCATTGAGAGATTTAATCATTCCATTGATATTTATAAAGAGTATGAGCGTTTTACTCCTTTAGGATCGGACTGTACGGTTGTCTATGGCTATAAAGACCTGCAGATACAGAATCCGTTTTCATTTCCTGTTCAATTAAAATGTCTGGTTAGTAATAATGAACTTACGATTAGCTTGATCTCTTCAGAAGAAATCTTTAAAATACCCATTGATTTTAAATATTCAGAAACGGGAAGAGGAGTTTGGGTAGAAACACTTGGTAACAATAGGATTCTGACTAAAAATTTCTATATTCGTTTATGAATTATTTAGCCCATTCCTTTTTATCTTTCACTGACGGGCAGATTGTCGGGCAGTTCCTCGAAGATTTTATCCGGAACAAAGACCGGTATTCTTTCCCGAAAGATATCCAGGACGGAATCATTCTGCACCGGGCCGTTGACACGTTCACAGATTCCCATTCGGCGATCCATGAAGCCAAAAAAGCATTTGCACCGCTGGTAAGGTTATATGCCGGAGCATTCGTAGATGTAGCAATGGATTATTTTGTAGCCAATGATTTACATTTAAACTCACTGAAAGGCTGGAAAGACCATTCACGGAAAGTCTACCGCGTCCTGAATGAACATTATGAATTTCTCCCTGAAAATTTCCGAAGGATGCTTGAAAAAATGGAACAGGACGACTGGCTTTACCATTACCGTTACGACCAGAATATCAAATTCAGCATGCGGAATGTACTGAACAAGGCAAAATATTTAGATAAAGATATTCCTGTATTTGAGGCTTTCCTGGACCATAAAGATATGCTCCAAAAATGCTATGACGATTTTTTTCCTGATCTGCTGGAACATGCCAAAGGAATCAATGCACTTTTACAGCTGGAAAACTAAAATTGTTGGAATAAATAACGGTTTGGATACGTCAGTCTTTCACTTTTTCTTTCTCCGTTGACAATGATGTGGACAATATTCATCTGGTCGTCAAACAGGTTATAGAGAATGCTTACGGCTGCTTCCACCTTTTTGGGGCTGTCAATTTTTTCAGATTCCAGATAAATATTTACCGATTCATGGTCTTCTTCATAACCGATGAAGTTTACTTTGAGAAATGTATTGTTGGATTTAAGCTTAAAGTATTCAGCAGCATAATTTTTAAATACCTCCTGAAGCGGTGCCTTAAATTTCGGATCATTAAAATGAAGTGATTTCCCGTATTTTTCATTCAGTCCGTTCTCAAGGTCGTCCAGAAAAAAACGTCCTGTTACTTCAAAAGTTTTGGACTTCGGGTTATAGTTAATCTCCACTGATCCTACATGATAAGGATGTTTTGCTTTCGTAAAAGAGCAAAGCAGTAGTAAGGGAAATAACAGGAAAAATATTTTTTTCATTATAGTAAATCAATTATTTTTTGCGGATCCTGTCTCATGTCAAAGAAAAGCAGAACAATGATCCTTTCTTTGGCTTCTGTTCTGAAGAACATTCTTACATGTTTTTTACCGATTAAAACACTTCGCGTATTTTTTGTCGATTTTTGAAATTGCTGATAATACCCTTTCTCTAAATCGGTTACGATTCTCTGTACATCTTCAAGAAAAATTCTGATCTCCCGGTAAGTCCAGGTAATTTCTAGAAAAGCGATATGATCCGATAAAGTTTCCCTTGCTATTTTTGAGAATTCAACCTGCATATTTCCCCGTCAATATATTTAAAAAACGCTTCTTTTGAAATAAGGTCTTCATCCTTTAAACTCGCTCCATATTCTTCAATCCTTTCAAAAACATGTACAGGTAGCCCTTCTACAGTTTCATATTCTGCATTGATAATTTTTACTCCTTTTAAACTTTCCAGAAGCTTTTTAATAAAGGGGTAATCATCCTGGTTTTCTATTTCTATTGTAAGGTTCATCAATTTGATTTTATACAAAGTTAAAATAAATTTTGTATCATCGCATTTCGAAAAATAATTTAACAATGCAGGACTTTTTATTTTACCTCAACCTGGGCTGGGAACATATTATTTCGCTGGATGCACTGGACCATCAGCTGTTTGTACTGGCTTTAATTGCCGTATATTCCTTTAATGACCTGAAGAAAATCTTGATTCTGGTTACGGCTTTTACCATCGGGCATTCCATTACCCTCGCACTGAGTATTTTTGATATCGTCAGGATCAATTCCGCTTGGGTGGAATTCCTGATTCCGCTGACCATTGTCATTACCTCACTGGATAACATCCTGATGAAAAATAAAAAGCAGACGCTGATGAAAGCCAATTATTACCTGGCCCTGGTTTTCGGGCTGATCCACGGGATGGGCTTTGCCAATACCGCCAGGGTGATGATTGCCAAGAGCCAGGGTATTGCCGTTCCGCTTCTGGGCTTCAATATCGGACTGGAATTAGGGCAGATTGCCATTGTTTTCGGTATTTTAATCCTGCTGTTTATCCTGCTTAAGGTTTTTAAAGTCAACCAGAAAGACTGGGTACTTTTTGTTTCTTCAGGGGTCTTTGCCTTATCATTAAAAATGACGCTGGAAAGAATTCCTTTTTAAGGCTGAAACTTTTCCGGCTTTTCAGCTACTTATTATTATATTTGAAAATCCTTAAAACAATTTCGGTTATGAAATTAAAAGTTGCCATACTTTCCCTTTCTGTATTTGCGTATACAGGTTTCACCGCACAAAATATTCAGAACAATCCGGGGAGCAACCACGGAAACAGGTTTGAACAGCTGGGCACCATCCTTCCTACGCCAAATATTTACAGAACCGCTTCGGGAGCACCGGGCCACGGCTACTGGCAGAACAGAGCCGATTACAATATTACGGCATATCTTGATGAAGATAAAAGAAACCTTAAAGGTTCTGAAACCATCACTTACTATAACAATTCCCCGGATGAGCTGGATTACATCTGGCTCCAGCTGGACGAAAACCAGCAGTCGACGGTAAAAAAAGCGGATTTCCCTTCCTCCTCTACCCTTCCGAAAGCATCCAACGATCAGCAGCTGCGCCCGACAGAATTGCCCCTTTCAGATAACGGATACGGCGTGAACCTTGAAAAAGTAACGGATGCTTCCGGAACGCCTCTGAAATATACCGTCAATAAAACCATGATGCGTATTGACCTGCCTAAAGTCCTGAAAAAGGGAGATAAGCTTGTTTTTAAAATCGACTGGAACTACAATATCCCGAACCGGATAAAAATGGGCGGCCGAGGCGGATATGAAAACTTTGCTGAAGACGGAAACGACCTGTATACCATGACCCAGTGGTATCCGAGAATGTGCGTGTACAGCGATTTCCACGGATGGCAGAACCACCAGTTTACCGGACGCGGGGAATTTGCCCTGGTTTTCGGGAACTTTAAAGTTTCCATGAACGTTCCTGCAGACCATGTGGTAGGCGGAACCGGCGAATGTAAAAACTACGATCAGGTATTGACACCTGACCAGCTGGCGAGATATAATAAATCCAGAACAGCAGCAGAGCCGGTTGAGATTGTGACGCTGGATGAAGCCAGAAAAGCGGAAAAAAACCATTCAAAACAGAGAAAAACCTGGAATTTCGAAGCCAATGACGTACGGGACTTTGCATGGACGTCTTCGAGAAAATTCGTATGGGACGGAATGGGCGTTACCATTCCTGAAAACAACAATAAGGTAATGGCCATGAGCTTTTATCCAAAAGAAGCGTATAACTTATACCGTAAATATTCAACAAAAGCCGTAGCGCACACCATCAAAACCTATTCGGAATTTACAATTCCGTACCCTTACCCGGTTGCCCAATCGGTAGAAGCAGCCAACGGCATGGAATATCCGATGATCTGCTTCAACTACGGAAGAACGGAAAAAGACGGAACCTATTCCGAAGGCATCAAAAACGGGATGCTGGGCGTGGTGATCCACGAAGTAGGACACAACTTCTTCCCGATGATCATCAACTCAGACGAAAGGCAGTGGAGCTGGATGGATGAAGGCCTGAATACATTTGTGGAATACCTTACGGAAGAACGCTGGGACAATAAATTCCCATCCAAAAGAGGACCGGCCTGGACGATTACAGACTATATGAAGCTTCCGAAAGACCAGTTGGAACCCATCATGTCAAACTCGGAAAACATTATTCAGTTCGGCCCGAATGCCTATTCAAAACCGGCAACAGGGTTAAATATCCTCCGTGAAACCATTATGGGGCGCGAACTTTTTGATAAAGCATTTAAAACCTATGCCAAAAGGTGGGCATTCAGGCATCCTGAACCTGCTGATTTCTTCCGCACCATGGAAGACGCAAGCGGTGAAGACCTGGACTGGTTCTGGAGAGGCTGGTTCTACGGGACGGATCCTGTAGACATCGCTATTGACAAAGTAACCATTGCAGCCCCTGATTTAAATACCGCCCCGAGGGAAACTAAAGAGATAAAATATAAAGTAGACAAACCTGCCCAGAATGATTTTGAAGACATCTCTAAAATCAGGAACAGAACGGATAAAAACATTACCTTCTACGTAGATAAAGACAAAGAAGCCCAGGATTTTTATTACCGGTATGACAGAGGCCAGGAAAAAGTAGACAATACCAAGGAATACATCTTCAAATCTGAGGGTACCGAACCGTTAACGCAAAAGGAAAAGGATAAATTTAAAAACCTTACGGCCTATCAGATTGACTTTACCAATAAAGGCGGGCTGGTAATGCCGGTGATCCTTGAGTTCACCTTTGAGGACGGAACCAAATCAACGGATAAGTCCTCTGCACAGATCTGGAGACTGAATGAGCAGAAGGCATCCAAGACCTATTATTTCGACAAAAAACTGAAATCCATCCAGCTGGATCCGATGAGGGAAACCGCTGATATTGACACTTCAAACAATTTCTGGAGCAGCGACGGCGGAAATACCCAGGTTTCTAAATTCGATCTCTTTAAGCAGAAAGAAGCCGGAAGCACAAGAGGTGCCTCCAGCGGCAGGGTCAACCCGATGCAGGCGGCAGGGAAGAAAAATTAATAAAAAAAACGGCTCATTGATTTCAATGGCCGTTTTTTATTTTTAAAGAATAGAGAACGTTGCGATAATGGTACTTTTCTCATCCAGTGAATTAGGGTTGGTTACCGTAATTCCGTATTCTCCCGGAGGCTTGTCCTTTAAAGTGATTAGGTATGAGCTCTCCCCGTATTTTTTTCCTGTGAAAGCAAGATAATGCAGCTTATTCGTTTTCGTAGTTCCAAAAGTATTAACGGAAGCCATCTCCGCTCTTCTGAATTTTTTGTTGGAATCGAACTCAAAAATTTTGATGATTGCCATCGGATCCGTGTTGTTGTCTACAGCCCTTACGATGAACTGGATGTCATCTCCTGACTTTACTTTTGTAGCAGAACAGCAGCCGTCGATCTGCAGTTTGGATCTTATACTTCCAAAACCGGTAATCACCATTCCCGCATTCATGGCAGAACGGGTTTGTGTGGCATGTTTTTCCAACAGCACCGTACTGTGATCCGGCTTCAGCATTAAGCATTCGCCGATAAATTCCGGTTCTTCCATATTCTGGGCATACACAGCGGTACCGCAGAAGCTGATTGCAGCTAATAGTAAAATTTTTCTCATTTAACTCAGTTTTCTTAATTATTCTGCAAAAATATCATTTAATTCCAAATAAAAAAGGCCTTTGCATCAATTTATTTCAATTCCCGGATCAAACAAATATCTGCCAAAATTTCACATTAGCCTGTAAAAATTCTGCCATTTCAGACAAAGACCGGTGATGGCATACATTTAGCCAATTACAAGACAGAATAATTAAAACATTAAACATATTATGTCAGTAAACTTTAAACCATTAGCAGACAGAGTTTTGATCGAGCCGATCGCTGCAGAAACTAAAACCGCTTCAGGTATTATTATTCCGGACACGGCAAAAGAAAAACCACAGGAAGGCACCGTGGTAGCAGCGGGTCCCGGTAAAAAAGACGAGCCTACGACGGTACAGGTAGGTGACAAAGTTCTTTACGGTAAATATTCAGGTTCTGAATTAAAACTGGACGGAAAAGATTATTTAATTGTGAAAGAAAGTGATCTTTTAGGAATTATTGGGTAAAGGGCAGTAGGCAGTAGGCTATAAGCAATAGGCTATGAGAGACTATAAAAGATATGATACCTGGAAAATTTCCCATGAACTTGTAAAGGAAATTTATCTCATTTCTGAAAACTTTCCAAAATCAGAACTTTTTGGATTGACTTCTCAAATCAGGAGAGCATCAATCTCTATTCCCACAAACATTGCTGAAGGCTGCGGAAGATCTACGGACAAAGAATTTGCAAGATTTTTAGAAATAAGTATTGGTTCAACAAATGAAACCGAATATTTACTTTTACTTGCTTATGATTTAGGTTTCACTTCCGAAGACCAGCTGGCCAGCCTTAATCCTAAACTGAACTTGATCAGACAAAAACTTATACAACTTAGAAAAAAATTATTAAATAATAATTAACAGCTTGCGGGCAAAGCTTACTGCTTACCGCCTAAAGCTTAAAGCTAAAAATTATGGCAAAAGAAATAAAATTCGATATCGAGTCTAGAGACGCTTTAAAAAGAGGGGTTGATGCATTGGCAAATGCAGTAAAAGTTACGTTAGGCCCAAAAGGGAGAAACGTAGTGATTGAAAAATCTTTCGGGGCTCCCCACGTAACTAAGGATGGGGTTTCCGTAGCAAAAGAAATCGAACTTGAAGACCGTGTGGAAAACATGGGAGCGCAGATGGTAAAAGAAGTAGCTTCCAAAACCAATGATATCGCAGGAGACGGTACCACTACCGCTACCGTTCTGGCACAGGCTATCGTAAGAGAAGGCCTTAAGAACGTTGCAGCAGGGGCAAACCCAATGGATCTGAAAAGAGGGATCGACAAAGCGGTAACGGCAGTGGTGGCTAATCTTAAAGAGCAGTCTAAAGAAGTAGGAGATTCTACGGAAATGGTGAAGCAGGTAGCTTCCGTCTCTGCAAACAACGACGAAACCATCGGATCTTTGATCGCTGAAGCGTTCGGGAAAGTAGGTAAAGAAGGGGTAATCACGGTAGAAGAAGCAAAAGGAATCGATACAACGGTAGACGTTGTAGAAGGGATGCAGTTTGACAGAGGGTACCAGTCGCCTTATTTCGTGACAAATCCTGAGAAAATGGTGGCTGAGGTAGAAAACCCGTACATCCTTTTGGTAGAGAAAAAAATCTCTTCCATGAAAGAATTGCTTCCGGTTCTTGAACCGATTGCACAGGGAGGAAAATCTTTATTGATCATCTCTGAAGAAGTGGAAGGCGAAGCTTTGGCTACTTTGGTGGTAAATAAATTAAGAGGTTCTCTTAAAATTGCTGCGGTAAAAGCTCCTGGATTCGGGGACAGAAGAAAAGCGATGCTTGAAGATATCGCGATCTTAACAGGCGGTACCGTAGTTTCTGAAGAACAGGGCTTCACCATGGAAAACATTACCATGGATATGCTGGGAACGGCTGAAAAAGTAACCATTGACAAAGATAACACCACTATTGTAAACGGTGGCGGTGAAGAAAGCAAGATCAAAGGCCGAGTAAGCCAGATCAAAGCGCAGATGGAAACCACGACTTCTGATTACGACAGAGAGAAACTTCAGGAAAGACTGGCTAAATTAGCCGGCGGTGTTGCCGTATTGTACGTAGGTGCAGCTTCTGAAGTGGAAATGAAAGAGAAAAAAGACAGAGTGGATGATGCATTAAATGCAACAAGAGCTGCCGTTGAGGAAGGTATTGTTGCCGGTGGCGGTGTTGCTTTGGTAAGAGCCATCGATGCTTTAACCAATCTTCAAGGGATTAATGCAGACGAAACAACAGGGATCAAAATCGTAAAAAGAGCGATCGAAGAGCCGTTGAGACAAATCGTTGCCAACGCAGGCGGTGAGGGTTCCGTAATCGTAGCGAAAGTAGCGGAAGGAACTGCTGATTTCGGGTACAATGCAAAAACCGACGAGTATGTCAACATGCTTGAAGCAGGAATCATCGACCCTACAAAAGTAACCAGAGTTGCCCTTGAAAATGCAGCTTCCGTTTCAGGAATGCTTCTTACTACGGAATGTGTAATCACTGAAGTGAAGAAAGACGAACCAGCCATGCCAATGGGTGGCGGAATGCCGGGAATGATGTAGTCTTAACCGATACAGATAAATTTAAAACCGTTCTGCTTTTTGTAGAGCGGTTTTTGTTATATTTGAGTACTAACTATAATAACATGAAAGAAGAAAAAACTATTTATAATTTACTCGAAATTTTTACCCCTAGTCAACCTGCTGATATAACATTTGTTGAAAGAAATGAGATCAATAGAAGATTGGAAAGAGCTTTAAAAACTCCTGGAAAACAGATAATTTTATATGGATATTCAGGTGTTGGTAAAACTACTCTTTTAACAAACAAGCTCAAAGAATCTCAGATAAAATATATCAAAACTAATTGTATAACTGGAATGACCATAAATGATATCATATTAGATGCATTTAATCAATTAGATGTTTATTATCCAATTGAAAAAAGTAAAAGCAAATCTGATAGTGGTAGCTTTGATTTAAATATCTCTTTTTGGTTAATTAAAGCTGGTATAAAGGATGAAAGTAAGTCTGAGACGAAAATATCACATAAACGTGCAGTAGAATTACCAATAACTCCTCAAAATTTAGCTAAGTACATAGGTGCTAAGAATTTATGCTGGGTTATAGAGGATTTTCACAAAATTGAGGAAAGTCATAAAAAACAAATGGCTCAAATCATGAAAGTTTTTATGGATTCTTCGACTGATTATAATAAATTGAAAATTGTTGCTTTAGGGGCAGTAAATTCTGCAAGAGAAGTAGTTCAGTATGATCCTGAAATGCGAAATAGAATTGCAGAATTAGAAGTACCATTAATGGATATTCAAAATTTGAAAAGAATAATCTCTAATGGCGAAAAATATTTAAATATTGAATTTGACGATGCTATTAAAAATAGAATTAGTACATATTCTAGTGGTCTACCAGCTGTTACACATAATTTATGTTTACTTATGTGTGAATTAAATAATATAAAAGAAACTCAGTCAATTAAAAAAAGTATTTTATCAAATACTTTTAATGAAGCAATGGAAGAATTCTTAGAAGAAAGTTCTGATTCATTTAAAATTATTTATGAACATGCTACTAAAATTATTCATAAAAGAAAAAATGAAAACCCATTAGATTTATTAAATGCAATCATTCAGGTTGACAAAGAAAATTTTTCAATTTTAGAAGTTAAAGAAATTATTCAAGTAATAGATCCTTCTTATATTGGAAATAATTTAAAAAAATATATGGATGAATTCTGTTCTCCTTTAAGATCAGAAGTTTTACGATTCAATGAAAATTCAAATAGATATTATTTTTCAAATCCATTTATAAAAGCTTATATACAATGTGTTCTTAAAAAAGATGTTAATATTACTAATAGTAGCTTTAAATCAGAAGATTTTAGAGAAGAATTTAAAAATATCTTAAAAATTGAACTGAATTTAGCTAAAAAAGCTTTCATATTAGATTTTGGTGATGAATTTAGCGATATTGAAGATTTTTAGATTTTATATGAATTCCCCATGCTAGTGCGAGCGTCCCGCTCGTGCCTTTCAAAAAAAACAAATACCTTATAAACCTGACGTGAGCACAAATAAAAATATTATTGCTTGTTTATTACAAACAAACCGGAATATTTTACCTCAACCGCAGATTTTTTATCCTTCAACTTTTACCTATATTTGTTTTTGTTAAAACACACAAATATGCAAGACAAAAAAATACATCAGGGCAGGAACATCAAGCGTTTCCGGGAAATGCTGGGCATTAAGCAGGATGCTTTGGCTTTCGATCTGGGAGAAGACTGGAACCAGAAGAAGATTTCGATTTTGGAGCAGAAGGAAATGATAGCAGATCCTTTGTTGAAAAAAATTTCTGAGGTATTGAAAATTCCAGTGGAAGCATTTCAGAATTTTGATGAGGAAGAGGCTGTAAATGTAATTGCAAATACTTTTGGAGATCATGGTATTGGCTATCAGAAAAATGATAATCCTATTTTTAATCCTATTGAGCAGGTACTAAAATTACACGAAGAAAAAATTACCCTGTATGAAAGAATGCTGAAGGAAAAAGACGACATGGTGGCAAAACTGGAGCAATACTTGCAGAAACCATGATCCGTATTTTCCTGGCGGTACTTTCAGGTCTTCTTCTGTTCAACTGTTCCAAAAGTAAAAAAGCGGAAAACACTGAACTCAACTACATTCTGCATGCAGTCCTGAAAGATGAATCTTCCCGCAGGGGATCAGGTCATCATCAATATGTAATAAACCCCCAACTTCAACCATTAACGGTATATGTTCCATCGGTAAAATAAATTTCAGGAGAATACGTGGAAGCACCTTCATTTTCCAGCAAAAATATTGTCAGTATTCTTGATTTAAATCACAGCCGGCCGGAAGAGAGAAGATCGGATTCTTTACATCTTTTAAAACAGAAACGGTACATTTTTGATTCCATCCTGCTGGACAAAACCATCAATTCAAACATCAGGCTAGCCGGCAAAAAAGAAGCGAAACAGCGGAATAGGATTTACCGATTTTCAGATCCCCTTTATCTCAACGACCGTACCGTGTATATAGAATCGATGTTCTTGGATTCTTCTTTCGGAATCGGCTTCGGTTACCTGCTGGTAAAAGAGAAAGACGGAAAATGGATTATGAAGAAAATGATAAATACTTTTATTACCTAAAAAATGCAGGATGTATTCTATAAACGTAAACGCCTTGCTAAAAGAAAATATTTATCTGTAATCAATTAACTTTTCAGTATAATTGTTTTTATTATTCAAAGCTTAATTTAAAATATATCCCTATGATCGATGTAGATTATGCCCAGCAAATCATCGAAAAAGAAATAAGTCCCGATTTTAAAATCTCCAGATATTTTGACACCGAAGATATGGTGATCTATTTTTGGACGCACAAAGAATATGATCCCGATGACGAAAGAGGACATATTATTGGTTCCGGCTCTGTAGTTTATGATAAGAAGACAAAAGAGTATAGGGTAATGGGTTCCAGGGAATGGTTTAGTGAAGAAATCTGCCAGCTGTTCGAAACTGAAGAAGGAAAAGAACGTATGCGTGAACATGACTATCTGATGAGCCTGTTTGAAAACGGCGAAGAAAATCCGGACTATATCCATTCACTTATCGAAAAAATCAAAGCAAATATTCTTCGCAGGAAATATGTAAATTCTGAAGACGTAGATTTTCTGTCAATTCTTACAGGCGCCAGAAGAATAGATAAGGAATTTGATTTAATTGGCAAACCGCAATGGAAATTTGAAAAACATATTGTTGTTGTCTCAGATGATAGTTTTGCACAGGAAAAATTAATCAAGATTTGGAAAGAAATTGATTTTGACTATAAATTACTGTCTAAAAATGAATTGCTGTTATTTCGAAAAAAATTAATCTTATGATTAGTTTTTGAGGAAGGATTCCCTCTGCTGGCGCGAGCTTCCAGGCTCGTGCTCATCTTAAAATTAAATGTAACCCATCACTTCAGATCCACCAACTCAATCTCGCGGATTTGCAATCCGTGAGAAATAACATATCAAGAAAAATTCACCAGCTCCGGCAAAGAAACTTCCAAAGCATTAGCCAGTTCAAGCAAGGTATAAAGTGTAGGATTCACTTTTTCGTTTTCCAGTTTTTCAATAGCCTGACGGTCTTTATTACATGCACGGGCAAGATCAGACTGGCTCCAGCCCTTTTGCTCACGCAGCATGACAATACGTTTCCCTAGTTTTATCTTTAACTGATCTTTAGTCATGAATAAAATAACTTCTGATTAGTCGGCCTATCAATTACTTGTTGACACCAATAATTCCCGAATATCCACTTTCAGAAATTTAGATATTTCATAAAGCGTTTCAACAGAAGGCTGAACTTCATTGGTACACCAACGCGAAATAGTTGATTCGGTCTTCCCTAAATGACTAGCTAAATCCTTACTGGTTTTATTTTTTTCGGCTAAGACAGATTTTATTCTATTTAAATTGATTTTCGACACAGTGGTTAATTATTACTTCTGCCGCAAATATCGTAAAATTCTAAATACCTGAAAATCATCCCAAAACTATTAATAATTATAATTTAATGCGTTTTTATTTGCACAATATTAGTATTAATTATACTTTTACATCAATAAATTATCATGATGGAGCAAGAAAAAAAATTTCGACATAAGAAAGACCGGCATTTGAAAGTGTATGGAAAATACGCTGATCGTGTTAATTCCTGGCGTCCTGACATACTTCCTGAAATAAGGTTATGCGGCAAATGGCTGAAGGATATCGGCTTTGAGCACGGACAGACCATTAAAGTGCAGCAGAGAAAAAATAAAATAACCATTACTCTTGATCATCAGAAAAAAGAGTAACTGATTTTATCGGCATCTGGATTTATTAATCATTTCATGACAAACAGGGTTGTTTTTAACTTCCGGAGCCCTCTGGTGGTCTCAAACAACCTGCGGGGAACTTCCGGAGGAGTCATTTGATTACAAACAGCGTTGTTTCTAACTTCCGGAGCCCTCCGGTGGTCTTAAACAACCTGCAGGGAACTTCCGGAGGAGTCATTTGATTACAAACAGTATTGTTTGTAACTTCCGGAGCTCTCCGGTGGTCTCAAACAACCTGCGCAAGACTTCCTGCAATTGCATTTAATTACAAACACATCTGTTTGTAACTTCCTGCAACTGCATTTAATCATAAACATACCTGTTTGTAATCTCCTGCAATTGCGTTTAATCATAAACACACCTGTTTGTAACTTCCTGCAACTGCGTTTGGTCATAAACATGCCTGTTGGTAACTTCCAAACCCTCCGGGTACAACTGTAGATATCAGAAACCTTATTTTTTTAATTTAGTCCGGGATCAGCAAATATAATCTACCGCCGCTCTGCGTTGGTAGAGCGGCTTTTTATTTTTCAGGAAAAACCGGCCATCACATATTTAATTGTGGTGAAACACTACAAAACAGAACCGTTTTCATTATTTTTACCCTACAAAAAAACAACGCATGAAGAATTTAGAAGCGAAAATAGACGAAGCATTTCAGGAAACCATTCTTTTTCCCAGAGAAAAAACAGTCACTGATTTCCTGGTTAAGGTTTTGAATTCAACCGGTACGTTCAGGGAAGATGACAGGAAAGTGGAAGTGATCGGGTTGTATTATTACGCCGCCAGCCCTTTGAGCTTCCTTTTCGCCATGCCGAATTATGAATATTATGCCCCCGATAAAACGGTTCATATCGCAGAACTGCACCTGAAAGAGCATGGTTTCGGGGATTACAGTCTTGCAGACCTTCAGGATCTCTGCAGGAAAGTTCTGGATGAAAATGATGTTTATTATGAAGGGCACCTCAATGCAGACAACAGGCTGGATACCACCGGTTACTGGGAAAACCAATCCGGGCTGGAACATGAATTCCTGAGGCAGTGCTGGAAAAAAGCGAAAGAAGAAACCCGGTCAAAAATCCTGGGATTCCTGGAAGCTTCGGATTCAAGCAGCGCGGTCTATGACCTGGAGAATGGCTATTACCTTCCGTTTGAAGTGGAACTGGACGAATATCTGCAGGCACAGGGTTTCCGTTTTGAGAAGGAAATGTAGGCTTGGTATATCCGGAAATCCTTAATTTTAAAAATAAAATATGAACCCGACAGCAGAACAGTATATAACCGGACTGAAAAAAGCTTACTTTGAAAATCAGGGAAAAGAGATCTGGGAACATTTTGAAAAAATAAAGCACGGCCTTACCGGAGAAAATATTCAGAAACTCAGGGAAATCTATCCGGAGGTTCCTGATGCCTTACTTGATCTTCTCAAATATGTGGACGGAACCTACTGGCGTGAATACGAAGGCGAAAAGATGGCTTTTTATTTTCTCGGTTCCGATATGGAGGAATATCCTTACTATCTCCTGTCTTCAGGGGAAATGATTGAAAACCATGATGTGGCCGTCAAATATTATTCGGATTATATCGAGCGGGAATATGAGGAAGTGGAGATCGACAAAAAAATCACCGATACGGCAAAAGACCTGAAGTGGCTCCACTTTTCAGACTGCATGAACAACGGCGGAACCTCGCAGCTGTTTATTGATTTCAGTCCGTCAGAGAAAGGCACCAAAGGCCAGGTTGTACGGTTTCTGCATGATCCGGATGAATTCAGCGTGATTGCAGACAGCTTTGAAGACTACCTGAAAATGCTGATCGATAAAAAGTATGACTTTATCAATGAAGATCTGCTGGAATAAATTTAAAGCATACCTGGCAGAATAATCAGAATCTGAAAATCTGAAACAGGATTGCTTTATCACAGGATGCAAACACAGACACAGAATGGATTTTAAAAGTATTGCCGAAAAAATTATCTATCTTAAAAATGCTGATCTCGAACTTAGAGACCGGCTTATCAAAACCGGCATGTTGGGAGCGGGATATAATGAAGAGATGAAAAAGCGGCATACAAAAAATGCGGAAATACTGGATAAAATCATAGATCATATCGGCTACCCTACCGCTGAAAAAGTAGGTAATAAAGCTTCTGAAGCGGCCTGGCTGGTCATACAGCATTCCATCAGCATGCCGGATTTTATGAGGAAATGCCTGAAGCTGCTGGAAAATTCAATTCCCAAAACCAATGCCGAAAAAATCAGTATGGCATATCTGGCCGACAGGATTGCGGTTTTTGAAGGCAGGCCACAGCTTTACGGAACCCAATTCGACTGGGATGAAAACGGACAGTTAAGCCCGAATCCGTATGATGATATACACAAAGTTAATGAGCGGCGAACTGATCTCGGACTTAACTTGCTGGAAGACCAGACCATCATCATCAGAAACCATGCACAAAAAGAAAACCGGCATCCTCCGGCAGATCTGGAGGAAAGAAACAAAGAAATGGAAGCCTGGAAAAAATCGGCAGGATGGATCTCATGAAATGCCTCTATTCTTTAATATCCTATCTGTAAATATTACGTAAGAAAAGGTTTCGTTTCAATTTCAGAAAGCTGGATCGCTGTGGTTGGAATACCATAGGCAATCAACCGGTCAATAAGCTGCTCCAGGTGGCGGCTGTCTTTCAGTATACATTCCGTAATCAGGCAGAATTCTCCCGTTACCCTTTTACAGCTGAGGATTTCAGGAAACTTATTCACATCATTGATAAACCTTCGGAACTCATCATTTTTAAACTTCAGACTGATAACTACTTTCAGCGGATAGCCCAGTTTCTCATGATCGACCTCAACTGTAAACTGCTTAATGGTTCCACTTTCCAGAAGATTTTGCACCCTCCCTTTGGTGGCCGACTGGGACAGGGAAATTATACGCCCTATTTCCGCATAACTCAACCGGGAATTCTCGGTCAGGATCTGTAAAATCCGGTAATCAAAATCATCCAACATTATTTTCACTGAAAAAAATTTAAAACACCACTAATTCAAGGAAAATTTATGATTTTAACCTTTAAATCCGTTTTTTACCTGATGAAATATTGATGAATTTTGTATCAGTAAAACAACAGAAATGACAACAATTTCTTTTTCCGAAAACGGAGCCACTCCTTTTGAAAAACTGATCGGGCACAATACTGCCCTTCTGAACCAATGGAATATTTTGGAAGAAATACTATGGGCAGGCACAACTTCAGACAAAGATATGCTAGAGCAGATCCGCAGGGCCATGGCTTTCGAAAACGGCTGCGAATATTGTATGGTAAAAGCCGGCAAGCCCGATTTTAATGCGTCACAGGTAAAAATTTCCGTAGCCGTGGCATTTGCCGAACTTTTCTGTAAAGATCATAAGTCGATCCTGCCGGCCCACTTTGATATGCTCCGAGAATATTTTACCGATCATGAAATTTTCGGACTCTGCGTTTTTATTGCCTTTGTGAATGCTTCCCAGAAATTAGTAAAAATTTTTAATCGTTCCGAAAATGATCAGCCCAATGCAGCCATCAGGCTTAAAACCTAATTGTACAAAGGAAATCTCAAACAAAACAATTCATCATATTTTGAATCATTGCTTTACAGCTGAAAAATCCGTAGAATACCTGAATACCACAGCTCCTTTTTTGCTTATCTTTGGAAAAAAAATATGAAACATTCTTTACTCATTCTGCTTGCTTCTGCAGGTATTCTATCGGCTCAGACCATCCTTACGAAAGCTTTTAATGACCCCGTGCCCGGAGAAAGCGTAAGTTATCTGGGCGTAACAGGAACTCCGGATAATTCTGCTACCGGACAGAACGCTACTTTTCAGAACGGTTCCCTGACATTCGGAGGAGCATCTTCAACTGTATATTCCACGCCTACGGCAAGCGAAGTCTCCACCTTCCCGGGTTCTACCCTGAAGATGACCGGCAGCGGAAATACGGTATATTACAAACAGACGGCCTCCAAACTGGAAATCACCGGCCTGGTAACATCTGATGCCACGCTGAATTTATCTGTAAACAACGGGACTTTTATCAGCTACCCTACCCAATACACCACTGCTACGGAAACAGACCAGGCACAGGGAACATTTTCATCAACTGCGGCAAGCGGGCTTTGCAAGGGGACCATCACCATCAATCCTAATGCTTCAGGAACCCTTATTCTGGGATCATCCACTTTTACCAATGTGCTGCGGGTAAAATCCGTTCAGAATTTCAACCTTCACTTACCGAATGACACGAATTTCATTTTTCCGATAGGCACCATTACCAATACATCCTACTCGTACTACAGCAGTACCTACAAATTTCCGTTGCTGACCACGATACAGACGGTAGTTAATGTTCCTTTTGCAGGCATTAATAACCAGTCTACAGAGGGAGCACAGGCATTAAGTGCCGCCCTGCTTTCAACAGGGGAACTTGCCGCTAAAAAGCAGGGATTAAAACTATATCCGAACCCGGCTCAGGATTTCGTCAGTTTCACAGGAGATGCCGACGGTTATTCAACGGCAAAGATCTACAGCCTGGATGGGAAATTAATCAAGACTTCCGATGTGAAATCAGGAAAAGTACAGGTATCAGACCTTCCTCCTTCTTCTTATTTCATTGAAGTTTCAGGAAAAAACAACTCCAAAACACAGACTTCTAAATTTATCAAAAAATAGAATTCAGATTTTTAATCAATATAAATATAATTATAAAATCCGCCCGGAAATTTTTCTGAGCGGATTTTTCATTTAACGGAATGAAATCTAAAACGTTGCGGTCGGTGCGGTTGAGTTATTCAATTTCTTCTGAAGATCGGTATTTTTGCCTTTTGAAAAATCATAGCTGAAGCCTAAAATAAACATGGATCTGTTATTCATGATCCGGTTTACACGGCTGTAATCTACCAGGCTTTCCGGCAGGCTTTTGGTCTTATATTCTGAAGGCATCCCGATCCAGTACATCCCGGCTGTCAGGGTCCATTCTTTCTTTTTATAGCTGGCAAAAACATGGTTCTGGTTTTCATTGGTGGTCAAAAAAGCGCCGTTCAGGGTATATACCGGAATATTGAGCTGATACTGCAGGCTGAAAGATTTATATTCCGAAGACAGGACAAAATTATTGGCCAGATAATTATTCTTAATCAAAGCACCGCTGCTCGTCCTGATGGTTTCCGTGGCCGGTGCCAAATAAAGCTTGGCTACCAAAAGGCTGCTCCCGAAAGGTTTATAGGAACCCGACAGCTGCACCCCGAGCTGCTGTGAATTTCTGGCATTTTCATATGTCAGGGCATACCCGAAATTTTCATCCGAAACATAATACTGATTGATGGTGCGGTCCGTATACCTGTAAAACACATTGGCATTAAAATCAAAATATTTATTGTTGAGTGAATAAATGAAATTATTGGCAAATATCTGCTGGGACTTTAAAAACGGATTGCCTCTCTGCACAATATTCGGAGCCATCTGTACAATATTGCTGCTTAAAGCGGCACTCCACGGGCTTACCGGCCGGTAACTGCTTGTCAGGCGGAGACTCTGATTGTCCTTCAGCTGATAACCCAGGATTACCTTGGGCGTAAAAGACCACTGGTCAAAAGTATTTTCTGCGCTTTTGTTGTGGATGTTCGTGAGGCCAGCCCCGATCCTGTAGCTGAATTTCCTGAGCTTGCCTGAAAATTCAGTGTAAAAATACTGTTCCAGATAATTTACGCTGTATGCTGAAAAGCCGGCCAGGTTCTGAAGGTCATTGGAAATACTGGTATTTGAAACCCTGTACCCCGATGCCAGTTTCCCGGCTTGAAAAGTATGCGTGTGAGCCAGTTCACCTACAATACCGGTCTGCATCGTTTCAAGGTTCATGTCATTATCAAAAACCGGGGCTCCGGACGAAACTACCCATTCTTTTGCCAGCTCTGCCGTATTGGTTTTAAAGCTTGATCCGACGATATTGATGCTGAACTCGTCTTTTTCACTTGTATTTTTGGAGAAATACAAATCCAGAGTCGGTGTCGCATAATCGGAGGATCCGTTTTTCAGCATGGCATGTTCCTCCGTCAGGTCATCTTTTGTAAAAATACTCTGTCCGGTTCCTTTGTTAAAACTTGTAAGGATAGCCATATCCAATTTCGCCTGAAAAGCATATTGATCCGGAACCATCCTTGTATACCGCAATGCTATATTCTGGGAAGTGTACCCAAAATGGTCTGTCTTGTTCTCATCCGTACGGTAATGGCTGCCATCCAGCAGGTAATCATAGATGCTGTTCACTTTACGGTTGTCATAATCCCTTAGGTTAATTGAGTATTCCAGTCCGAAATTATTTTTCCCTTTGGTTAAACCGGCATATGCCGTCCCGTTTACAAAACCTGTACTGAGGGCAGTGCTTACATCGGTGCCGAAAACATAGCCCGTTTCCACAGAACGTGTGATCAGGTTCACGACAACATCCGCTCTGGTTGCCCACCTTGCGGGAGGAATGTCATAATACTCCACCTTTACCACTTCAGAAGGGGTAACGCTCCGCATCTGCATATCCGTGGCTTCAATCCCGTTGATTAAGAACAATGTGGTTCCGCCTTTTGTGCTTTTCAAAGTATTGTTTATCGGATCAATCTGCAGTTCCGGCAGGGTCTGCAGCAGATCTTTTGCAAAACGGGCTTTTTCCAGGGCTTTTTCATCAAACGTATACACTGCTTTATCTGCAAACTGTTTTTTATGCCGTGCTTTTAAAATAACTTCCTGAATTTCTGCCATACCGGTTTTTTCAACGGTATCATTCTTTGCATTTTCCTGTGATAACACAAGAACTCCATATACAAGGAGGACGGAACATAGTATTTTTTTCATTTTTGTAAATTGAATCCTATTAATAATGACAGGCAATGAGCCTTGTTCATTACATTACTCTTCAATTAAAAATTCCGGTTTATCTGCCAAAGATCTGTAAACGGGAATTTATTTTTTCACCTCAGCGTGTATTTGCCCATTTTTTGCTTCTGCTAAAATACACAAGACTAAAAATACTGACCTTATGAAAAAATACTTTATCCTCATTCCGTGTTTTATTTTTTCAGCCTTTAATGCACAGGAAACAGCAGATCCGCCATCGGAAAAAATGAACATCATCAAGACGAATGTAACCGCTTATGCATTCAGGAATATCAACCTTTCTTATGAAAGGGCCTTTACCGAATGGTTTTCCCTGAACATGGGGTTCGGTGCCATGCCGGAAGGAAAAGTTCCCTTCATTAATTCTTTTCTGAACGATGAAGATGAGCGGAGATTTCAGAACCTTGAGATAAAATCCTTCAATTTCACTATTGAACCCCGTTTTTACCTTGGTGCAGGGTATGGAAAAGGTTTCTATATCGCTCCTTATTACCGGTATTCCAAAATAACATCCAATACGTTTGATTTTTATTATGATTATACGCTCAGCGGAGCTACTTTCCAGATCCCTTTGAAAGGCAACGGAACAACCAACGGAAACAGCGGCGGAGTAATGGTTGGGGTACAGTTCTTCCTGACCAGCAGCAGGAATCTGGTCCTTGACCTGTGGATTGCAGGAGCTCATTACGGAGCCGGAAAAGGCGATTTCACCATGACCAGCGATGTGGTGCTCACTCCTGATATGCAGGCGCAGCTGAAACGTGAAATAGAAGACCTGGATGTTCCATATGTCAATTATACGGTAGAAACCAATGCCAGCGGAGCAAGGGTGATGATTGACGGCCCGTGGATCGGCTTCAGAAGCGGGTTGTCTTTAGGGTATCGATTTTAAAAAGATTATCTGGAAGTCCTGTACATTTTTTACAGTGCAACAGGCAATACATAAAATCTATTTGTCTTTATCCGAAGCAGGAATATCTTGTTTCTTATCATTATTTCAAAACAAAAAATAAGCTTATTGAATAAGGTACGGATTAGCAGACCATAAAAACGCGCGGCTCAGAAATCTGAGCCGCGCGTTCTATTTTTAATGATAGGCTTGCTTAAATTTTGCAATGATATTGTCCAGATTATGCCGCTGAACATATACGCTCTTCACATCTTCGTACCTTGGCGACTTGTAAAATACTTCATGGAAATCCATACTCCCATTCCCTACTTTTACTACTTCCTGTACTTCAATATTCAATTTTCTGAGTTCGTCTTTAAAAACCTGAAATTCATCTTGTATATTCTTCATCTATATTTTTGGATTTTAATTAATATTAACATCAAACATCTTACCAAATGCTGTTGATATTGTATAATTTTACCATAAAGGTAGTGAATTTATTCATATAAATATAATATTCCGTTAACATTGAGTTAACATTATCCACAAATATTACACTACCCGGCCTTTAATATTAAGGTTTGTTAATATTAGAAGATCGTATGATTCCACATAGAACATTTTCATGAGATGGTAAATTGCCCTAAATCGATAATTAATATACAAAAGCAGCCCGAAAATTTTCCAGGCTGCTTTTGTATATTGTTGAATAAAGACTTATTTTCTTTCTTCAGCGTCCAGTTCCACTTCATGCCTCAGCTGGGCTTTATAAAGCGTTGCGTAATAGCCGTTTTTATCCAAAAGCTCAAGATGCTTTCCTTCTTCCACAATTTTACCGTGCTCCATAACGATAATCTTATCTGCTTTTTCAATGGTGGAAAGGCGGTGGGCAATGATAATCGACGTCCGGTTTTGGGTAATTTTTTCTGTGGCGCGCTGGATCAGCTTCTCACTTTCATGGTCAATGGAAGATGTAGCCTCATCCAGGATTAAAATTTTAGGATCAGATAAATATGCCCTCAGGAAAGAAAGCAACTGCCTCTGCCCGAGAGAAATGGAAGAACCTCTTTCGCTTACCACATAATCATACCCTCCGGGAAGGCTTTCGATAAATTCATCCACTTCAATTTCCTTTGCCCCGGCTTTGATGTGCTCTAAAGTAATGCTTTTATCCCCGAATGTCAGGTTTTCAAAAATGCTTCCGTGAAAGAGGAATACATCCTGCAGCACTACTCCGATATGGCTTCTGAGGCAATACAATTCATAGTCTTTCAGGTCTACACCGTCAATCAGGATATTCCCGGAATTGATATCATACAATCTGGTAATCAGGCTTATGATCGTTGATTTCCCGGCTCCGGTAGCCCCTACAATGGCAACCGTTTCTCCCGGATTCACTTTGAAATCAATACCCTTCAGCACTTCCTGCTTGTCATCATAGGCAAAATGTACCTTTTTAAATTCTATCTTCCCGTCAAAATGGTCTTTCTGAACCGTACCGGTATTCGGCATTGAATTTTCTTCATCCATCAGTCCCAGTACCCGCTCCGCTCCCACAATACCCCTCTGGATATTATTGAAACGGTCCGCAATCTGCCTTAACGGACGGATCAGCATTGAAATATACTGGATAAATGCAATCACCACCCCTGCACTGATGGTAATGTAACCGCCATAAAAAAGGATAAATCCGATAAACAGCGAAGAGATCAGTTCTACAACCGGAAAGAACAGCGAAAAGATGAAAACCGTTCTCAGCAATGCATCTTTTAAGGTAATATTGATATCATCAAACTTTCTGAATTCAGATGCCTGCCTGTTGAATACCTGGATGATCGGCATTCCTGCCAGTCTTTCCTGAACAAATGAGTTCTGGTTGGATGTCCAGTTCCTTTCATCCCCGAAAGCTTTTTTGAGCCTTTTCTGGAAAAATCTCGTGATCAGAACCATTAAAGGTAAAATAGCCAGTGTAATATAGCTTAAGTGCACATTCGTATTGAACATCATCACCAGTACAAAAGCAATCCTCAGCACATCCCCGAACACCATCAGGAAGCCGTCGGTATATACGGTAGCAATGGTTTCCACATCTCCGACAGCCCGGGTCACCAGCTGCCCGATCGGAGTCTTATCGAAGAATGAAGTTTTAAAATAGATCAGCTTGTTGTAAAGGCGCTGCCTGATATCCCGGATTACATTCTGTGAAATATAATTGGAAAAATAAACCAGAAAGAAGTTCAGAACCGTCTCGGCAAACACCAGCCCTACCAGGATGTAGATGTGTTTCATCATCAGTGCCTTATCCTGTAGCTTGGTGATATCATTATCTACTACTTCCATGGTAAGGTACGGCCTGTAGGTGGAAACCATGGCCAGTATAATGGAGATAATCAGCGTAAGGATGAACCAGGACCGGAACTTCATTCCGATAAAGAACAGCCTTTTTACAATTCCCCAGGTATCTTGTTGTTTCATTATATGAATTGGAAAAAAGAATTAAAATAAAATGCTCTGCAAAAATAAGACTTTATAAATTGCCAGCCTTTACAACCGGGTTAATTCCTTATAGAAAAATACAGATCGCTGTTATTTACAGCATAGATGGTTTCAGAGCATAACATAAATTATTTTCCGACAGTTAAGCTTATGCATCTTCTGCATTGCTTCTAAACTATTTAACTGATTTTTAATTGCATTTTTACCGAACTAATAAGAATGATCAGAACTCGTAACCCACATCCACCAGGAACAGCCCGTGTGCCGGTGCGGAAGTCCCTGCCGAATTTCGGTGCTTATCTTCAATGACGCTGCGTAAATCTTCAGGTTTTATTTTTCCCAGGCCGACCTCAACCATAGTCCCGACAACAGCCCTTACCATGTTGCGTAAAAAACGGTTGGCTGATATCGTGAATTTCAATTCGCTTCCGTGTTGTTCCCATTCTGCTTTGTAAATTTTGCAGATATTGGTTTTGTTATCGGTTTTCAGCTTGGCAAAGCTTGTAAAATCTTCATATTCAAATAAAATTTTACAGGCTTCATTCATTTTATCCAGATCAAGATTCCTTTTCCAGTGCTGCCATGCAGATTCCCGGGTAAAAGGGTTTTTATCCAGTGAAATATAATATTCATAGGTCCTGTAGGTTGCATCGAAACGGGCATGGAAATCATCTTTTACCTTAAAGATCCTCTTCACTGAAATATCAGGCGGAAGAAAGCTGTTCAGCTTCCGGGAAAGGGTTTCATCCAATGCTGTTCCGGTATCAAAATGGGCAAACATCTTTTTTGCATGCACACCGGTGTCTGTTCTTCCTGCGCCTGTGGTCTTAATTTCTTCCCTCAGAATCGTGGAAAGTGCTTTCTCCAGTTCTTCCTGCACGGAAACTGCGTCCGGCTGTACCTGGTAGCCGAAGTAATTTTTACCGTTGTAGGAAAATTCAATACAATATCTCAATGCTGTATAATAAGGCACAAAAATATCCAATTAATCCTCATCATGCATATACTTTTTTAAATAATTATACAAAATCAGCTACTATAACGGTTCAAATCCATGCGAAAATTCTTATTTTTGTAAGGTATGAAAAGATGGTATCTCTATCCTTTTTCTTTGGGTTATCACATGGTAACGGGTATCCGGAATACCCTGTATGACCTGAGGATTTTTAAATCAACATCATTCAGGACCCCGATCATCTGTGTGGGGAATCTTTCCGTGGGCGGCAGCGGAAAATCGCCGATGGTGATGTACCTTGCCCAGTTTTTAGCCAAATACTACAGAACAGCTGTGCTTTCCCGAGGATACGGGAGACTGACAAAGGGCTACGCAGTTACCAACTATGAAAGCAACTACAAGACCGTAGGCGATGAAGCCATGCAGCTCTTTGAGCGTTTCAAAAACCGTTTTGTCATCGCCGTGTCTGAAGAAAGGGTTCCGGGAGCAAAAAAAGTGATTGAAGATATGGACCTGGATGTACTGGTGCTGGATGATGCCATGCAGCACAGAGCTATCAGTCCCGGATTCAATATCATGATGACGGATTTCAATGATCCTTATTTCAAAGATCACCTCCTGCCTGCCGGTGACCTCAGGGAATCCCGGGCCGGCGTACAGCGGGCAGATATCATCATGGTAAGCAAATGCCCTGATGAACTGACAGAAGAAACCAAACAGTATTATATTTCGAGAATCCGTCCGGGCCGCAGCCAAAAGGTCTTCTTCTCCTCCATCGGTTATGACGAAAATGTGTATGGAAGAGAGAAGATGCTTCCTGATAACAATCTGAATTATTATGAGATCCTTCTGATTACTGGAATTGCCAACCCGAAACCTCTGCTGGCCCATCTTGCCAGATTCTCACAAAGGGTAAAGCATTTAAAATTCAGGGACCACCATAATTTTTCTGATACCGATATCAAGGAAATTATTGCAGAATACAAAAAGTTAGGAGCCTATAAATTAATCTTAACCACCGAAAAAGACTATGTCCGTCTGAAAAGTTTCGACTCCCTCAGGGATCTTGTCTATTATTGGCCGATCAATGTAATCATCGACAAAAAAGAAGAGTTTAACCAAATTATCCTGGATTATGTTAGAAAAAATTAAAGAGACCGCCGGCTTTATCGGAAGCATCATTAAGGATACGCCTGATTTTGCCGTCGTTTTAGGTTCAGGGCTCGGCAAACTTCAGGATGAGGTGGAAGCCATCCATACCCTGGAATACAGTGTTATTCCTAATTTCCCGCAAACTACCGTTGCCGGCCACAGCGGGAAACTGATCTATGGGATGCTGGAAGATAAAAAAGTCCTGATGATGAGCGGCCGCTTTCACTATTATGAGGGCCATTCCATGGAGACCGTTGTTTTCCCGATCAGGGTTTTTCATTTGCTGGGCATTAAAAACCTGATTCTCTCCAATGCTTCAGGCGGAGTAAACCCGGATTACCGTATTGCCGATATTGCAATTGTAAAAGACCACATCAATATGATGCCTGAACATCCGCTCCGGGGAAAGAATATTGATGCTTTAGGTCCGCGTTTCGTGGATATGAGCGAACCTTACAGCAGGAGGATGATTTCCGCAGCCGAACAGGTGGCTGCCGAAAACAATATCAGGATCCACCAGGGTATTTACGTAGCCTTACAGGGCCCGACTTTTGAAACCCCTGCAGAATACGGGATGATCAAGGCCATTGGTGGCGATATGGTCGGGATGAGTACGGTTCCTGAAGTAATCGCAGCCAGGCACATGGCAATGGATGTTTTCTGTATTTCAGTGATTACCGACCTGGGCGGCCCGGACATCGCGTTCTCCGTTTCCCATGAAGAAGTGCTGAATGCTGCCAATAAAGCCATGCCGGATGTAATCAGCCTGGTGAAAGGCCTGGTAAAAGCATATCAGATTCTTCCATAGAAATCTTCAATACTATCAATTTCACGAATTCACCGGAAATCAGTCTTCAATTGTGTTCCATTGCTTAGATTTGCATAAATGAAACTGAAAAATGAAAAAGTTACTGTTGCTCTTAATGATGGGGATTTTCGGTCTTGGCTGTTCGCAGCAGACCCCAGAAGTTCTGAAGACCGGTTTTTCTAAGGAAGCCCTGAACCAGAAACTGGAAGATGAAGAAGGAAAAAGCATATCCATCCGGGAGATTCTGGAGCAGCATAAAGGAAAGGTGCTCGTTATTGACTTCTGGGCCGGATGGTGTAGAGACTGTCTTAAAGCACTGCCAAAAGCTAAAGAACTGGAAGAACACAACAAGAATGTTGATTTTATTTTCCTTTCCCTGGACCGCTCAAAAGAAGGTTTTGATAAAAGCCTGGAGCGTTTTGAAATGAAGGATAAAGAAAATTACTGGTTTGTCGAAGGCTGGAAAAATGACTTCAATAACTATGTTGACCTTAACTGGATCCCGAGATACATGGTGATCGATCAGAAATCTGCCATTGCCAAATATTACGCTATTTCCCCGAAAGACCCGGAGATTCAGGCTGCGATTGACCGGCTCTTGAAATAATTTATTCAAAAGTATCTTAATGTAGGAGCAAAGCTCAATTAAAACTGATGCCTAAAATCTAAATCACGCTTCCCACTACCTGATAAAAAATAATGAATCCATATCTTTGCGGTATGGATTCTTCTTTTCCGGTACGCAAAATTATTCATGTTGATATGGATGCATTCTATGCTTCCGTAGAGCAGCATGACGATCCTTCCTTAAAGGGAAAGGCTATTGCCGTGGGCGGGCAGCACCGTGGCGTGGTAGCCGCAGCCAGTTATGAAGCCCGGAAATTCGGGGTCCGTTCCGCCATGCCTAGCAAAACCGCAAAACAAAAATGCCCTGAACTGATTTTCGTATCCCCCCGCTTTCCGCGGTATAAAGAAATTTCCAGGCAGATCCGTGAAATATTTTATGAATATACTGATCTGGTGGAGCCCCTTTCTCTAGACGAAGCGTATCTTGACGTTACAGAAAATAAAAAGGGAATAGCATCTGCCAACGAAATTGCGCGGGAAATCCGCCGTAAGATCTTTGAACAGACCGGGTTAACAGCTTCGGCAGGGATTTCCGTCAATAAATTTTTAGCCAAAGTAGCATCCGACATCAATAAGCCCAACGGGCAGAAAACCATTCATCCTGATAAACTGGAGGGCTTTCTTGAAGAGCTGCCTGTTGAAAAATTTTACGGCGTGGGGAAAGTTACCGCCAATAAAATGTTCAGCCTGGGCATCTATAAAGGCAAAGACCTGAAGAAAAGATCGGCGGAAGACCTTACAAGAATATTCGGGAAATCAGGAGCGTATTATTACAATGTGGTCCGCGGCATCCATACTTCCGAAGTAAAGCCGCACCGCATCCAGAAAAGCGTAGCGGTAGAACGCACCTTCCTTGAAGATCTTTTTGATGAGCAGCAGATCAACGAAAAGCTGCAGAGCTTAAGTGAGGAGCTTCATACGCGCCTGCAGAAAAACAATATTCAGGGAAGATCGTTAACATTAAAAATCAAATACAAAGACTTTTCACTTTTCACCCGGAGCATTACACGGGAAACATATTTCTCGTCTCCTGAACACTATTTCAATACCGGTAAAAAACTTTGGGAACTCCGCCCTTTTGACAAGCCTGTACGCCTGCTGGGCTTGTCCCTATCTCATCTTAATACAGAAGAAAAAAAACTGGTTTCCGTACAGTTAAAAATCCCATTTTCCGAGTTTGAGGATTGATGGTCTGATTTTTTCTCTATACTGCGGAAACCAATTTTACAATTTATGAATGAAACGATGATTCAGTATTTCCACTGGTATATAGAAGAAGGCGGAATACTGTGGAAACAGGCTGAAAAAGAAGCCGGTCACTTAGAAGAACTCGGAATTACATCGGTATGGTTTCCGCCCGCCTACAAGGCTGCCGGCGGTAAACATTCTGTAGGATATGATACTTATGACCTGTTTGACCTTGGGGAATTTGACCAGAAAGATACTGTAGCCACAAAATACGGTACGAAGGAAGATTACCTCAGTGCCATTAAAGCGCTTAAGGAACGCAATATCAAGTTAATTGTGGACATTGTCCTTAACCATAAAGGCGGCGGTGATGAACTGGAAACGTTCAAAGTCGTAAAAGTAGATGAAGAGGACAGGGAAAAAATTATCTCTGATGAGTTCGACATTCAATCGTATACAAAGTTTAATTTTCCGGGCAGGAATAAAAAATATTCTGATTTTGAGTGGACTTTTACCTGTTTCAGCGGTGTAGACTATGCAGAAGGCATGGACTCAAATATTTATAAAATCAAATCTGAATACGGCGACAGCTGGGAAGAGATGATTGATGATGAAAAAGGGAATTACGATTACCTGATGTTCAATGATATTGAACACAGAAATCCCCACGTCCGCGAAGAGCTCAACCACTGGGGGAAATGGTATTTTGACCAGACGGATTTTGACGGCGTAAGGCTTGATGCCGTGAAACATATTTCTTATGACTTTTATAAAGAATGGCTGACCATGCTGCGCTCCAATACCGGTAAAAATATTTTTGCTGTAGGAGAATACTGGGCACCGGGACGTTTACCGCTGCTTCAGAAATACATTGCCTTTACCGAAGGCTGTATGAGCCTGTTTGACAGTTCCCTGCATCATAATTTCCATAATGCATCCATTGAAGGAAACTCATATGATCTGAGAAGGATTTTCGATGAAACCCTTACAAAAGAAGATCCGCTGCACTCGGTAACACTGGTAGACAATCATGATACGCAGCCCCTGCAGGATCTTGAAGCCCCTGTTGAAACATGGTTCAAGCCACTGGGCTATGCCATGATCCTGCTTAGGCAGGACGGTTACCCGTGTGTATTCTACCCTGATCTGTACGGCGCCCATTATGTGGACAAAGACAAGGAAGGCAACGACCAAGAAATATTCTTGGATAAAGTGGACGGAATCGAAGAATTGCTGAAAGCCCGTAAATACCATGCATATGGTGAGCAGAGAGACTTTTTCGAGGATGCCAACTGTCTTGGATGGGTTCGTGACGGAGATGAAGAACATTCCGGATGCGCTGTAGTCCTGAGTAACAAAGATGCTTATGAAAAACCTATGGAAATGGGTGAAAAATACATCGGAAAAGTATTCTACGATATGCTGGGAAGAACTGAGGATAAAGTGACGATTGATGAAAACGGATGGGGAACCTTCCCTGTTCCGGCAGGAAATGTAAGTGTCTGGATTGCTGAATAATTACTACAAAATTATATTTATAGTTTGTCACTCTGTATTTGATTCCGGAGTGGCAAACTTATTTTATTTAACCCGAAACTTTAAACTAAACCTTTCGGAGATCAAGAATTTCCGGCCTTTCAGACTGATCTGAAATTTTTCCTGTCCTTGCAAATTCTGCCCACAGCGAGCGGAGCTTTTTACCGTTTTCAAAAATATATTCCCTGGGAATATATTTTAAGAGTTCCGAATCTTTCCACGCATGTTCATTGGCAAAAATCAAGGGCAGGTCTATGCAGTGCGAAGCTCCGATATTGTTATTTTTCATTGAATGAATATTAAAAAGGTAGATATTGCCTCCTCCTTTTGCATAATTTTCCGAAAAAATCCGAGCCGGTTTTTCATAAATTGATTTTGTGGTGGAGCGCACAATACTGTTGAGGATTTTATTATTCAGATAGGTATAAATTCCCTCTTTTGCTGTTTTTACATAGAATGCAGTTTCATCATGGTTCGAGCCCATCAGGACATCGTATTTACCTGCATTTTCTTTCCACTTTTCCAGGCTCTCTTCTTCGCTGCACAGTGGAGCATGGCCGTATTGGGTACAAAAAGGCATTGATGTTTTCAGTCCGTATTTCCTGAAAGACGGTAAAAAATTTACATAACCTTCCACTATTTTTAAAGGATCCGGCTCATTTTTCAGGCTCTGTGTCTTCAGGAAAAACTCGTGAGACATTTTTTGCCTTTTAAGCCTGAATCCCAATGGTGCACTGTGAATGATCGCACGGCGGAACAGGCCGTCAATACCTTCGGAAATCATCAGATGGGCAATGGCATCACCGCCGGAAGACTGTCCGAAAAGCGTAATATTTCCAGGATTGCCTCCGAAACTCCGGATGTTTTTCCGGATCCACCGTAAAGCTTCCATGATATCGAACAGCCCGAGGTTGGCCGGCCTGGCTTCATCACCACCTAAAAACCCAAACATTCCCAGCCGGTAAGAAACTGAAACCACGATAATATTCTGTTCTTTTACCCAGACCGAAGGATCGGAAGTCGGGAGATCTCCGCATCCGATTTCATATGAACCTCCATGGATCCAGACAATGACAGGCAGTGCTTCATGTTCATTGAAATGTTCAGGACGGGTTACGGTAAGAAATTGGGTAGACTCATCAGGTACAAAATGCTCTATCTCAGTTTTCTGGATCAGCCTTTCCAGAAGCGGACTGATATGCTGCGGGCATACGGGTATTTTATCCGTAATTCCTCCTGACTCGAAAAACTTCAAAGGAACCGGCTTTCTAAATCTTTCCGAACATGCATAGCGGATGCTTTTGGCTTTGATAATACCGTTTTCTCTTAATGCCGGAATTTTTCCGAAAGGTGTCCGGAAGGTATGGACTGTACTATTCTGTTTTATGGTCATGCCGGGAAATCAAATTCATTTATCAATTAAATTTAATAATTTTTGATTTTCGGCACAATGAATACACGGATATTTTAATGATAAGATTTTAATTTAACGTTTTATATCCACTCAGGGACACGCAGGCATTGCTTTTAAACAGCTTTATAAATGCTGCGGATATTTAAATCCCAGATCATACGAAATCCTGCTGATCATAATTTTTAGTACCTTTCTATACTTCTACTGTAGCTCAAAATTACTCTTTTCCCGGATCAAGTTTATAAATATCGGTAAAATTGGTACATCTTTCCGTAATTTGTATAAGTATTGCTATTACTAAACTATCGATTTTTGTAATTAAAGAAATATCAATTAAAATTAAATAAAAAAAATGAGCACAATTACAGTAAAAGCTTACGGAACAGAATCCAAAACTGCAGATTTGGAAGCCATGACCATTGAGAGAAGAGAGGTGACCCCTAAAGACGTAGAGATTGAAATCCTGTACTGCGGGGTCTGCCATTCAGATTTGCATACAGCAAGAAATGACTGGGGCGGATCTATGTATCCTGTGGTTCCGGGACATGAAATCGTAGGCCGGATTACCAGTGTAGGAAGCGAAGTTTCCAAATTTAAAATCGGGGACCTGGCTGCAGTAGGCTGTATGGTAGATTCCTGCGGACAGTGCGACAGCTGCAAACAGGATCTGGAACAGTACTGCCAGAATGGATTTACAGGCACGTATAATGGAAAGGATAAACATCTGGGCGGACAGACATTCGGAGGTTATTCACAGAAAGTAGTGGTTGATGAGCATTTTGTACTGAGTGTTCCTGAAAACCTTGATCTTGCTGCCGTTGCGCCTCTTCTGTGTGCAGGAATCACGACATGGTCACCGTTAAGACATTGGAATGTTGGTCCGGATTCAAAAGTTGCCGTAGTAGGATTAGGCGGTTTGGGACACATGGCCATTAAACTCGCCAAAGGACTGGGTGCCGAAGTGACTTTGTTTTCCAGAACACCGGGAAAAGCCGAAGATGCCAAAAAACTGGGAGCAGACCATGTAATTATTTCTACTGATGATTCTCAAATGAACGGCGTGCAGGGGAAATTTGATCTTATTATTGATACCGTTCCTTACGAGCATGATATCAATCCTTATATGCAGACTGTAGCTTTAGACGGAACCTTGGTTCTGGTAGGATTTGTAGGCCAGTTTGAAGAAGCCAAGCCGAGTACCGTACCCATGATTTTCCAACGCCGTTCTGTGGCAGGTTCGCTGATTGGCGGGATTGCTGAAACACAGGAAATGCTTGATTTCTGCGGAGAACACAATATTGTTTCTGATATTGAGGTAATTAAAATGGAGGACATTAATAATGCCTATGAAAGAATGCTTAAAAGCGATGTGAAATACCGCTTTGTGGTTGATATGAAGTCTTTATAAATAAGTTTCTTATAAAAAAACACTCTTCAAAACGAAGAGTGTTTTTTTATTCTAATTGTACGGGAAATACAAGGGTATTATATTATGATTTTTCTGCCCCCCAGATCATTTTGTTTTTTCTATATGATAAAGTCTCGGCGCACTTTTGTTTAGTGCGCCGAGACTTTTTGATCAAAACTAATTTCAATTCAGTTTTTTGCTTTCAGTGTTTTTTTCAACACTTTTAATTTTCCGTCAATGGGATGATTGATCGGTAAACCTAAAATTTCAGCGACCAGAGGATACACATGAACATTAGAAAACTCGTCAATAACCAGCTTATTTTTAAATGCAGGGCCCCAGGCCATAAAAGATGCTTTCATTTCAGGAACAAGCACTGGATTATACCCATGTTTCCCCGCAGAAGTTTTCCTCCCTTTCTCTAAAAATATTTTCGGAGCATTGGGTATCAATAAAATCTGTCCGATTCTGCTGTATCGGTCATCTTTCGTACTGAAATGAAGGTACCTTGGCAACTTTTTATCTAAATACACTTCATAACCATCTGTTTTACCCGCTTTTAATTCTTTATAAACGCGTTTAACCTCATCAGGATTCTTAACATAAACCCTCAATAATGTCTGTGAATTATATAAATCAAACCTGTTTTTATCAAACAGCAAAGCAGGGATTTCCAGCGGGCTCCCGCCGTCCACCTTTATCATTCCGTGATCTGAAACAAAAATAAAGTTCACATTTTTCAGTCCTAAATCATTCACCTTGTGAGCCAGATCCCCTATGGCTTTATCCACAAGGTGAACGGCATCTTCTGTTTCTTTTGTGTCCGGTCCGAAATGGTGCCCGCTTCCGTCAACTTCAGGAAAATACAGTGAAATAAAATGAGGCCTTTTATCTTCAGGCAGCTTCAGCCAACTGACCACTTTATCTACTTTTTCAGAAGGTGTAAATTTTTCATGGTAAGGATAATAATAAGCAGGCCTTGAACCTCCTGCATTGCTGGCAGAACCTACCCACATTAAGGATGCAGAAACCATCCCCTGTTTTGCAGCAAGTCCCCAAAGCGGAATTCCTCCGTACCAGCTGCCGTCTTCCGCATTTTCCCTGTTGCTCATCGCATACCCTTCTTTTCTTTTGTAATCGTAAAAGAAATTATCAATCAATCCGTGATGCGAGGGATAAAGCCCGGTGATCAGTGTCCAGTGGTTCGGGAATGTAATACTCGGATAGCCGGGAAGCATGGCTTTCGCACAGATGCCTTCACCGGAGAAATTCAAGAGATTTTCAGCATGGTATTTTTCAGCATAATCATACCGGAACCCATCCACAGAAATCATAATGACATACGGTTTTGCCTGCGCTTCGATGCTGTTGTATCGGTTGGGAATAACCACCTGGGCAGTGTCCACGTTTCCTTTTTGTGCTAAAGCTGTCAATGAAAAAATCAACAGTAAGAATTGCAATCCCTGCTTCATTATTTAAAATTTATGCAAAGGTACCGGCTGGATCCTGGAGGGAAAAATTTCACGGGTTAAAAAATCATTAAAAGTAAGCTTAAGAATATCATTAATAAAAAAGCCGCTTTTCAGCGGCCCTCATTTGTTTTATGTCTTTTTTATTCCTTAATCAGCTGTTCAAAAGAAGCAGACCCGTCTTTCAACGTAATTTCCAGATAATAATTTCCGGATTTCAGGTCAGATACATTGATCTCTTTTCCATCCATACTTATTGTTTTTACTTTTCTTCCTGTAGATTCATAAATATCAACAGATTTTACTTTATCCGCATTCCGGAAAGTAACGGTTTCTTTGGCAGGATTTGGGTAAACGATTATTTTATTTTTCTGTACAGCAACTTCACCGGTTGCAAGAACAGCTCCCATGGTAAGGATTGCATATCCCCTGTTCCCGGAATGATATCCTAATGCCTGGCTCCCCGGAGTTCTTGCATAAAAAATACTGATGTTCCCTGCTGCATTGGATAGTGCAAAATCCTCTGCTCCGCCGGCAAGTGTCCGTGTAGCTACTACAGTTCTTGTGCTTCCTGAAACAGTATTTGATATCTGTGTCCAATTCTGGGCTGCATCAGCATTTGGATTACCGAATCCGTTAAATGTATAATCCCTGTTGGCAGAGGAATTATAAATAAATCCGTCTGATCCTGAAGCCATGCCTACATTCCCGAAACCTATCCCCAGCATGGAATTACTGTCGCCGGTTAAGGTAATGGTGGCTGTGGTTGCATTGGTATCTAATTTTACCGTCATAGCAGCGGCGGACAGGTTTACTGTTCCTGATGAAAACTGGGCCCCGACTAAAGAAGCCGCAGCCATTGATAATGTAAGTAAAAGTTTTTTCATATTTTAATTTTTTAAGAGATTGATAATTTCCGTATTTTTAGACTGAAGGGCATATTCAAAAGGCGTCATGCCCTGTGAATCCTTTATGGATTTATCGGCTTTATGCTTCAGCAATAATTCCGTGAGTTCTTTATTGCCGAATTTTACAGCCCAAAATAAAGGGGTAGTTCCTGCAGCATCGGCAATATTGGGATCTGCATTCTTTCTTAACAGATGTTCTGCAAGGGTTTTATTGTATTTTACCGAAAGCCCGGCCAATGCAGTTCCTTCCTGGCTTTTGTAATTGACATTTTTTACATGGTCCATTAAAAATTCAGCTACTTCTGTATTGCCTTTGTAACATGCCAGAATAAGCGGCGAAAAACCGTTTTCATTGGTCTGATTGATGATATCAGGATCCTGTTTCATCAGTTCCTCCACTTCAGCCACGGTTCCGGTACGGGCAACATTAAAAATAGATTTTGTATTTTCCTGGGCCATTGCTGCATACACCCATAAAACAGAAATAATTAGAATCAGCTTTTTCATTGTTTTACCAGGATATAATTGTATTGTATATTCACACTTTCAGCAACTTTTTTAGTCACCATCTTAGGGATTGTCACTTTATGGTCTGCAGGCTTTACCACAAATCCTCCGGCCATATAAATTTTTCCGTCTTTTGCAGAGATCGTAGCTGTTGAAGTATATGCTTTTTCAACACCGTGAAAATTCAGGGTCCCCTGAACGGTGTACTTCTGCGGGTTGGCGGAAATCCTGGATTTATCAAAATTTACAATTTTACCTTTAAACGTGGTTTTCGGGTATTTCCCTGTTTCGGCATAGCTTTCATTGAAATGCTCTTCCATCAGCTTTGTCTTGAAATGGAAGTTTTTTACTACAGATACTGAAGCAAAGTCCCAGTTGTCTGCGTTGATCACGGCAATATTGTTGTCATCCTGTGCAAAAACATCTTCAAATAAAGGTACAGAGGCCTCAAATGATACTTTTCCCGTTTTAGCCATATATTTCTGTGCAGAAACAAAATGGGTGAACAGCAACGGAACGGCGAGTAATATTAACTTTTTCATATTATCTTTTTAGTTTTCGGTAAGCCCGTCGGCTTTCCATTTGGTAATGATGTTAATCTGTGCCGGAGACAGGCTTCCGCCCTGAGGCATTTTTACAGGATCTCCGTTCGGCCTGTTGATCCGGTCTATGATATTGTCGATATTGTTTTTTACCTGACTATAATTCGTCAGTGCCTGAGGTCCCGGAGAATGGCACATCGTACAGTTGGCATCCATAATCGGCCTGACGTCTTTGTTATAGGTTACCTGCTCCGTGACAGGCGTATTGTCTGAAATTTCTTCATAGGTCCTGCTTTCACAAGCGATTAATGAAACAGCTGATGAAATGATATACATATATTTTTTCATAATTAAAAAACTCTGTAAAGGTTAAACCCAAAGAAAATCTGTCCTTTCTCCCATTTTCCGGTGGCATTCGTCAGGTAGCCGATATCAGAATTGAGCTGGGAATTGGAAAACAACAGCTGGAATATGTGTCCCCCGGTTTCTAAATCCATCCCTAAAGACAAAGGATTTTTATAGAAACTGTGATTGTCGAAATTCACGAAATATTCTGCATTGACAGAAATTCTTTTTGAGATTTTATACCGCCCGCCCAATCCTGTAAAGAACTGGTCCTTGTTTTCAACAGCAGGTTCGTAAAGGTTTTTATGAACATACGAAGGCGTGAACTGAAGGGAAAACTTATCGCTGAACCTTCTTGAAATCAGCGCCTGGGTAAGATAGGAAAGCCGGTCGCCGAACTGAAGATGCGGATAGTTGTCTTTGCTGAGTTCTGTATTGACGGCCATAACATTATAACCGACTACATCTACCGGGAAATTTTCGCTTTGCTGTACCAGCCTGTATTTGGCACCGCCTTCAAAAGTTTTAAGATTGGTTTCCCTGGATAGGCTTAGAGAAAGCCAGTCTGTAGCACCGTAGATTACCCCCAGCTTGGTAGAGGCATCATCTAACCCGAAGAAATCCTTGAATCCTCTGCTTACATCCCCAAAACGGTGCGCCACTACGATGTACCATTCTTTTTTCGCCGTAAGCTTTGTAGATTGCCCCGTTACGATCTGGAGTGCCTTGAATGCAGGCTGGGAAATTTCGGTATTTTCGGTCTGAACCGTATCAATATCCTTCAATAGGTCGTCCTGCGCGAAAGCCAGGCCTGAAGCAAATACTGACAGAAATAAGAGAGTTTTTGTCATACACGTTACATTAGAATTGTATGGCAAACATATACACTTATTGCCTCAGAATTGTGTGATAAAAGTCACCGACTAGCTTATTTTTAACAGCCAGGCTTTTGAAATCAAGCAATACAAGATATTAATATTGCTTAATATTTTCATTTACAGGAATTTTTATCCCTTCTTTGGTCTGAACAATTTCACCTTCGTTTTCCATTTTTTTCAGGACCCTGCTTACCACTTCCCTTGAGGTTCCGAGATTCCCGGCAATTTCCCTGTGCGTAAGCTTAACGGGATGGTTCCCTGTAACAGAAATCTGCTGTTTAATGTAGTTTAAAACCCTTTTGTCCAGTTTATGAAAAACGGCGTCATTTACCATGTTCATGATATCTGAGAACCTTCTGTCATATTCATTGTAAAATAACCTGTTGATTTCGGGAAACCGGATGAGCCATGCATGGACAATGGAAACGGGGATCAGGATCACTTCAGAATCTTCTTCGGCAACAGCGTACACACGGCTTATACAGTCTGTAAAAATAGATGAAAAGGTCATCATACAGCTGTCATTAGCTTTTATATAGTAATAGACAAGCTCCCGACCGTCATTTAAAGTAAATACCCTGATAGAACCATTTATCAGAAAAGGAATAAACTTATTTTTCTGTCCGTCCCTTACGATTTCAGTTTTCGCCTTAATTTCAGTAAAGATTGCATTCTGGTCAAATTCATTTAAAAAATCAGCTCCCAAAAAGCCGAATTTATTAATAATAAACTGATTATTTACCATATTATTTGTGTTATTTTCAATAACAAAGATATACAATTGAATAATTTATATAGAATATTTTTTATCGACTAGTTTTATCTGCATAATCCGTGAAACAGAATTAATTCTCCCTTATACGGATTCCCGTAATTATCATTTCTTAAAAGAAACTATTTTTGAATTTGAACGGAGCTCTTAAAAGTGGAAAATTTCTTTAAAATAATGAGGCATTATGAATCAGAATCGAAATATACGATGATAAATATTAATTATAAAACTTTAATCTAATATGGAAAACAATATTGAAAGTGAGAATACCAACAAGATGCTAAAAGTACTTGACTGGGCTTATGACAAATCTTTAAACGGAATACCAGGATTTTCAGATCCTCTTGTAAAATTTGCAGAAACCTATATGAAAGGAAACGGCACCCTGGAAGAAAATATAAATTCATTAATCAGATGGCAAATCAGTAAAACATCCACATCCGGATTTTTAACCGGATTGGGAGGGCTTATCACCCTGCCTGTCTCGATTCCTGCAGATATTTCTACAGGTATTTATATTCATATGAGAATGATTGCAGCCATTGCGCATATCGGCGGATATGACATTAATGATGACAGAGTGAAATCATTAATTTATTTATGCCTGGTTGGCGAGCCTGTTAAAGATATTTTAAAGGATGGAGGAATAGCAATAGGCAGTAAACTGACTGTAAGTTTCTTAAAATCAATATCCGGAAAGACACTGACCAAGATCAACAGAATGGTAGGATTTAGGCTGGCCACAAAGTTCGGACAGAAAGGCATTGTAAACTTAGTAAAATTTGTACCGTTAGCAGGAGGAATAGTCGGGGCTACAGTGAATGCAGTAGGGACTAATCTTATCGGTAATATTGCTAAAAAAACCTTCATTTCAATACATGACAACCAGAAAAGCGAGACCGATTCCAATGAATCTGAAGATACCGGATTTTCTGAAGTTACCAATCTGGATTTATTAAAATTCTATTCTTACATCAATATTATAAAAGTAGACGGCATTATAAAAAAAGAAGAAATTGAAATGTTTGAAAGTGAAATTAATCACTCTTTTTTACCTGATACAATAAAACTTGACCTGATCTCTAAAGTATATGAAAAGGAAAAAACTGAAGTAGACTATTCACATTTTAAAGATAAAACAGAGGATTCATTAGAACTGCTCAGGAATTTACTGAAATTTGCTAAAATTGATAATGAGTTTCATATCCTTGAAAAAATGTTTATAAAAAACGTTGGCAAGCAAATAGGTTTTTCGGAAGAGGATATTGAGGAGCTGATTAATTCTGAAGAAGCTAATGAAGAAAAAGTATAGTAACAGTATTGAATTATCATCACTCCCTTTATTAATATCAACAAAAAATGCCTCAGCTTTCACTGAGGCATTCTTATTTATGTAAGAAAAATCTTAAGCATTTACATTGTTCCCTCCTAAAACGAAAGGCTCAACTTCCTTGATTTCCCCGAACTGCTGCTCGTAGTTGGAAATGTTCTGTTGAAGAGCAGTAAGCACTCTTTTGGCATGAAGCGGAGCAAGAATTACTCTTGAACGTACATTAGCCTGCTGTACACCCGGCATTAACTGGATGAAATCTACTACAAACTCAGACGGAGAGTGGTTTACTAACGCAAGGTTACAGTAAACTCCTGATGCTACCATCTCGTTCAGTTGGATGTTGATGTTGTTTGGATCGTTGTTTTGATTCTGGTTGTCCATTGTATAAATTATATTTTTTTGAAAATGAAATTTGAGATTGTGAAAATATAAAAATAAATTCAAATCCCAAATTTCAAATTATTAATTTTAGTTAAGATCTTCGAATTCTTTTTTAGAACCTACGATCACATTCTGATATTCTTTAAGACCTGTACCTGCAGGAATTCTGTGTCCTACAATTACGTTCTCTTTAAGACCGTTCAGCTCATCAACCTTACCTGCCACAGCGGCTTCGTTAAGAACCTTGGTGGTTTCCTGGAACGATGCTGCAGACATGAATGATTTCGTCTGAAGAGCGGCTCTTGTAATCCCCTGAAGAACAGGTGTTGCCGTAGCCGGAAGTGCTTCTCTTACTTCCACCAAAGCCTGGTCTTCACGCTTCAGCTTGGAGTTTTCGTCCCTCAGTTCTCTTGCCGTGATCATCTGTCCCGGTTTGAAGACTTTAGAATCTCCGGCTTCCATTACCACTTTAAGTCCGAACACCCTGTTGTTTTCTTCCAGGAAGTCATATTTATGTTCAAGGGCCCCTTCAAGGAACTGAGTATCACCTCCGTCAACAATAGATACTTTCGTCATCATCTGTCTTACAATGATTTCGAAGTGCTTATCATCAATCTTTACCCCCTGAAGACGGTAAACTTCCTGAATTTCATTTACCAGATATTCCTGAACCGCGGTTGGACCTTTGATTCTTAAGATATCATCCGGCGTGATGGATCCGTCTGAAAGCGGCGAACCGGCTCTTACGAAGTCATTTTCCTGAACCAGGATCTGGTTGGATAATTTAACCAGGTAAATTTTTCTTTCCCCGGTTTTAGCTTCCACGATCAGTTCACGGTTACCTCTCTTGATTTTTCCGTAAGAAACTACCCCGTCGATTTCTGTAACCACTGCCGGGTTTGAAGGGTTTCTTGCTTCAAACAATTCGGTAACTCTCGGAAGACCTCCGGTGATATCCCCTGCTTTTGCAGATTTTCTCGGGATTTTAATCAAGACCTTACCGGCCTTGATTTTCTCACCGTCGTTTACCATTAAGTGGGCTCCTACCGGTAAGTTGTATGCTTTCTGCTCAACGCCTTTGGAATCTACCACTTTTAAAGTAGGTACGGCTTTCTTGTTTCTGGATTCAGAGATTACTTTCTCTTCAAATCCGGTCTGTTCGTCAATTTCTAATTGGAATGAAATACCCTGGATGATGTCTTCATATTCTACCTTACCAGCAGTTTCTGCAATGATAACCGCATTATACGGATCCCATCTACAGATTACATCTCCTTTACTTACTTTGTCACCCGGTTTTACAGCCAGGATGGATCCGTAAGGTACGTTTGCAATCATCAACGGTGTTCTGGATTCGTTATCCGCAACCAATCTGAATTCCGTAGAACGGGAAACCACTACTTCAGCCGTGTTTCCGTTTTCATCTTCAGAAGTAATTGTTCTTACTTCATCCATTTCAACGATACCGTCTCTTCTTGCAACGATGGATGGGTTTTCTGAAACGTTACCTGCAGTACCCCCCTGGTGGAAGGTTCTCAGCGTAAGCTGGGTTCCCGGTTCCCCAATGGACTGTGCTGCAATTACTCCTACCGCTTCACCCATATGGATTACTTTACCGGTGGCTAAGTTTCTACCGTAACATTTTGCGCAGATTCCTTTCTTGGCTTCACAGGTCAACGGTGAACGAACTTCAACCGATTCCAGTGCCGCTTCTTCAATTCTCTTGGCTAATGTTTCATTAATTACCTGATCTGCTTCAGCGATTAATTCATCACTTTCAGGATCATAAATATTATGAAGGGAAACCCTACCTAAGATTCTTTCGGAGATTCTTTCAACAATCTCGTCATTTTTCTTAAGTGCAGTTACTTCTGTACCTCTCAATGTTCCGCAGTCTGCTTCTGTAACGATAACATCCTGTGCAACGTCTACCAGTCTTCTCGTTAAGTAACCGGCATCGGCCGTCTTAAGAGCGGTATCCGCAAGACCTTTACGGGCACCGTGGGTAGAGATAAAGTATTCCAAGATGGAAAGACCTTCTTTAAAGTTTGCAAGGATCGGGTTTTCAATGATCTCCGCACCGGTAGACCCGGCTTTCTGCGGTTTCGCCATCAAACCTCTCATCCCTGATAACTGACGGATCTGTTCCTTGGAACCCCTTGCCCCGGAGTCAAGCATCATGTATACAGAATTGAATCCACCCTGGTCAACTTTCATTCTGCTCATGATCATCTCCGTTAATCCTGCGTTGGTATTCGTCCAAACGTCGATTACCTGGTTATAACGCTCGGTATCGGTAATAAGCCCCATGTTATAGTTGGCTCTGATCTCGTCAACCGTTTCGATAGATGTTGCAATCATTTTCTTTTTCTCAACAGGAACTACAATGTCCCCTAATGAGAAGGAAAGACCGCCTTTGAATGCGTTTGAATACCCTAAGTCTTTCATGGCATCCAGGAACTTCACAGTTGTAGGGAAGTCTGTATCATCCAATACCCTACCGATAATGTTTCTTAATGATTTCTTGGTAAGAAGCTCATTGATATATCCTGACTGTTTAGGAACAATCTGGTTAAACAGGATTCTTCCTACAGAAGTTTCAATCAGCCTGGTAACAATTTCGCCTTCTTCTTTTACCGGAAGCCTGCATCTTACTTTAGCATTTAAAGAAACCCTGCCTTCAGCATAAGCGATTTCCGCCTCTTCAGGAGAATAGAATACAAGACCTTCGCCTTTTACTTTCATATCGTCCGTAGAGCTTAATTCTTTGGTCATGAAATAAAGACCAAGAACCATGTCCTGAGAAGGTACGGTAATAGGAGAACCGTTTGCCGGGTTCAGGATGTTCTGAGATCCCAGCATCAACAGCTGCGCTTCAAGGATCGCTTCAGGACCTAACGGTAAATGTACCGCCATCTGGTCACCGTCGAAATCGGCATTGAAGGCCGTTGTTACCAACGGGTGAAGCTGGATCGCTTTCCCTTCGATCATTTTAGGCTGGAATGCTTGGATCCCCAGTCTGTGAAGCGTAGGTGCCCTGTTCAGAAGAACCGGGTGGCCTTTCATCACATTTTCAAGGATATCATATACTACAGGCTCTTTCCTGTCAATAATTCTTTTTGCGGACTTTACTGTTTTTACAATTCCTCTTTCAATCAGTTTTCTGATGATAAACGGTTTGTAAAGCTCAGCTGCCATATCTTTAGGGATACCGCATTCGTGAAGCTGCAGGTTAGGACCTACGACAATTACCGAACGCGCCGAGTAATCCACCCTTTTCCCTAATAAGTTCTGACGGAAACGCCCCTGCTTACCTTTCAGTGAATCTGAAAGTGATTTCAACGGTCGGTTGGATTCAGATTTTACGGCTGAAGATTTTCTTGTATTATCGAACAATGAATCTACTGATTCCTGAAGCATACGCTTTTCGTTTCTTAAGATTACTTCAGGAGCTTTGATCTCCAGCAATCTCTTCAAACGGTTATTCCTGATAATTACCCTTCTGTAAAGGTCATTTAAATCGGATGTTGCGAAACGCCCTCCATCCAACGGAACCAATGGTCTCAATTCCGGCGGTATAACAGGAAGCACACGCATAATCATCCACTCCGGCTTATTGATCATCCTTGTATTGGCACCTCTCAATGCTTCTACAACGTTCAGTCTTTTTAAAGCTTCGGTTCTTCTCTGTTTGGAACCTTCGTTGTGCGCTTTATGTCTTAAATCGAAAGACAGGGCATCAAGGTCGATTCTCTTCAACAGTTCTTCTACCGCTTCAGCACCCATTTTGGCGATGAATTTGTTCGGATCTGAATCATCAAGATACTGGTTCTCCACCGGAAGTGTCTCCATGATATCCAGATATTCCTCTTCTGTCAGGAATTCCATGTTATCAAAATCGGAACCGTCTAATTTCTTGGCAATCCCCTGCTGAATCACCACATATCTTTCGTAATAGATGATCATATCCAATTTCTTGGAAGGAATTCCTAAAAGGTAACCGATTTTATTCGGTAAAGAACGGAAATACCAGATGTGAGCAATAGGAACTACCAGATTGATATGTCCGATTCTCTCTCTTCTTACTTTCTTCTCCGTAACCTCTACTCCACAACGGTCACAAACGATCCCTTTATAACGGATTCTCTTGTATTTACCACAAGCACATTCGTAATCTTTGATAGGACCGAAGATCTTTTCACAGAACAGACCGTCCCTTTCAGGCTTGTGCGTTCTGTAGTTAATGGTTTCCGGCTTTAAAACCTCTCCTCTCGAATCCTGTAAAATGGACTCCGGAGAAGCTAAACCGATGGTTATTTTATTAAATCTACTTGATTTATTTTTATTTGACATTTTTTAGATTTTAGATTTTGGATTATAAATTCCGGATTATAAATTCTGAAACGATTCAGAATTCAACATTCAAAATTTAAAATTATTCCTCAAGTCTTACATCAAGTCCAAGTCCTTGTAACTCGTGAAGTAATACGTTGAAAGATTCAGGAATACCAGGTTCCGGCATCGATTCACCTTTCGCAATGGCTTCATAAGTTTTCGCTCTACCAATTACGTCATCAGATTTCACAGTCAGGATTTCTCTCAGGATATTGGATGCTCCGAACGCTTCAAGTGCCCAAACCTCCATCTCTCCGAATCTCTGGCCTCCGAACTGAGCTTTACCTCCTAACGGCTGCTGCGTAATCAGTGAGTAAGGTCCGATGGAACGTGCGTGCATTTTATCATCCACCATGTGCCCTAATTTCAGCATGTAGATAATACCTACGGTTGCTGCCTGTGTGAACCTTTCTCCGGTACCTCCGTCATAAAGATATGTATGACCGAATTTAGGAAGGCCTGCTTTCTCTGTATACTCTGTAATCTGATCAAGCGTAGCCCCGTCAAAGATCGGTGTAGCGAACTTCATTCCCAGTTTCTGACCCGCCCATCCGAGAACGGTTTCATAGATCTGCCCGATGTTCATACGGGAAGGTACCCCAAGCGGGTTCAGTACGATGTCTACCGGTGTCCCGTCTTCAAGGAACGGCATATCTTCTTCACGAACGATTCTTGAAACAATCCCTTTGTTACCGTGACGTCCTGCCATTTTATCCCCTACATTCAGCTTACGCTTTTTAGCGATGTATACTTTAGCCAGCTTCATAATACCTGCAGGCAGTTCATCCCCGATAGAAATTGCGAATTTCTCACGGTTTTTAACCCCCTGGATATCATTGAATTTGATTTTATAGTTGTGAATCAACTGTTTGATCAATTCATTCTTATCGTTATCAACCGTCCAGTCTGCACCGCTTACGTTAACGTAATCTTCAACGGAGGTCAATAATTTATGCGTGAATTTAATTCCTTTACCGATAATTTCTTCATCAAGGTCATTTTTCACACCCTGAGAAGTTTTGCCGCTAACCAGTGTATTCAGTTTCTCGATTAAAGTATTTCTCAGCTCGTCAAACTTAGCTTTGTAGGTATTTTCAATCTCTTCAAGCTTAAGTTTTTCTTCGCTTCTTTTCTTTTTATCCTTAATATTTCTTGAGAATAACTTTTTATTGATCACCACCCCTCTTAATGAAGAGTCAGCTTTCAATGAAGCATCTTTTACATCACCGGCCTTGTCTCCGAAGATCGCTCTCAAAAGCTTTTCTTCCGGAGTCGGGTCAGATTCACCTTTCGGTGTGATCTTACCGATCATGATATCACCAGGCTTCACTTCAGCACCGATTCTGATCATTCCGTTTTCGTCAAGATCTTTGGTCGCTTCTTCAGAAACGTTAGGAATATCTGCTGTCAGTTCTTCCATACCCAATTTGGTATCACGGACTTCAAGAGAGTATTCATCTACGTGGATCGAAGTAAACCAGTCTTCACGAACAACTTTTTCATTGATTACGATTGCATCCTCGAAGTTGTATCCTTTCCAAGGCATGAACGCAACCACTAAGTTTCTCCCTAAAGCCAATTCTCCTTTTTCAGTAGCATAACCATCACAAAGCACCTGTCCTTTTTCCACGGTATCCCCTACTCTTACGTTTGGTCTCAGGGTAATGGTTGTACTCTGGTTGGTTTTTCTGAACTTGGTCAGTTTATATGTTTTAGTAGCAGACTCGAACTGTACCAGATCTTCGTCTTCACTTCTTTCATATTTGATAATGATCTTATCCGCATCTACGTATTCTACCGTACCGGTACCTTCAGCATTGATCAAAATCCTTGAATCTCTTGCCACCTGCTGCTCAAGCCCTGTACCTACAATCGGAGCCTGCGGCTTCAGTAAAGGAACTGCCTGACGCATCATGTTGGAGCCCATCAATGCACGGTTTGCATCATCATGTTCCAGAAACGGAATCAATGAAGCGGAAATACCGGAAATCTGGTTCGGTGCTACATCGATAAGGTTTACCTGAGAAGGTTCCACTACCGGGTAATCGCCATCCAGCCTTGCAATAATCCTGTCTGTTAGGAATTCACCGCTATCATTCAGCTCAACGTTTGCCTGGGCAATTACTTTGTCTTCTTCGTCCTCCGCATTTAAGTAGATAGGATCAGCATTAAGATCAATCTTGCTGTCAGCTACTTTTCTGTACGGTGTTTCGATGAAACCAAGCCTGTTGATTTTAGCATAGATACCCAAAGATGAAATCAAACCGATGTTTGGTCCTTCCGGAGTTTCAATCGGGCAGATTCTTCCGTAGTGGGTATGGTGAACGTCACGAACCTCGAAACCTGCTCTTTCTCTTGATAAACCGCCGGGCCCTAGGGCAGAAAGCCTACGCTTATGCGTGATTTCTGACAATGGGTTAGTCTGGTCCATAAACTGAGAAAGCTGGTTGGTACCGAAGAATGAGTTGATTACCGATGTTAACGTCTTTGCGTTAACAAGGTCCAGCGGTGTAAAAATTTCGTTATCTCTAACGTTCATCCTTTCCTTGATGGTTCTTGCAATTCTTGAAAGACCTACGCCGAACTGTCCTGCCAACTGCTCACCAACCGTTTTAATTCTTCTGTTTGATAAGTGGTCAATATCATCAACATCAGTTTTTGAGTTTACTAACTCAATTAGGTGTCTTACAATCGCAATGATATCTTCTTTTGTAAGCACTTCAGTGGTAGTCGGGATGTTTAGGCTTAACTTTTTGTTCAGTCTGTAACGTCCAACTTCACCTAATGAATACCTCTGCTCAGAGAAGAATAATTTTTCAATAATTCCCCTTGCCGTTTCCTCATCGGGCGGATCTGCATTTCTTAACTGACGGTAGATATATTCAACCGCTTCTTTTTCAGAGTTGGTTGGGTCTTTCTGTAACGTATTCTGGATGATAGAGAATTCGTTTGAATTTTCTTTGTGAATCAGTATTGATTTCACCCCAGCGTCCAAGATAAGATCCAAGTGTTCTTTTTCAAGAATTGTTTCTCTGTCCAGGATGATTTCATTTCTTTCGATAGAAACCACTTCACCTGTATCTTCATCTACGAAATCTTCGAACCATGTGTTCAAAACTCTCGCAGCCAATGTTCTTCCTTCTACTTTTTTAAGGGCGGCTTTAGAAACTTTCACTTCTTCGGCAAGGTCAAAGATCTGAAGGATATCCTTATCAGATTCATAACCGATCGCTCTCAACAGTGTAGTTAACGGTAATTTTTTCTTACGGTCGATATACGCGTACATTACGCTGTTGATATCGGTTGTAAATTCCATCCAAGATCCTTTGAAAGGGATAATTCTTGAATAGTAAAGTTTGGTTCCGTTCGCGTGGTAAGTCTGTCCGAAGAATACACCGGGTGAACGGTGAAGCTGCGTAACAATAACTCTCTCAGCACCATTGATGATGAAAGATCCGCTAGGCGTCATATAAGGAACCGGGCCTAAATATACATCCTGAACCACGGTCTGGAAATCCTCGTGCTCAGGGTCTGTACAATACAATTTAAGTCTTGCTTTAAGAGGAACGGAATACGTCAGTCCTCTTTCCACACACTCATCAATTGAATAACGCGGAGAATCTACCAGATAATCCAGGAATTCCAATACGAATTGGTTTCTGGAGTCTGTAATCGGGAAGTTTTCCTGAAAAGTCTTGTAAAGACCTTCATCCGTTCTGTCTTCAGGAAGCGTATCCAGCTGGAAAAACTCTCTGAAAGACTCAATCTGGATATCCAGGAAGTCAGGAGTAATGATTTTTCCTTTTGCTGAAGAGAAATTAATTCTCGGCGTTCCCTTAGTTGTTGCTGTTGTTTTACTCATAAAACTTTTAAAGAAAGGGTTAAAAAATATTTTGATTTACAAAAAATATCAGAAAAAGGCAAAAAGCAAGTTAAAAATCAAAAGGTTAAAGTGTTTTTGGCGCTCACAGAGGACCTCAATTTTTTTTAAACTCAGCACTTGGCTCTTTCTAACTGCAACGCTGGTATATCTTTTCACAGCGTAATGCAAAATATTTTTATTACTTCTGGGCAAGGCCTGTCATAATATCTATAAACACGAAATCCCTTTCACTTTTATGAAAGAGCTGTTATTCAGTATTTTATAGATGTATGTATAATTATTCGCGCCAAAAGAGAGGCAAAGATACAATAATTTATCCGGAATAACAAATAAACTATTTCATAATGAATCAGTTAAGACTTGAATGAATATAAACCGCCCGTACCCTTAGCCCCGATAGAAGCGGCTACCCCGCAGCAGCCGGGCCTCAGGAGCGTGCGAGGAGTAAAAGCGGATAGCGGGATAAAGCTCCAAATAAATATCCGGAATTAAATATTTCTCCTGAAGTGAGCAATAACAGAAACTTTCAACAACAAAAAAGCCCGGACACTTATGCCCGGGCTTATATTTTAAGGTAAAAAACCAGAATTATTTCAATTCTACTTCAGCACCAGCTTCTTCCAATTGCTTTTTAAGCGCTTCAGCTTCGTCTTTAGAGATCCCTGTTTTGATTGCAGCAGGAGCACTGTCTACGATATCTTTAGCTTCTTTAAGACCAGCACCAGTTAAATCTTTTACCAATTTAACGATTGCTAATTTAGAAGCACCTGCAGCTTTAAGAATTACGTCGAATTCAGTTTTCTCTTCAGCAGCTTCACCTGCACCACCTGCAGCAACTACTACAGCAGCAGCAGCCGGCTCAATTCCGTACTCGTCCTTAAGGATAGCAGCTAATTCGTTTACGTCTTTTACGGTTAAGTTTACTAGCGTTTCAGCTAAATTTTTTAAATCTGACATTGTTGTAATGTTTTTGTTGATTATTTATTTAATTTTTTGAGTGTAATTATTCAGCAGCCGGAGTTTCTTCGGTGCTTTCTGCGGATGCTTCAGGAGCGTCAGCAGTTTTTTCTTCTTCAGCAGGAGCCGCTTCTTCAGCGTTTGCTTCTGCAGATTCAGATTTATTCTGAAGAGCAGAAACCACTCTCTGGATTGGAGACTGAAGCAATCCGATGATTTCACCGATCATTTCTTCTCTTGACTTAATGCTTACTAAAGCATCAAGGTTGTTGTCACCAACATAGAATGTTTCCTGTACAAAAGCAGACTTCAATGCCGGCTTTTCTTCTTTCTTTCTGAAGTCTTTGATTAATTTTGCAGGCGCGTTTGCCGTTTCAGCAATCATCAAAGCAGAGTTTCCTTTAAATGTTTCAAACATTTCAGAGTAATCCACACCTTCAATCTGCTCCATTGCTTTTTGTAAAAGTGTGTTTTTCACTACTTTTACTTTAATATTCTGCTTGAAAGCCTGTCTTCTGAAATCTGAAGATTTAGCAGCGTTCAAACCGTCAAGATCAGCTACATAAACTACTTTAGCATCCTGAAGCAAATCTTTGATCTCTTGTATTGCTACAACTTTTTGGTCTTTTGTCATTGTCTTAAGGATTATAATTAGTTAACAGCTTTAGTATCGATTGCAATACCCGGGCTCATGGTAGAAGACAGATAAATGCTCTTCACATAAGTACCTTTGGCAGCAGTCGGTTTCATTTTAATCAATGTAGAAATTAATTCCTGAGCATTTTCCCTGATTTTGGCAGCATCAAAAGATACTTTACCGATACCTGCGTGGATAATACCGTATTTGTCTACTTTGAAGTCAATTTTACCTGCTTTTACTTCAGTTACCGCTTTACCGATTTCCATCGTTACCGTACCTGATTTCGGGTTAGGCATCAAACCTCTTGGTCCTAAAACCCTACCCAAAGGTCCTAATTTACCCATAACAGCCGGCATGGTAACAATAACGTCAACATCTGTCCAGCCTTCTTTTATTTTCTGTAAATATTCGTCAAGACCTACATAGTCAGCACCCGCTTCTTTAGCCTCTGCTTCTTTATCCGGAGTTACCAAAGCCAGAACTTTGATGTCTTTACCGGTACCGTGAGGAAGAGATACTACACCTCTTACCATCTGGTTAGCTTTTCTAGGGTCTACACCTAAACGTACAGCGATATCTACGGAAGCATCAAACTTTGCCGTGTTCACTTCTTTTACAAGAGCTGAACCTTCCTCAAGGTTATAGATTCTTCCTTTTTCTACTTTGCTTAAAGCTTCTTTCTGCTTTTTAGTCAATTTTGCCATTTCAATACGTTTTAAGCGTTAGCTGGTTTAGTTCCTGTTACTCTCAATCCCATAGATCTTGCAGTACCTGCCACCATAGAAATAGCTGAATCCATTGTGAAGCAGTTAAGGTCGCCCATTTTATCTTCAGCGATTTTCTGAACCTGAGCCCAAGATACAGCACCTACTTTGTTTCTGTTCGGTTCACCGGAACCTCCCTTGATTTTAGCTGCATCCATCAACTGGATCGCTGCAGGTGGAGTTTTAATTACGAATTCAAAAGATTTGTCTTCGTACACTGTAATTACTACAGGTAAAACTTGCCCTGGCTTATCTTGGGTTCTCCCGTTAAATTGCTTACAAAACTCCATGATGTTCACACCTGCAGAACCCAATGCCGGGCCTACTGGTGGAGAAGGGTTAGCTGCGCCACCTTTCACCTGAAGTTTTACCATTTTAAAGACTTTTTTAGCCATTTTTTGTTTTTTAAATTTGAATAATTAATGAGTTTGGAAGCATTATTATTCAGCAGGTTACCCATTCTCACATTAGATGAACCTACTTTTCGGATTGCAAAAGTATAAAATATTTTTGGAATAGCAAATACTTAACTCATTAAAGTTCAGAAATTAATACATAAACCAAATTATACATCCTCAGTACCGGTTTTAATAAAAATTACCGTTTATTGCTAAACGGTAATTTATCTTTGTGAAAACAGAAGCCTATTTTGTTTTATTATTGCCGTAATTCAGCACGGTATTCAATAAGGATTATTATTTTTTAATAAACTTCTCAGTTATCGTTCTCGTCCTGGTTTTTACTTCCAGCAGATACATTCCGGCCGGGATGGACTGAACATCAATCCTTTTGTTATTCTGTCCAACGGTTATGATCTTCTGTCCGGATGCGTTATATACCGATACTGAGGTTATTTCATCATGGGTCTGTATATTGATAAAATCCCCGGTCGGGTTAGGGAAAATCCTGAATGCATCGGAAGCTGCCGGATTATTGTCTACGGCTTTTGAAGCAGGTATCGTCATTTCCTTTTCTGTACTTTTCAGGTTTGGCAAGACGGTATTATCCGCATATACATAAAAATACCCGTTATCAATCTTCGTATCCGGTAAAATCAGGCAATAGCCGGTTCCTTCCACTTTGATTCCTTTCCAGCTGGCATTGTTGGCAGAACTCACCTCTGCGCCTTCAATGATAAAGCTGCTCCCGCTTTTCACCACTACCCTGCTTTCAGGTGCCATGATCAGTTTACACGTTGTTTTCAGGCTGGAATTGTTATCAATCTTAACATTGGAATAGTTCCTGAAATCAATATCCCAAAGCTGATTGGAGTTTACATTGATATTGGTCGTTTTAAAGGAGTCTTCTGTGAAATACTGCCTTGCATTTGTTATTGATGCATTCTGAAACATCAATGAAATGTCTTCACTACTCAGATAATCATGATTTCCGGAAGAATAGCTCATGATATTTGATCCACAGTCATGATGGTATAAACCTAAATTATGGCCTAGTTCATGTACCATTGCCCTTGCTCCAATATCCGAATAGTACCATTCTTTGACAGTTTCCCAGGTAGGACTGCCGAAAACCGGATTACCGACAGCATAATTTTTTCTTTGAAGGAAACCATTATAAATATCAGGCCAGAACTGTCTTAATTTATCATTGAACTGATTATAAGAAGGAAATTCAGAAGCAGCCCATCCAATAGGGGACTGGCTATAATTCCCTACCTGATGCTGAGAATAGATCTGTCCGTTATTAGAAAAAGTGATGTTAATTCCCGGAGGAATGCTTGGGTCGTTATCATAATAAGAATAATAATAGGTAGAACCCGGAATTAAAACACTGTTATTATCATAAGGATCATTAGCAGCAGGATTAAAACCGGTGATTAAAAAATCCCATGCAGGATCTACCTTCCAGATTTTATTCACAATAACCCTGATTTTCGTATCAGCTATCTGCTGAGAAGAATTTTCACATCCGCTTACCGGATTCCCGAGGTTTCCCAGACGATAGTTGATCAGATCAACCATACTGTTGAGAAAAGATATATGCTCAGGATTATTCTGTTCAAAATTCCCTGTACCGTCCGGTTTAGTAGGGAAAATAAAATTTAATTTTATATATATGACATTATCGTTTACCGATGGAATATATAATGGGTTATCATGATAATTTTGATTATAATACGGCGAAGTATTGCCGCAGTTCATATTCAAAGTCTGCATGCTGTTTTTCACGGAGTTTTCAATTTCCGTTGCCTTCGTGTCTTTCTGCATTGCACAGGCAACGTCAAAAGGATTTTCCTTCTGTGCTTTTATGCCGGTAAAAGCAACTGTCAAAAGTATGAGGAAAAATAGATTCTTCATCATCACTTTGTTTTTTCAATTAGCTTTATCCTTTCTTCCTGTGCCTTTACTTTTTCGTTCATCTCAATTAAATGCAGTGTCAGCTCTTCAACTTTTTTCAGCAGGATGACATTCATTTCTTTCAGCTCCACACCATTTTTCACCGCTTCTTCTGCAGAGGGCACTTCCGGTAGATGTTTATTTTCATTGATATAAGATTTTACTTCTTCCAATGGTTTCAACTGATAATCTTTGTCAAAAACATAATCTGCCCAGCCGCTGGCGGATGCAATTTCCACTTTGATCTTTTCGGTTTTTATGCCGTCTTTTACAAACAGCCTGTAGGTATTGCAGTCTGAACAGGAAACCATTCCCGTATTGTTCCATGCTACCCCCATCAGTATTTTACCGTTTTCGCGGGCACTGAATACAGGATACTGCCAGTTTGAAGATGACAGGGTCAGAAGGCCGACATCATTGGCCTGGCTCTGCGAACTTGAGATCCAGACGATATCAGTACCAGCGTTTCTGTTGGGTGAATTGTCAATAAAATCTACGCCGTCACCGCTTACGGTATTGGTATGAAACAAAAAGGTCCCCTGCCCGATTTTAAATCTTTCGGTATTGTTTGTTTTAAAGGTCAGGTCTTTGGCATCAAGGGTTCCGAGGAAGCTTGCAGGAGGATTTGTTCCGTTATTCCCGGTTAATGACCAGCTTTGTGCTTTATTAAGCGTTACGCACGAGATAAGTGCCAGAAAAATTACTTTCTTCATATTAATTTGAATTATGGTTATATTTAATTTTCTAAATTTACTAAATAATTCGTATTTCTTAAGAAAATGTTAAAATTATTTTTAAAAAAAATAAATTCATTACTCGGCTCCTCTGCAAAATTCCCTCTTTCCTATGTAATTCCGGTTTATCACTGTGTTTCTGACGAATACCTGCCTCACATCAAACACATTATCAATTATAAAAACACAAAAGATTTTGAAAATGATCTTGATGATATGCTTAAGAAATTTGAATTCGTAACGTGGGATTTTTTCAAGGACCATTATAACAGGCCTGCCCAAAAGCCTTACGCACTCCTTACGTTTGATGACGGGCTTTATGAATTTAAAGAGTTCGTTATGCCGATTCTTTTAAAGAAAGGGATTTACGCCGTTAATTTTATCAATCCGGCTTTTACAGACAATTCAGACATGATGTTCCGGTTGAAAGCCAGCCTGATTATAGAAAAAATGACGGATAAAAAGTACACCATCCCGGAACCGGTTCTCAGCAGGCTAAGCCAGAAAGATCATAATAAAAACAAAGCCATCAGCAGTATACATGCCATTCGCTACGAAAACAGGTATCAGTTAGAACATTTGGGAGAGATGATGGATCTGGATTTTGAAAAATACAGGACAGGCAGAAAGATCTACATGGATGCTGATGATTTAAAAGCTGCGCAGGGAAAGGGATTTGGCATTGCCTCGCACAGCTGGGACCATCCTTATTTTGCTCACCTTCCGCTGAATGAACAACTGCATAATATCCGGAAATCATTAAGCTACATCAAAGAAAACGGGCTTCTGGAAGAATGCTTTGCCTTTCCGTTTACGGACTTCGGGCTTACAAAGGAGCTGTTTGTTAAATTATTTGCTGAGAATGAATCTCTACGGCTGACCTTCGGTACGGCAGGCGTAAAGACTGACGGCTTTGAAAAGAATCTTCAGCGTATTCCCATGGAAAACGGCCTGTCTGCCAAACGGGAAATACAATTTGAAACCAACTACTTTCAGTTAAAAAAAATATTCAATAAAAACACAATCATTAGATGATTTCACTGCAAACCTATAATAAATCTCAATTAAAAGAACTGGTCATTTCCGAGCGGTTCCGCCAGTTTCCTTTCTGCCCTATATCGGTTCACAGGGCACAGTCCCATATCAGCAACCCAGCTGCCGGTGATGAGGATACTCTGCTGATCCTTGCTTTTGAGCAGCAGGATTTAGCAGGATACATCGGTATCTTACCTGATATGATTAACAAAGCACAACAAACAGTCAAGACCGGATGGCTGAGTACGATTTTTGTGCATCCTGGTTACCGCGGGAAAAAAATTGCCCAACAACTCCTGCAAAAAGCCTGTGATGAGTATCTGGGCCATATTATTATTACCGAATTTACCCCTGAAGCCGGAAACATGTATATGAAAAGCAATCTTTTCATTCCTAAGGAGTCATTACAGGGGCGGGCCTATTATTTTCGATCTGATCTTCATAAAATACTTCCTGTAAAAAATAAAAAATGGAGCAATTTTAAGCCGGCCCTGAAAATACTGGATGATGGAATTAATGCATACGTAAAGATCATGCACAGAACCAGTAGCCATGCCTTTCAGAAGTTTGAAATCATAAAGAGCCTGGATGAAGAATCTGCAATATTTATCAGCACAAACCAGACATACAACAGCTTTAACAGGAATACCGCAGAAATCAGCTGGATTACCGGTTATCCCTGGATACTGAACAGACAGCCATATGAGCCTGCCGACTATCAGTTTTCGGCATTCGATAAAAAGTTTGAATACGTATTTATTAAAATTTACACAGGTGCTGTGCTCAGTACTGTATTGATGCTTTCCGTACGCAACGGTACGGCCAAACTTTATTTTGCTTTCGGCAGTAAAGGTAAAGATGCCGGTGTAAGTGCACAGATTTTAGATGCATACATCAGAAAGGAAAACATTTCAATCCTGATCAGCTTTGATCAGGAAGTCAATAAGCATCTGGATAAGATCCGTACTTTATATAAAAAAGACCGACAGAGGCATTTCCTGATGCATAAAAACCTTGACCAGGTCTTGGGAAATAATTTTGGGTTCAATGTTGCTGCCGGAGACGGAGATGCAGTTTTCACATAAGAAAAGCCGTTCAGTATCTGAACGGCTTGACTTTCTTTATTTTATTTTAAAAGCATTACACTTTTTCTACCTGCATATAGCTGAGTTCCATTGGCGTCTTTCTTCCGAAGATAAGAACCGAAACCTCGATTTTCTTTTTGTCCTCAAGGATTTTTTCCACTGTTCCGTTGAATCCGTTGAACGGCCCGTCAATTACCTTAACATTCTCACCCACGATATACGGGATTTCAACATCGCTGGCAAATTCTGAAAGCTCATCCATCCTTCCCAACATCCTGTTAACTTCAGATTTTCTCATCGGGACAGGATCTCCTCCTTTGGTTAAGCTCAGGAAAGAAATAACACCGGGAATATTTTTGATTGCGTGAGGAATTTCTCCCATCAAATCTGCTTCTATCATTAGGTATCCAGGGTAGTAAGGCCTTTCTTTAGGAACTTTTTTGCCATTCCTGATCTGAATTACCTTTTCCATAGGAATAACTACCTGAGTAACATACTGCTCAAACCCTAAACGCTTGATTTCTGTCTCAATATAGTTTTTCACTTTATTTTCCTGTCCGCTGATTGCTTTCAGCACATACCATTTCAATTCGCTCATTGTGGGAAAATACTTTATTATTAATTGAATACGTTGATAAGCATTCCTATGATGTTGCTGATTGCTTTGGAAAACAATTCATCAACCCCAAAAGTAAATAATGCCAGAATTACTGTTGCAACCGTCACTACAATAGTAGAAGACTGCAGATCAGACCATTTCGGCCATTCAACTTTATGTCTGAATTCGTTATAAGAACCTTTTAAAAAATCGATTAATGAACTCATAATTATTATTTGCACGGGCACAAGGATTCGAACCCTGATCAACGGTGTTGGAGACCGGTATCCTACCATTGGACGATGCCCGTAGATTAAAAAGGTTTCGTAAGTTTCCTTACGGAACCTTTTATATTATTTTAGAATTAATCTAAGATTTCAGTAACCTGACCTGAACCAACTGTTCTACCTCCTTCTCTGATCGCAAATCTAAGACCTACGTTAAGAGCGATTGGCTGTAACAATTCTACAGTGATCTCTAAGTTATCACCAGGCATTACCATTTCTACACCTTCCGGTAAGAAGATTTCACCTGTAACGTCAGTAGTTCTTACATAGAACTGAGGACGGTATTTGTTGTGGAACGGAGTGTGACGTCCACCTTCTTCTTTAGAAAGGATATAAACTGATGCTTTCAGTTTTTTGTGTGGCTTCACAGAGTCTTTCTTAGCGATTACCATACCTCTCTTGATGTCGGTTTTTTCAATACCTCTTAACAAAAGACCTACGTTATCACCAGCTTCACCTCTGTCTAGGATTTTTCTGAACATCTCAACTCCTGTAATGGTAGAAGTTAATTTTTCATCACCCATACCAACGATATCTACAGGATCACCTGTGTTGATGATACCAGCTTCAATTCTACCTGTTGCTACAGTACCTCTACCTGTAATAGAGAATACGTCTTCAATCGGCATTAAGAATGGCTTTTCAGTATCTCTTACCGGCTCTTCGATCCAGGTATCAACAGCATCCATCAATTCTTCAACACTTTTAAACCACTGATCATCAGTATTTACCGGAGTTGCAGTAGCAGCAGTAAGTGCACCAAGTGCAGAACCCTGAACTACAGGAGAATTATCACCGTCGAAATCGTAAGTAGACAATAAGTCTCTCAATTCCATTTCAACAAGTTCTAATAATTCAGCATCATCCACCATGTCAACTTTGTTCATGAAAACAACGATTCTAGGTACGTTTACCTGACGGCAAAGTAGAATGTGCTCTCTTGTTTGAGGCATTGGTCCGTCTGTAGCAGCACACACAACGATAGCACCGTCCATCTGAGCAGCACCTGTTACCATGTTCTTAACATAATCCGCGTGACCTGGACAGTCAACGTGAGCATAGTGTCTTTTTTCAGTTTCGTACTCGATGTGAGCTGTATTGATAGTAATCCCTCTTTCTTTTTCTTCCGGAGCAGAGTCAATAGCAGAGAAATCTTTTTTCTCAGCAAGACCTTTGCTCGCTAATACAGCACTGATCGCTGCAGTAAGTGTAGTTTTACCATGGTCAACGTGACCAATAGTACCAATGTTCAAGTGTGGTTTGTTACGATTAAACGTTTCCTTTGCCATGATGTAAATTATTTATTTATTGTTTTTCAAATTTTCGGTGTGCAAATATAATGATTTTTTAAATACTATAAACTTTTTGATAAAAAAAGTTTTAATATCCAAATCAATATCGTACAGACCTTATGTATCTCATGTATTGAGACTGCAAATTTACACAAATTTCTCAATTGAAAAAATCCTGGGCAGACCTTTTCCTCAAAATATAAATTATCACTCTGGTTATGAATGACATAGAATCAGATTACAGCCTGATATTGAATTAATTTTTCATTTAAAAAATCCGCTGCCCCGCTTTTGTCGTACATATTACAAACCATTTAAAATAATATTATGAGAAAACTATTACACATTTGCTCGGTACTGTTCAGCGCGGCCGTTTTATTTTCCTGTGATGATTCTGATGACATGATGTCTATGGAAAATGAAGTTAAAGGCCCGGACCTTATGGTATACGGGATCACAGCCGGTAATGAACTGGTATCTTTCAATTCCAATAATCCCAAGGCGTTCATTTCTAAAACAGCAGTTTCAGGCGTGGCTTCAGGAGAAAAATTATTAAGTATTGATTTCAGGCCCGCCACCGGAGAACTTTACGCACTTTCCAATGCCAGCAAGCTTTATGTCATCAATACCTCCAATGCATCTGCCAGAACGGTAAACACCACTGCATTTGCACCGGCGGTTTCAGGAACCATCGCTTCCATAGATTTCAACCCTACGGTTGACAGGATCCGGCTGGTAAGCAATACAGGGCAGAACCTGAGATTAAATCCTGAAACGGGAGCCGTAGCTGCTATGGATTCCAACATCAACGGAGGTGGAAGCCCTACCATTACCGGAGTAGCGTATACCAACAGCAGATCCGGAGCTTCTTCTACCGTTTTATATGACATTGATGCCGCTTCAGGTAAGCTGTTCAAGCAGGATCCGCCCAATGCAGGGACACTGGTAGAGGTAGGAAGCCTGGGTACTACTTTTACAGGGCAGGCAGCTTTCGATATCAAATATGACAACAGCGCAGCACTGGTAGCGGTAAACAATAAACTGCATATGATTGACCTTAACAACGGAAAAGCGACCAATATCGGGATGCTTCAGCAGACAGTTATTGATCTTGCCATTCCTACGGAACCGGTAGCATATGCGGTAGACAATTCCAACAACCTTCAGATTTTCAATCCCAATAATCCGATGCCGGTTTCAAAATCCATTGCCGGATTACAGACCGGTGAAAATATTTTAGGTATAGACTTCCGTCCTGCAAACGGTCAGCTGTATGCACTGGGAAGCTCCAGCAGGATGTATACCATTAACCTGGGAACAGGGGCTGCAACAGCAGTCGGTACCTCATCGTTATCCACTTTACTAGTGGGAGCGGATTTCGGATTTGATTTCAATCCTACGGTTGATAAAATACGGGTAGTAAGCAATACAGGGCAAAACCTCCGCCTTGATCCGGTAACCGGAGCGGTTACGCCAGATGGCGCCATCAATCCTTTGGGAGCTACGTTAAGCGCTGCAGCCTACACCAATAATATGGCCGGAGCGACTTCAACTACTTTATTTGTTATCGATCATAATACAGATAAACTTTATCAGCAGACGCCTCCGAATAACGGGACACTGGTAGAAACAGGTTCACTGGGAGTCAATATTTCCAATTCCAACGGGTTTGATATCGGAAGCATGAGCCAGAAAGCGTACCTGATGGCTACTGTAGGAACCTCAACAAAAATCTACAGCATTAATACCACTACCGGAGCCGCTACTTCCGTAGCAGATTTCCCGAATGCGGTAAAAGCTTTTGCTTTAGGACTAGGATTCTAAACTCATCATATTATTTCAATAGCAGAAGCCCGGGGATTTATTTCCGGGCTTCTTATTTTCTGCCTGCTCAGTGTAATAAAAGAATTATGAGATCTGCTGCGATTTTTTTGTCCGGTTAAAAATCCAGAAGATAACCGGGAAGATCAGCAGGGTCAGCACAGTGGCGGTAACCAGCCCGCCGATAATAACAATGGCCAGCGGCTTCTGCGATTCTGATCCGATGCCTGTTGATAATGCGGCCGGTAACAGCCCGATAGAAGCCATTAAAGCCGTCATGATAACAGGCCGTGTTCTTGATTTCACCCCATTGAAAACAGCTTCTTCCAGAGCTGCCCCATCCCGGACATTCTGATGGAATTCCGTGATCAGGATTACCCCGTTCTGGATACAGATCCCGAGAAGCGCGATCATTCCCACACCGGCTGAAATCCCGAAATTAAGCCCGGTGAGATGCAGGGCAATGATCCCCCCGATCAGTGCAAACGGCACATTGGCCAATACCAGAAGCGCATCTTTCATGTTCCCGAAAAGGATAAATAAAAGGAAAAAAATTCCCAACATACTGACCGGAACTACCTCAGCCAGCCTTTTGGAAGCCCTCTGCTGGTTTTCAAACTGGCCGGTCCAGCCTACGGAATACCCGTCGGGAAGGTCAATTTTAGCCACTGACTGCTGGGCATCTGCAATTGTTCCCCCCAGATCACGGTCACGGATCGAGAACTTTACCCCGATATACCTTTTGATATCATCCCGGTAAATAAATGCGGCTCCGTTGTCTTTTTCAATGGTACTGATTTCTTTTAAGGGTATTTTTGCACCATCCTGTGTAGGGACCATTAAGGCGGCAATATCATTTTCATCTTTTCTGTAGTCCTGCGCATAGCGGAGGCGGATCGGGAACTTCCTCTCCCCGTCAAACATCTCCGAAGCAGTTTTTCCTCCGAATGCCATTTCCAGGACCGACTGTGCATCATCCGGCATCACCCCGTACGCTGCCATTTTATCCCGGTCGAGCACCACGCTTACTTCCGGCTGCCCGATATTTTTAATGATTCCGGCATCTTTTACGCCCCTGATGCCTTTTACCTGTTTCATCACTGCTTCAGCCAGCCTGTCCAGGATCTGCAAATTATCACCGTATATTTTAATCCCGTTTTCCGCTTTAAAACCGGCCACAGCTTCGGCTACGTTGTCGGAAATCGGTTGGGAATAATTAAATGTGATCCCCTGATATGCCCTCAGCTTTTTATCAATCCCTTCGATCAGTTCATCATACGTGATCTTCCGTTTCCAGTCTTCTTTAGGCTGGAGGTTCACTGCAAACTGTACAAACCCGAAACCGTTCGGGTCGGTTCCGTCGTTGCTTCTTCCGGTCTGCGCCAGTACATCGGTTACTTCAGGGAAGCTCATGATGTCTTTCTTTAAGAGATCTGCGGTTTTCAGGGATTCCTTTAAAGAGGAACTCATCGGCATTTCTGCAGTAATCCAGAGCGAACCTTCATTCAGCTGCGGCAGGAACTCCGTCCCTAAGAATTTACCTGAAACCAAAGTCACCACCATAAATGAAACGGCAATAATCAGGCTCATTTTTTTATGCCTGAAAGTATAACCGAAGCCTTTTAAGACCATTTTGTCCCAGAAGTTTACAAAGGGATTGTTTTTTTCCTTTACGTTTTTATTTAAAAGGATATGTGAAAGGACAGGTACTAAAGTCAACGTAAAAATCAGCGCACCTATCAATGCAAACCCCAGGGTAAACGCCAGCGGCGAGAACATCTTGCCCTCTACTTTCTGGAATGAGAAGATCGGGACCAATGAAGTAATGATGATCAGCTTGGAAAAGAAGATGGCTTTCCCCAGGCCGGTCCCTGTCTTTTTGATCCAGCCGGCTTTTGCCATTTTATTGAATTTTTCCTGTCCGTATTTAACTGCTTTATGGTCGAGCATTACAAAAAGGCCTTCGACCATGACGACGGCTCCGTCGATGATAATCCCAAAATCCACCGCGCCCAGAGAAAGCAAATTGGCGCTCATCCCTGCCATTTTCAAACATAAAAAGGCAAATAGTAAGGACAGCGGGATGATGATGGAGACGATCAGGGTCGTCCGCCAGTCGGCCATGAAAATCAACACGATTACGGTTACCAGGATGATCCCTTCAAACAGGTTATGCATTACGGTTTCCGTGGTAAAATCCATCAGGTTATCACGGTCATAGAAGGTTACCATTTTAACATCTTTCGGAAGTATTTTTTCATTGAGTTCTTTGATCTTAGCTTTTACACCCACCAGCACCTCCCGGGGATTTTCGCCTTTTCTCATCACCACGATCCCTTCTACCGTATCTTCCCGGCCGTTCAGCCCGGCCTGTCCTACCCTGGGCATCGAGCTTTCATGAACTTGTGCCACACTCTTAACCAGCACAGGGTTTCCGCTGTCATTCTGTATCGTGATATTCCCGATATCCGAAACTGATTTTACCAGTCCGATTCCCCTTACCACATAGGCCTGCCCGTTCTTTTCGATCACATCTCCGCCGACGTTCAGATTGCTTTTCGTTACGGCTTCATATACCTGAAGCGGTGTAAGGTTATATTTATCCAAAGCGCGCGGGTCAATGCTTAATTCAAACACTTTGTCGCGGCCTCCGAAGACATTGATATCCGCAACCCCGGGAACGCCTCTTAAAGCACGGTCGATAACCCAGTTCTGCAATGTCAGTAAATCACGGGAGTCTTTGGTTTTGCTTTGTAAGGTGTACCGGAAAATCTCACCCGTAGGTCCGTAGGGTGGCTGTACTTCAGGGTCTACCTCATCAGGAAGGCTAATGGTTCGTAACTGGTTATTGACCTGATTTCTGGCAAACGTATCATCCACCCCATCGTCAAAAAGAATTTTCACAATGGAAAGCCCGAACATCGTCGTGCTCCTCACACTGGTTTTCTTCTGAACCGGACTCATGGCCAACTCGACGGGCGTGGTGACAAAACGCTCTACTTCTTCCGCGCTCCGCCCGTTCCATTGGGTAATAATAACAATCTGGGTATTGGTGACATCGGGAAAGGCCTCAATAGGCATATTTTTGAAGCTTATGCACCCTGCAACCGCTAACACGGCTACCCAGATAAAAGTAAAGGCCTTGTTTTTTAATGAAAAAGCAATGATTTTTTTTATGAATTTATTCATTGTAGAATCAGACGTTAGACATCAGATATAAGACTAATACCTGAATGTTTGATAGTTTAAAATTAATTTTAGCTGTTCAATGAACGGTAGATCAGCAGCTGGTTGTTGGTAATGATTTCCTCTCCTTCAGACAGGCCTTCGGAAACATAGGTAATATCGCCGGCCTGTTTCAGTACTTTTATTTCTTTTACTTTGATATCCGTCCGGGATTTATAGGTTATTACGAAGCTCCTGTTATCATCAAAGATCACGGCTTTTGACGGAACGGCCAGTGCCGTGGTATTTTCCGAACGGGTTACTTTAATGGTAGCCTTGCTGTCCGGGATCAGCAGGCCGTTCCGGTTATCCAGCACTACCCTGGCCTGCATGGCATTGGTTTCGGGATCGATAATCTTAAAGATTTTATCAATTTTCCCGTCAAAAACCTTATCCGGGTAAGATAGCGTGGATACCTGTGCCCTCATTCCAAGGCTGATTTTATCAATATCGGATTCGTTTACATTCATGATCGCCCACACATTGGTGGTATTGGCCACATCAAAGATATTTTCGCTCCTGTCATTCCGCAGCTGCATGTCTTTATTAATATTTTTCTGAACAATGTAGCCGCTGATCGGTGCAATCACACTGTAAATATTCCCTTTTTTCACATTATAGACGGTGCTTACCGCACCTGCCCGCTGCATCTGGTCCTGTGCTTTCTGCACCTGGCTCCTGGCTTCCAGTACATCCCTTTCGGTATTCAGTTTTCCTTCATACATTTCTTTGGCCACACGAAGGTTGTTCTGCGCTACCAGAAGGTCGGTTTTTGCATCGCTTACATCTTTCTGCAGTTCAGCTAATTCCGTACTCCTGATCGTTGCCAGCACCTGCCCTTTTCTCACATGGTCCCCAAGTTCCACATTAACGCTCAGGACATTCCCCCCCACCAGCGGATACACATCGATATAGCTGTTTTTATCCGCTGAAATCTTTCCGTAAAAACTGTACTCATCTTCTATATTCTTTTTCTCGACTTTTGCCAGGTCAATAGACTTAAGCATAGTATTGCTGAGCTCAAAACCTTTTTTGGCCTGTGGTTTTATATCTTCCTCTTTTTTGGAACAGGATAAAACAGACAAAGTAATGAGTACAGGAATTATATATTTTTTCATAACTAATAGAAGATTTTTGTTTGTACGAGTTGATTCAATTGTTCCGCCGACTGCATGATCCCGTTTTTCATATCATAGATCTGCAATGCCGTTTCTCTGTAGCTGTCCATAAAATCTGCAAATTCAATCAGGCTGATGTTGCCTTTCCTGAAATTGTTCAGCATTCCGTTATAGACCTGTTCCATATTTTCAAGGTCGGCAGACGTGATCCTGGACAGCTGTTCATGCTGCACTTTCCAGGTTCTGTAAACGGCCTGCACGCGGGTTTCAAGATCCAGTTTCCGGAAATCTGCGCTTTTCTGGCTCTGCCGGATGGCAAAACCGGCTTTTTCAATATTTCCTTTATTGGATTTCCACAAAGGCAGCGGGATCCCTACCATCAGGTTGACTTCATTTTTGAAAGTCCCGCTGTTCTGGTCCCACCCTGCCCCGACATTCAGGTCGGGCACATTCAGGGATTTCTGCCATTGGGCATAGAGCTTACTGTTATCGATCAGCTTTAAGTAGTACTGATAATCCGCATTATTTTCCAGGGCTTTTTTCTGAAGCTCCGTTTCGTCTCCGAAAGGCTGTGCAGCAAGCATATCTTTAACTTCAGCTTCGGAAAAATACGGCTGGATGCCTTCCGTAATGCCGGTTAAAACTTTAAGGCCCTGTTCAAATTCAAGGATGTTTTTGCTGATTTCGGTTTTGTCATTATTCAGCTGGATGACCATGCTCTGCAGCCTTACTTCTTCTTTGAGGGAAACATTACCTTTCGCAGACTGTACTTTATAAGCCGACAGAAGATCATTCATATAATCTAGCTGCCTGTTGGTATGGTCCAGCTTCAGGTTTTCGTAGTAGAGATGGTAATAGCCGGCATGAAGCTGTGTTTTAAGATCTGCCAGAAGCTGTGAAAACTGGAGCTGCGCCAGTTCCTTATTCGATTTTGCAAAAGCAATCTCGTTTTTCTTTTTGCCGCCCATGTAGATCAGCTGGGTAATTTCCGCTCCTTTTGCCTGGCCTATGTCAAATGCTTTTCTATCTTGCGGGTTGTAGGCATTGATGTACCCGCTGGCCTGCGGAAGTTCCCAGATCTTAGCCTGCAGGATATCGGCATCCGCCATATTGATGTTATATCGTTCAGCAAGCAGCTGGAAATTGTTCTTCAGGAAAGCTTCCTCGCATTCCGAGAGAGACATCCGCTGTTGTGCCGTGATAAATGATGACATGACAATAAACAGCCCTGCAATTTTGTTCATTTTTCTGATTTGCTACAAAAATGCCCTTACAGGATTAAAATGCTCTTAAAGAATGCTTAAAAAAAAATTAAATTAGGCTTAAGTGGATTTTGAAAAAGAACCTGAATATTTGTAAACCATTGATTTTAAGGTGTTTTTATAGTGATCTTAAAAATGATTTGTACAGATTTTTTATATCCATACAGTATCATAATGGATAATCAAACAATGATAACCATACAATATCTATGAAAATCCCGGAGCCTTTTGAAGAATTATAGCTTTACATTTTTGTAGCAAATTCAGCAGGTTTTTTTTATGGGTATCCGGATCTGTGCAATCACATTGATCTGCGAGAGATTACACTTTCAATTAAATTTAAACAGGCTCTTAGGGATTTTAAAATGGATAGAGAATATTGATTCTGAATACATTTACATTTACTTATTAAAAACGACACTGAATTTATTCAACAGGTCTGCCGGGGAAGTATAGCTGATCCCGGCACCATGGTATTCCAAAATCCTCTTGACAATCCGGAGACCGAGGCCGGACCCGGAAATATTCTGTGAATTTATCCCTCGTTGGAAGGCTTCAAACAACCGGGGCTGCTCTTCTTCTGAAATAGTAGCCCCGCGGGACATGACATCAACGATAAGCTGTTCATCCGTTTCGGTAATCAGTACGTCCACTTCTGTATTTTCGGAATATACGGCCGCATTTTTAAACAGGTTGATGAATACAATACCGAGCAGAGACTGGATGCCTTTAAGGGTAAGCAGTGCATTTTCAGAAGTATTTTCGGAAATCAGGAAATCCATTTTAAGGTTGGGGTAACTCTTTTCAACGGCTTCAAAAGATTCAAAAATCACTTCGTCAATTCTTACTTCTTCATAAATACTCTGGATATTTTCCTTATCGAATTTTGTTAACAGCAACAGAGAATTGGTGAGGTCGGAAAGCTGGTATACATCTTTCTGAATCTGTTTTAAAGAAGACAGGGTTTCCGGGGCATGCTGCCCGAATTTAATCAGGTTTTCCAGCTGGAAAGCCATCCGGGTAATCGGCGTCCTGATTTCATGTGAGGCACTTGCGGTAAAATCCCGCTGTGACTGGAAGACGTCGTCCAGCCTTGCAATCATCGTGTTGAACGACTGGGCAAGAACATTGATTTCGTCATTCGACTGCCGGACCGGGATCTGCGTGGTGAGCCTGTGCGCCGTTACTTCTGAAATTTCCTGATTCAGTTCTTCCAGCGGACGAAGGAACTGCCCCATGAAATAATAGCTGAAAAATCCGATCAGCAGCGTGCTCATCACATAGGCAGTCACCAACAGGTATTTCAGGTACTCCAGTTTAGATTTCCCGTTGGTATCGAATGCACTGGTCAGGATATAGTAATTTTCCCCGTTAATCTTTCGGAAGGCGGCATAAATTTCGGGGACTGTCTTTTCGGAGTAAATAACTTTCTTACCGTCAAGCTCCTTCAGCAGGGCATTGTCCCAGGTTACATTCCGGTCTTTGATAGTGCTGTAAATCAACTCTTTCCGGCCGTTGAAAATCAGGATCGTTTCGTTAAGCAGGATATTGTCTGAATTTTCATTGAAAAATACAGGTGCTTCTTCTTCAAAATCTTTCGACTTGGCAATAAAATGGGACGTAAACTCCAGCCGCTGCCTGAAGCGTTCCTTAAATTCATCCCTCCTGAAATCATTAAAGGACATATAAATGACAACCATTACAATACCGAAAAGCAGTGAAAAGGCAATACTGAGATTGAGCGCGATCTTTCTTTTTAAAGACATCTTCTATAACGGGCTTAAATAATATCCGAATCCGGAGCGGGTATGAATGAGCTTCACTTTAAAATCCTTGTCCACTTTTTTCCTCAGAAAGTTAATGTATACTTCTACGGTATTGGTGTTGGTATTGAAATTATGCTCCCAGACATGCTCGGTGATCTGCTGCTTGGAAACCGTCCTCCCCTGCGCTTCCGCAAGGTATACCAGCAGTTGGAATTCTTTTAGTGTCAGTGTGATTTCATTTCCGCCGCGGTACACTTTCTGTTCGGTCTTATTGATGATCAGATCATCGACCCGGATGATCTCCTGGTCATTGTTTTCCGAAGGGGCTTTCCTCCGCAGCAGGGAATTCATGCGCAGCAAAAGCTCTTCAAACTGAAAAGGCTTTACCAGGTAATCATCGGCAAGCCTGGTGAAGGCATCTTTTTTATCCGAAAGGTCTCCGTAGGCCGAAATGATAATAATCGGGGTATTTTTATCGAAAGAACGGATGGTCTGGCAGACATCCAGCCCGTTGATCTTGGGAACATTGATGTCCAGAAGGTAAAAATCATAGGTATTGTTCTTGATCTGGCGCAGAAAGGTTTCCCCGTCATAGATTTTATCACACGTAAAATGATTGGATTCTAAAAATTTGCAGAGTTCCGCCGACAGGATCAGGTCGTCTTCCAGTAAAAGGATATTCATCAATATTTATTTTATACGAATGTAAAGAAAATTTTTACGGAACGAAAGAAACGGAAAGATGATACCTGTACTTTAATTAAATTTTAAGTTAATCTGCTCCGGCTGAAAATACACAATTTTACACCACCATTGTTCAAAATAAAAATTTCATCGCATAAGGGATTCCCGTAATCTTTTAAGAAAAAAAGAGATCAAATTTACAGTATAGAAACTGATGCAACAGGGAGATTCAGAAAGAAAGGAAGATTGCAAAAAATAAAAGAAATATTTAACCTGAGCTTAGGAAAAGTTCCTGCTTACTGATTAAATCAGTAAATCAGCATTGCTATTATTTTTAATACATCACCTTGATGGGGATCATGCGGAGCTTCTACTGCTGTAGCCTGTGCAGTCATATCGTCGATAACCTAAAAACTACTCATATGATACTCATGGAAAATCCTGTCATCTTACTTATCGCATTTTTGGTATTCATCATATTGAATATCTATACGATAAGAGACATTGTGAAAAACAAAAGTTTAAACAAACGGCAAAAGAACAATTATATCTGGCTGCAGTTCGGATTACCGCTCTTCGGCCCTATCATTTATTTTTCAGAAAAGAAAAACCATACTGCTCAGACAAAGTAATATTTTGAGAACTGCAGCAAGTATCTTTTAAGGTGCTGCTGTATCGAAATAACTGGGTGGAATGAATAAAACCTGACTAAATAGTGTAACCTTGTTCTGGATTTTATCTGGTTGAGCTATGGTTCATATCCATTACTTCTCACGGGATTCCTGAACTCCTTTTTTAACTGAATATTTTATGAGACGGTACAGGCCATAAACGGCTGCAAAAAAGAAGGGAATAATTGCCAGGCAAGCTATTATGATATGCTGATAAGATATTGATAACATGGTATCTGATATTTTAGTTATTATTACGCAATATACAAATTATTGCCTTTTTAAACAGGCATATTAATTATGATATTACAATTGATAAGCAGATCCGTAACGAAATGTAAATATTTCGCGATTTATGATACAGGTATTTTAAGGATAGTATATTTATATTGATTAACGATCTTCATTTTTGAACTTACATCAGATCCCTCTGTACCGGAGGGTTTTTATTTCATATAAAATGAAACAGCAAGACCTAAAAGCTGCCGAGTACTGAAGGTTTAAATAATGCACAACCGGTTGACGGAACTTCAATATTATAAAATAATTATCCGGGACAGGTTCATAAAAAATAATAGCCCAAAAAGAGCGGAAAAATTTAAATTCAAGGCAAAAAAAAATCCCGAAGAATTTCGGGATGATACTGAGAGCCAACTACGGGACTTGAACCCGTGACCTCTTCCTTACCAAGGAAGCACTCTACCGCTGAGCTAAGTCGGCATCAAGCAAAAAAATCACACCGTGCAGTATGATTTTTTCTGAGCGGAAGACGGGGGTCGAACCCGCGACATTCAGCTTGGAAGGCTGACGCTCTACCAACTGAGCTACTTCCGCAATTTTGTTTCCAAAATTATTGGTAACGCTGTGCAAATTTAAGAAAAATCCTTTAGCCTTGCAACTTTTTATCTAATATAAAATGTGGGGAGAGCAGGATTCGAACCTACGAAGCCGAAGCAACTGAGTTACAGTCAGTCCCATTTAGCCACTCTGGAATCTCCCCAGATATTTTATATTAAAATGAGCCTCCAGAGGGATTCGAACCCACGACCCCGAGATTACAAATCACGTGCTCTGGCCAGCTGAGCTATGGAGGCATTTTAATAATTATAACCGACTGGATGCTGTGAGAAAATCTACTCTACACCATTTCAGTAGTAAAAAAAACACCCTGTTAAAGTGTGATTATCTGAGCGGAAGACGGGGGTCGAACCCGCGACATTCAGCTTGGAAGGCTGACGCTCTACCAACTGAGCTACTTCCGCAATTTTGTTTCCAAAATTATTGGTAACGCTGTGCAAACTTAAGAAAAATCCTTTAGCCATGCAACTTTTTATCTAATATAAAATGTGGGGAGAGCAGGATTCGAACCTACGAAGCCGAAGCAACTGAGTTACAGTCAGTCCCATTTAGCCACTCTGGAATCTCCCCAGATATTTTATATTAAATGAGCCTCCAGAGGGATTCGAACCCACGACCCCGAGATTACAAATCACGTGCTCTGGCCAGCTGAGCTATGGAGGCAAATAAAAAAGAATTCAAAAGATCGCGGTTCCTTTTTGCGAGTGCAAATATAGAACGGATTTTTTGAATTCTCAAATTTTTTATTAACTTTTTTGGCTTTTTTTATTAAGCCAATTCTTTTTTCTTGATTAATAGCTTTTTAGCGGTATCAACACAAAGGTCCAAACTTTCTTCAAAAGTAGCAGAGGTCTTTTTCACCACAATATCTTCACCGGGAACCACCAGGATAATCTCGGTAGTCTTGTTGTTCCGGTCTGTATTATTTTCTACTTTAAGGAACACTTTGCAGTCCTGGATTTTGTCATAAAACGTTTCCAGCTTGCTTACTTTTTTCTCAATGTGCGATTCTAGTGGTTCGTGTGGAGTTAAACCAATTGACTGTACTGTGATCTTCATAACTCTTCATTTTTTGAGGCCCTTGGATGGGCCTGATTAAATACTTTTTTCAATTGTTCTATATTGGCATTGGTATACACCTGGGTACTCGCCAGGCTGGAATGCCCTAATATTTTCTTTACCTTGGAGATCTCCGCCCCGTTATCCAGGACATGCGTTGCAAAACTGTGCCTGAGGATGTGGGGGCTTCTTTTTTCCTTTGTCGTAACCATACTAAGATACTTATTCACGACCAGGTAAACAAATTTTTCGGTGAGTTTTTTACCTTTTTTGTTCACAAAGAAGAACGCTTCATGTTCCGGCTCCGGCTTCCTTATTCCGGTATATTCTCTTAGCAGGCCAGATAAATCAGCAGCGATGGGTATAATCCTCTGTTTATTGCCCTTCCCTGTTATTTTCAGTTCGTTTTCGCTTAAATTAACACTTCCAAACATCATACCACAAAGCTCTGCCTTACGGATCCCGGTCTGGTAAAGTACTTCCATGATGCATTTTTCCAGCACATCGGTCACCTGGCTGAATACGGAATCGCTTAACCGCTGCATCTCCTCTTCAGACATCGGGATCTGCTTTTCGGCATAAAACTTAAGGGACTGGATGGCATCGGCCGGGGAAACACGGATCTCCCCTATTTTCAGCAGGAACAGGTAAAAGCTGCGGAGCGAGGACAGCTTCCTGTTGATGCTCCGTTTTGCTATATTGTTTTCGCTGAGGTCTACGATGAAATTGCGGATGACTTTTTTGTCGGCTTTGGAGATGTCTGCCGTAGCTTCCGTCTTCAGGCAGAACTGCGCAAAGTCTTCCAGGTCTTTTTTATAGCTGGTTACGGTATGGGGTGAGCACCGCTTCTCGAACTGCAGGTATTCTAAAAATTTATCAACCATAATGAAGGGTATGAAAACAAAAATTCACTCTTCAAATATAACTATTTAAAGAGTGAATTTATATGTGGGTTAAGAAAATTCTTAAGCCTGCTCTTCCTTGCTCAGGTTTCTTTGCTTGTGAGCTGCCTTTAGTCTGGCTTGTCTCAACGTTACAGAAGGCTTAATAAACGCTTGTCTGGATCTTAACTGACGAACCGTTCCCGTTTTATCAAATTTTCTTTTGTATTTTTTTAATGCTCTGTCGATGGATTCACCATCTTTTACTGGAATTATTAACATACTTTACATCTCATTTTGGATGGCAAAAATACACATTTTTACTTAAAACACAAATATTTATTGCATAAAAATGATTTCAGTCTTCGCTTAGGAACAGGAATATTTTAAAATACCCCAACCTGAATATAGGTTATCGGCAGCTATCAATAATAATAAACCCGTCAGCAATACACATCCGCACCTGCTGCCGGTAACGGCCCTGCATTGTGAGGAATACAGGCACCTGGCATCTTCAGTGTTTTTTTCCAACAATTAAATTGGGATACAGATAAAAAATTATCCTGATCCAGACTGCATAAATCCATTGCCATGAAGCGGTTTATTTAAAAGTGCACAATGATAGCAAGGATATTCAAACAAAATCCGTATCTTTGTTTTCACTTAATTCATGGGGTTGACTGGTTTCGACAGCAAGGTCAATGGGTAAGTAAGCATGCAGAGAACCGTAGCGCGATCTCTTAAATCCCTTGCTACAAAATTTTAACTGGCAACGAAGAGTTCGCTCTTGCAGCTTAATATCGAAGTATAGTAGATCAAGCGTTTTCCCGAAGATTTCAGTAGGGAAGCAAGATGTCCCGCAAATGCCCCGTTCTGCGGCGTTTGATTCCGGGATATAGGAATGCAGGAATAAGTCCCGTTTTGCTTCGCAACGGGATCGAAAATCTCAGAAGATAAGCTGGAAGTTGAGCGTCTGCTCTCTGCCTCCAGTCGAAAACCAACAGCAGGCTAAGCATGTAGAAATCTTATGTATTGCTTGTTTGGACGAGGGTTCGAATCCCTCCAACTCCACTGATCAAAAAAAAGAGAAAACGTTTTGTTTTCTCTTTTTTGTTTTTAGAATTCTTTTATCTGTTATATCCAGCTTATCTGTTGGCACGGGCATTTTGCTCATGATTCATTAAGACGGATCTGCTTTATTAGTTTCCTTGATGTTCGCGAGCGGGACGCTCGTGCCAGCAAGGGAAATAGAGAATTTGAAAAACCAAAACCTAAAAAATATTATTATGAAATATTTTGTTTACGCAATTGATCATACTTATACGGATGAGCTTAGTACTAGTACTAAGCTTTTAGGATTCTGTGATGGTATAGAAGGGCTTGAGAAAATAAAGCAGGAAGCATTAAAATTGTCGGGATTTAATAGATATCCTAATAGTTTTATCATTAATAAATACATTTTGGATAAAGTATATTGGAAAAATGGATTTGAAAATATTATAGGAGAAATTGGAAGAGATTATCTTTTGGAGGGAGATAATTTAATAGATGAAACTTATTTATCTATAAAAAATTTAGGTTTAGAATCAGTTTTTAGCGTTAGTCATAACTATACTATTGATAGGTATTTAGATGATGAAAGATTTATAGGTGTTTTTTCTTCAGAAGAAAAAGCTGAAAAGGCAATTGAAAAATTGAAAAAACAAAATGGATTTATTCTGCATCCTGATGATTTTGATCTAAGTGAGTTAGAAATAAATAATCTGCTATGGAAATCTGGATTTTAATTTGCATAACAATTGGGTTCTAATAAAAATTAGAGTAGTATGATACGTTATTTTTAGTCATAAATATGATAAGATCCAAAATCATAATATTATAATAAAAGTTGTTATACTGAGAGTTTTAAATAAACCAATCGGTGATAGCATTAGCGGTAGCAAAGTTTAAATTTAAACGTATCCACTGATATCAAAAAGAGAAAACGTTGTGTTTTCTCTTTTTTGTTTTTAGGATTTTTGTTCATTATTTTTATATGCTTTCACTGCTTACAATTTACTCAAATTAGATTATTACTCTTTAATATCTAAATAGCCATGAGGTGTAATAATATATAACAATTCTCCTGTTTCTGCATGAATTAAAACGGCCATACTTCTTTCTTCTATTCCCCAAATTTCTCCATAAGAAATGGCATAGTAATCTATTTTTTGTCCTTCATATTTTCCATGAGAAATAGGGTAATTCATTTCATCTTTTGAAGTAAATGCAATTTCGTTAATAGTATCAATACTTGAATATTTAATATTTCTATCCAAATAGCTTTTAATTTTATTATAGTCTTCTTCTTTTGCAATCATAATTATTAATTTTAAAAATTTCACTTGTCTTAATTTCTTTTCGAACAGTGTGTTTTTATTAATAATAGGAAATAAAGCCTCAACTCACTGAAAAACAATCTGATTTTTTAGCAGCTGTAGTGTACAGATTGTAATTAGCCTTGTTATTTAATCGTTTTTACGGATCTCAAAATTTCCTGAATTTGCTTTATCTGCTCCGGCGATAGATTTTTTTAGGAATCAAAATCGCAGATAAATTGTTTTGATAGATGAGAAACCAATTTTTCTTTTCAACGATCTTATAGATTTTCGGCCAGAGAATTTCCATGTAGAAGGATTCGCCTCTGATTTTTATCTCGTTTTCGGCCAAATCCATATCCAGCGTTTCCCTTAAATGATTGCTTGAGTAATAATTTCTTAGAATGGTAGTAAATATCACGACCGGCTGAATCACCGAAATTAAGAGTAAAGTAATATACTGATAAATTACAGGTTTCGGAAGATTCAAAATATGTAAGTGGTAAAGCGTAATCCAAAGCACCATTAACGATGCGAAACAAATAAGGAATATCATTATGGGCTTTGAATAGGTTAAACTGAATAATATTTTTAAATATTGCCGGATAGTCACTTTTGCTTTTGCCTTTAACTTCATTCTGTCGTTTCCTGAAAAGGGTTAGCTTTAAATATATGAATACTTTTGGTTATATCATTTTTTTAATCAATAATAAATTAATCATTCCTGCTATAAAATACTTCAAATATTTGAAGACTTCACCTCTACTTTAATAATTGATAGTTCTATAGTTAACATTAACCGTTACCATACTTTGATAACTTCCTGCTGATGCAAGCGCAACATTCATGACCCATAAGAAGAACCTGCTTTATTAGTTCTGTTAATTCCCGAGATATAGGAATGCAGGAATAATCTTGTTTTGCTTCATAACGGGATCGAAAACTTAGAAGTTAAGCTGGAAGTTCGATGCCTGCGCTCTGCCTCCAGCCGAAAACCAACAGCAGGATAAGCAGGTAGAAATCTTATGCATGGCGTGTTTGAACGAGGATTCGAATCCCTCCAACCCCAATCACAAAAAGAGAAAAATGTTACATTTTCTCTTTTTTGTTTTTTAGAATTCTTTCAGCTATTATATTCAGCTTATCTGCCGGCGCGAACATTCTGCTAGTGACTGATCAATACGGACCTGCTTCATTAGTTTATTTTTTATTTGTCTTGATGTGCACGAGCGGGACGCTCGCGCCAGCGAGGGCAATTTATAGCTGCAGTAATATAATTGGCAGCGGAACCGGCAGGAGCTCTCTAAACAGTCTATCGTGTAAATATCTAATTTTTTAAATTAATAAAATTGTTATTTTTTTTATTTTTTCTCCTATAATATTCTTTCATTTTATTTTTGAATTCTTCATTACTTAAACCGTCTTCAGTAGAAGTGATTTCTATATTCATCAATTCTTTTTGAGAATTATTTCTATAGTCACTTAATAATTTTCTATACTTTACTTCACTAATAATAATGGACTTTTGTGGAAAAATAATTAATTCCTTTTGAAGAGGCTCTATTGCTATTAAATTAAAAATATGTGTACCGGTTATATCAGATGCTTTTATTATTAAGCCTGGAAGCTTATTAAATTTATACGGCCCATCTTGAAAAGGTAGATCTGTAGTAAACCAAACTTCCCATTTTCGTCCTTCAAAATGACATTCTGCCTGTTGAGCATTGAAATTAAGAATTTTATCCAATCTACTATTTATAGACCATTGAAAATTTGTTCTACCTTCAATTGAATAAATAAATTCAGATAAATTATTATACTCGATTAAAACGTCATCAGATGTATTTTTTAATATCCTGTAATCAAAATCTGAATAAACATAATTGTCTTTTATAAATAGTGTATCATTAGATTTATGTTTAATATTATAAAACAGGGATTTATTATTAATAAAATCTAAAAAATAGGTTTCTTTAATTTTATTCTCAATTTTTGTAGAATCTGGTGAGTACGAATATTCATAAGTAAATCTAAATGCATTTTGTGCATTCAGAAAATTTGCGAAAATCAAGAATATTACTTTGAAAAAATATCGTTGTTTCATAATAGTAAAATAGCTAGAGTTATACTCTAGCTATTATTATTGTTATTATTTATCTTTCACATTTTGGTCCAGTTTGAGTATAACTATAACATCCTCTACCGGTTTTAGGACAAGGTCCATCGCCGACAGACGTAATTACCATATCTTCACCCCAAAGAGTTCCAGTGTAATTCATATGACACTGTTTTGAAGTTTCATCTCCACCTCCATGGATAACTGATAAATCTTTTCTAGAAAGTTTTTGTAAATTTTTCATGATATATAATTTAAAATTAAGTGATAAATATAATAAATTAATTCACATGTATAATGATATATTTAACGAATATTTTTATGTAACATGTTTTTAATTAAAATGATATAAAAAATTCTTTCTCTTTTTTTCTGCAATAGGCTTATAAACGGCAGCTGATCTCCTTGAAAGACCCGCAGCAAGCTCTCCAAATAGTCTGCATTATCTCCTGAGCAGATCTGCACCGATAATAATTAACATTAACCAGAGACGATGACCAGCTGGGCAGATCTGCACTAGCGACAAATACCGTCACTTAATCCCTAGAGGAATCAACAGCGATATAATAATGGCCTATCACCTCTACGCCAGCCTTTTCGAATACTATCTTTTCCATCTGGAGCTCCTCTGCCTGGGCAGGCATTTCCTTAAAGAAACGCTGAACGAGCGATTCCTGAGACTGGAAGGTTTCCTGCCTGAAATCAGAACCCTGATGCTGAAAAAAACACGGACGGATTATTTTATCATTGATGCGCTCCTCAGTGCCAAAGAAGCGGATGCACAGGAAGAAGGCCTGCGCCTGAAGGCAGAGTTTAAGGAAGCCATTGCCGGGACAGCACAACAACTGCATCACCTCGTAAAAAGGACTTTCCGGGAAATGAAGAAAGCGGTGAAACATCCTGAGCCGCCTTTAAAGGTGATGATTGAAAATAAAGAAGCCTTTCCTTACCAGCCCGTGATTGACCTCCTGACCCGCCATTTCCGTATTGAAGAGATTTACCTCTTTCATCAGGAAGAAGTGTATGCTGTCGGGCATAAAACCCGGGTCCTGTACCTTCTCCTGATCAGCAACACCATCGGTAACGGCCATCTTTTTAACATGATGCAGATGACGCAGCAGCAGACCGAAGGAAGGTTTACCATTGTTCCGGTTGCCCACTCCAAATCATGGATACAGGAGCATCTTTGGGAATCCCAGGCATTCTTCCGGAAAGTAATGGCTCCGGAAAATGCAGTCTATACCGCAGATTTCCCGTCCGTAATCCATTGGCATCCGGAAACAAACCTGTACACCGACATAGAGATTTACTGCCAGCATTGCACCGCACTATACGAACAATATAAAGTACTGCGCTCCCGGACAGGATCTGACTCCCATGAAGGGCTGGGATTGATGTTAAGCGGATTCTTTTACAGGGCCTGTGCTGTGTTCATTTATATGCGCCTTCGGTACCGCCCCAATGAAATTGATATCCGCATCCTGTGGAAACTGTGTGAATATGCCGATCCCAAGGTGAAAGACCTGGGTTACCTCATCGGGAAGCTGCCGTTTGATTTCTTTGAGTTCCTGAACCCATCAAAAAACTTATATAAAAATGCGTTTTATCTTGATGAACAAACCCTCTGTGTATTTGATGAACTGATAAAGGATTTTTTAATTCTGTTAAATGACCGGTCTGAAAATTAATACAAACCTATCTGTTTACTTCATGTGTATGATATCTGTAATTTCTGCATTTTCAATGTCTCCTTCTCCATTCATTTGCTGTAGAACAATAAAAATAACCAATCTATATATCTCAGAACAGTTCATCTCAGCTTCTTATTAAATTACTCCCATTCAGTACCTTATACATACCTCATTATCAGTACGTGGCATAATGTTAGGGGATTATAAAGCCAACACCTAAAAAATTAAGTTATGTTTTACCATTCACAAAATCTTATCAACCCGATTGTACCGGACGAACCGGATCCGTCAGCAGCCAATGCTTTACAGGAAGGCCTGGGCGGCCAGTTCGGGGAAATGCGTACGATGATGCAGTACCTTTTCCAGAGTTTTAATTTCCGCGGCAAGGCTACGCCGTACCTGGATCTGATCCAGGGCGTAGGTGTTGAGGAAATCTCCCACGTAGAGCTCATTACCAAAACCATTTCCCAGTTGCTGGACGGTTCGCCAAGGTATCAGGGAGACAAATACGAAGCACCCAGCAAAGGCGGAGGCGTTGCCCTGGAGATGGCCAAGGAACAGCAAAATCCGCATCATTACATTGTAGGTGCCCAATCTGCGCTGCCGGTAGACGCTGCCGGAAACCCGTGGAGCGGCAGTTATGTGCACAACCATGGGAACCTGGTTCTCGACCTGATGGACAACCTGGTGGTAGAAGCTACCGGAAGGATCCAGAAGTGCCGGATTTACCAGATGAGCAGCAATAAGACCCTGCGCGCCACAGTTGCCTTCCTTATTGTCCGGGACAAGGCTCACCAGGCTGCTTTTGCAAAAGCGCTGGAAACCCTCGGTATAGACTGGGCCAAAGCCCTGCCGGTGCCGAAATTCGATTCTTCACAGTTCCCGGAAGTAAAAAGATTACTTGATTTAGGCCTTCACAGGGAACAGTACACTTTCCGGATGGACGGATCCATGATGGAAAAGATTTTCAGCGGCCCTTCACCTTTTAATGACGGTACAGAGCTTACGACGCTTAAAGAGCCCCGTGAATCTTACCCAATCCCACAGGCACCGGAACGTCCGGAAGAATTTGCTCCGGGTCTGGATGAAGAGATGCAGGCGTTAGCGGATGCGTTTACCGAGTTTAAGGAATCGGGAGGAAAAGTAAAGAAAAGCGTTGCCGTTAAAGGCAGCAAAAAGAAATAACCTTTTCCTTATTTATTCTGTTTAGTACGCATATTATGATTTAATATGTATATGATAAAAATGTCCATATAACCCATGTGTTTTATGGGCATTTTATGTACAGTTGTCAAGCGCGTGTAATAGCGATCACCCATATCAAACTGAGTTTCCGCTGATGTTAAAATTTGTCCTGGTTGAAGAATAAACAGGCTTGCCTTACAATCATTTTCCGGGATAAGTACGTTTTATGCCTTTCCTAATACATAATTGAAGAAGATCACGGACCATATAATGATTAAAGGGATGAAAACCAAGTCAGCCTTATTGTATTTTCCCGGATAGTTCATATGATGCTATTTAGCAATATCTTATAGTCCTTAATTTCTGAAGCCGTGCCTATCGTATTTATACCTAAGACCAGAATTGGTTATTTCTACGCTATGCCGGATCTCTTTTTCTGCGTTACTTTGAATTACAAAATAACCCATAAAACCATATACCATGGATCAGACAGACACCAACACAAACTCAAACTACAATGCAAATTCTTCGGGACAAATCCAATTAGGCGGCGGCGCCCAGTTCTGGGTGTATATTTCACCGCAAAACGAAACGGCCAAAATGATTACTCAATGGAGGGTAGCTTTTTCACAAGGAAACTGGAAAGACACGATCTCCAGTGAAAACCCGACTAAGCAGCTGCAGACCCCGAACCTTTCTGGTATCTTTGACATTAAAGTAGAACTGTTAAGCGGTTCTACCGGAACATGGCGCGAGATCCCAGCTCAGCAGGGAAGCAAAAACCAGATTGGCTGCAACTCCAACTGTGCTTCCATGGTAGGTATTGTTGCAGACAGCACCAACCCTGCTCCGGGCGCTATCAACGCTCATTTCTGGACTACATGGGATGCATTCTGCAAGTCAGGTGCAGAGTAATCTGAGGAACTGACTGAAAAGTTTCAACAATGTATTGCCGCGGTATTTGTACCAGCCAGCTTCATGCCTGTCTGCTCTGCAAAGTACCGCGGCAATTGTTGTTTATAAAACCGCGCTTATTCTAAAATATCCTTCAAATACTGTAAAAAGGTATATTTTACCGGAGTTTTACTGTAATTTAGATTTGCCTGATGTACATCCAAACTCATTTATTAAATCCTTTTTTCGTAATTTTGTGTAGGTATTTGTACGAAATTAAAATCAAAGAATACAATTACATATTCAAAAATCAATAAATAATTGATTATTTTACAATTATTTATTGTTTTTCACTTTTTTATAACAACAAAACTGATTAAAATGAAAATTTACCAAAAGATCCGGGAGTACAGCAAGGGAAAAGGAGAGACGATGAAAGAGATTGCAGATGCCTACGGCGTTACGCCTCAGGCCATACAGCTTTATTTTTCAGGGAAGAATGCCATACCACTTACTTTCCTTGCCTGGTATATTGAGAAGCATCCGGATATCGACCTTTACGCCCTTTTCAGCAATGAACAACAAAGTATTGTTTCTGAACCCAAAGCTGAATATCAGACTAAATCTAAAAAGCAGGATGTTATCGATAAGATTGTTTCCATTCTGGAAAAAGAATTATAAGTCCGGAAAGCAATCTCGCCATTGGAGAAAGAGATGTAATCGAACGGTCCGGCAACAGTCAAATCCGGAAGAAATACAGCCATCTGCCAGTTTTCCGGCCCGTATGCCGTTCTTTCAAATTACAGCTTAAATTTCAGTCTGCCCGCAGAACCTTTGTTCTGATGCGACAAAGCGTGTCGTATTACAATAAATTTTTATAATTGAGGATGTAATGATCAACGTAAATTTTACATCATTTCATTTTACCATTATTTTTTATACGAAGCTCTTCTATTATCAGAGTGCACATTGAAGCTGGCAAAAAACAGAGCCGCTGGTCAGCTTATGGATAAAATAGTCCTGCTTTACAAATTTGACCCGGCAGGAAATCACTGAGCCGATTCAGAACTTTTATTTTTACTCTTTACTGTCGGCGTTTTCTTTTTATTTTTCCCCTTTCTGAAATCCCACGGTGATACCGGCTGCCGATCTGCCCACAGGCCGAGCCTCTTTTCCCTGGCTTCATCCTGCAGCTTCTGCAGTTCCGTATTTTTTGATGCTTTAAAATACCACCATCCGAATCCTGCCCTCACAATTTCCCTAGACAGATATTTACCGTTATCGTAAAAGACTCCGGCAACAGACCGCCCGTAACGGTCTTTTCCTACGCTGTAAAAGGTAACCGTTTTCCCGAAAACCTGTGAGCCGGTAAATGACTTTGCATTGTTCCCGAAAGCCTGGCTGTTTTCAGGACAGTCTACTTCCGCCAGCCTCAAAGTCTGATGTGTATTGCCGGCCAGCAGCACCACAACGGTATCCCCGTCTTTAATACTGATGACTTTTCCTTTGGTCTGTGAAAAAACTGAAGCGGAAATAAAAAACAAAGCAGCAGGGATAAACTTTTTCATTAAAATTCTAAGCAATAAATTAAGCATTAAACATCAAATCACATCAGGATAAACAGGCATCAGGCTTAAGAAATACAATTATTTTTAACTGAATCCTGTTTCTGGATGTGTGTCCCCTTTATCAACCCCGATAAACACCAAAGGTCTGTTAAAATTCCTTTCAGCGCAAATCTGTACACGGCATCTTCATCTAACGTTATGCCAAGAATAAAAGTTATTTCAGACCCCGTAAAGCTGTACAATATAAACCGTTGAAAACTAAAACACTAAAGTATCCGCCAATAAAATAAGTACCTATAGGCCACAAAAAAGACTAAAAAAATGTTTTATCGTAAAGAATTTTATATATTTGCACCATCTAACAATTAAAAAAATAATTTACTATGTCAGACATTGCATCAAGAGTAAAAGCTATCATCGCTGATAAGCTTGACGTTGAAGAAACTGAAGTGACTCCTGAAGCTAGCTTCACAAACGATTTGGGAGCAGATTCATTGGATACAGTTGAATTGATCATGGAATTTGAAAAAGAATTCAACATTCAAATCCCTGATGATCAGGCTGAAAAAATTACTACTGTAGGCCACGCTATCGCTTATATCGAAGAAGTAGTAAATAAATAATATTCTTCAACAAAAGAAAATTAAAGAAAGTTTATGGAATTGAAAAGAGTAGTTGTAACCGGTTTCGGAGCAATAACGCCGATTGGGAATAATGCAAAAGAATACTGGGAAAACCTTGTAAAAGGCGAGAGCGGTGCCGCTCCGATTACTCTTTTTGATGCCACAAACTTTAAAACAAAATTCGCCTGCGAAGTAAAGAATTTCGATCCGCTGCAGCATTTCGACAAGAAAGAAGCTAAGAAAATGGACAGAAATACACAGCTTGGCATGGTGGCTGCCAGAGAAGCAGTGGCACACTCAGGAATTATTGAAGACAGCGTAAACAAAGACAGGGTCGGCGTAATCTGGGGTTCAGGAATCGGAGGGCTGGAAACATTTGAAAATGAAGTCCTGGGATGGGCCAACACGGATATTCCGAGGTTCAACCCATTCTTTATCCCTAAAATGATTGCAGACATTACTCCGGGACATATTTCTATCGAATATGGCTTCCATGGACCTAATTACACAACGGTTTCTGCCTGTGCGTCTTCTGCCAATGCCCTGATTGATGCCAAAATGCTGATCCAGCTCGGAAAAGCAGACGTCATTGTATGCGGAGGCTCCGAAGCAGCCGTAACCGCAAGCGGTGTCGGCGGATTCAACGCCATGATGGCACTTTCTACAAGAAATGATGACCCTACGACAGCTTCAAGGCCATTTGACAAAGACAGAGACGGATTTGTACTGGGTGAAGGAGCAGGATGCATTATCCTTGAAGAGTATGAGCATGCGGTAAAACGTGGAGCAACAATTTATGCAGAATTAAAAGGCGGAGGCCTGAGTGCAGATGCACATCACATGACGGCACCTCATCCTGAAGGACTGGGCGCTTATCTGGTAATGAAGAACTGTCTGGAAGACGCAGGATTAACGGCTGATGAAGTAGACCATATCAACATGCATGGTACCTCTACTCCATTAGGAGACATTGCAGAATCCAATGCCATTTCCAAATTACTCGGCGAGCATGCCTTCAACATCCAGATTAATTCTACGAAATCAATGACCGGCCACCTTCTGGGTGCTGCAGGGGTTATTGAAGCAATTGCTGTGTTAGGGACTATTATTCATGGTATCGTTCCTCCTACTATCAATCATTTTACCGATGATGAAAATATCGACAGCAGACTGAACTTCACGTTCAACGAAGCTGCGAAAAAAGATGTAAAAGTAGCCATGAGCAATACTTTCGGGTTTGGCGGGCATAATGCCTGCGTTCTATTTACGAAAATCTAATTTTACTGAATGGAGTTACAGAAATACTTTTCTAAATTCCTTCCCAAACAAAGAAAAATAAAATTATCGGAGAGAGATTATTTTCTCAGTACCAGGCTCAGCAGGATCCTTGGAACTGAGGTACAGAATATCGCGCTCTACCGTGAAGCTTTCTCTGTGAAAAGTTCTTCTAAAAATAAAGACAGCAACTATGAGAGGCTGGAATTTTTAGGGGATTCTGTTTTGGGTACCGTTATTTCCTGCCATTTGTTTCATACCTATCCCCAGGCTAATGAAGGATACCTGACACAAATGAAATCCAAGATTGTCAACAGGAAAAACCTCAATAAATTAGGAGAAGACCTGAAACTTACTGACCTGCTGCAAAAGCAGAATTCCGTGGCTTTAGGGGAAAATATCGCCGGAAATTTATTTGAGGCTTTAATCGGTGCGGTTTACCTGGACTTTCAGTACGATACCTGTAAAAGAATTATCCTGGAAAGGCTTCTGACGGCCACCGAGATCAATAAGCTCGAAAATAAAATTGTAAGCTATAAAGGACTCCTGCTTGAATGGAGCCAGAAGAAAAAGCTGAATATAAAGTACGAAACCTGTGAAGAGATACAGGTAAACAAATCAATCGTTTTCCGCTGCCATGTCTGGCTGGGCGAAGAGAAAATAGCCAACGCTACAGAAACTTCCAAAAAGAAAGCAGAAGAAAAATCGGCACAGAGGGCATTTTATATTTTAAACAAAAAAGAAAACATCCTTGGAAATCCAAAAACTTTATGATCTTGATGATATAGAATCTGATGATATTACCGTAGGACTGGTAAGATTGGCAAAACATATCCCCGACCATGAGTTTTTCTTCACTGTAAACCAAAAAAACGGCCTTCATTTTAAACGTATTGATGACCTCATCTTTGAGGGTTCCCATTATGATTATCACTTTTCAAGGTTTGAGGCTTACGATAAGTTTACAAAGACCTGTTTCACGTTCATTTCCAACCGTTCTTTTGAAAGCAGGCAGAAACATACACATACAGAGCTCTTCTTACAGGAAGACAACATTAAATTTTTATTAAATAACCAGGTAGAAGTACAATATATTTTGTACAGTCCGGAACAGTTTACTGATTTTTCCGTAATTTTGCTACCTGAAAATCTTGTGTTTCCGATTCAAGATTATACATTAAGTTCTGAAGAAGAGCTTTATCAAATTATCCAGTATTATGAATAAGTATTTAAAGAAGACAAAAATTATCGCGACACTTGGTCCGGCTTCATCGTCGAAGGAAGTAATGTTAGGGTTAATGAAAGCAGGTGTTGATATTTTCAGAATCAACTTTTCGCATGCAGACTATGATTTAGTTCGATCCAATATTAACATCATCAGAGAACTCAATAAAGAATACGGTTTTTCTGTAGGGATCCTCGGTGACCTTCAGGGCCCGAAGCTGAGAGTAGGTGTCGTAAAGGAAGGTTCTTACCTTAATCCTGGAGATATTCTTACGTTTACGAATGAAAAAATAGAAGGTGATTCCACCAGAGTCTATATGACTTACCAGCAGTTTCCGCAGGATGTGAAAGTGGGTGAGAAAATCCTTATTGATGACGGGAAGCTGATGCTTGAAGTTATTGAAACCAACGAAATAGATACGGTAAAAGCCAAAACCATTCAGGGCGGGCCTTTAAGCTCTAAAAAAGGGGTTAACCTTCCGAATACGAATGTTTCCCTTCCTGCCCTAACGGAAAAAGACATCCAGGATGCCAATTTTATGCTTGACCATGACGTAGACTGGATCGCTCTTTCTTTCGTGCGCCATGCCCAAGACATCATTGACCTGAAAGAACTGATTTCAAAACATCCCAACGGAAAATTCAAAACGCCGATTATCGCGAAAATTGAAAAGCCTGAAGGGGTAAAGAATATTGAGGAAATCTTATTGGAGTGCGACGGCCTGATGGTAGCTCGTGGAGATTTAGGGGTTGAGGTTCCGATGGAAGAAGTTCCTGCAATCCAGAAAACACTGGTTGAAAAAGCAAGATTCTACTCCAAGCCGGTAATCATTGCCACCCAGATGATGGAAACGATGATCAACAGCTTAACACCAACGAGAGCGGAAGTAAATGACGTAGCCAACTCTGTACTTGACGGTGCCGATGCGGTAATGCTTTCCGGAGAAACTTCTGTAGGAAGATATCCTGTTCAGGTGGTTGAAAACATGACCAAAATCGTTAAGAATATTGAAACGACGCATTTTTACCAGCATAAAAACGAACCGATTGAAAAAGACTTCAACTGTATCGATGAAAGGTTTATTACCAACAGGGTATGCCTTGCCGCGGTAAGGATTGCCAAAACAACCAATGTAGCCGCTATCGTTACCCTGACAAGCTCAGGATATACCGCATTCCAGCTGGCTGCGCACCGACCGAATTCCCACATCATCGTGTTCAGCGGAAACAAAAGAGTAATTACCATGCTGAACCTGCTTTGGGGCGTTCACGCCTTCTATTACGACATGAAGAAATCCACAGATGAAACGATTATCCAGGTCAATATGCTGACGCATAACTACGGATATATCGAAGCGGGAGATTTCGTTATCAACATTAACGCTACTCCATCTTACGAAGGCGGAAAAACAAATACGTTAAGATTGACTACGGTTTAATGTAAACCTCAACTTTATCAATAAAAAACTCCCGGAAATCTTTCCGGGAGTTTTTTTATTCGTAATCGGTTTTATCAAGATATTCCTGCTCAGCTTCATAAATATTTACTTGATTCTTATAAATATCATACAAAATTTTATTATCAAAGATTGTAATCCCTTCTTTCATTTTTGGAGGTTCATACTCAAAATCATATGGATAAAACATTTTTCCGTCCTTCTGCACCAGAGTGTAGCCGAATCTTTTTTTGAAAACAAAAAACTTTTCAGCATAGAAATCATCCATTACTTCATCCACATTTTCAAATTCAAAAGGAATTACTACTTGGTTATTCTCGTCTACTGCTCCTAATTTACCTTCTTTCTTAACAAAGTAAAAGCTATTCTTTTCACCGTCAGCCATCACATGATAATCATACTCTGCAGGAATACGCTTCTTACTTTTAGTAATTAATCCTAATTTCCCGTTTTCAGAAACTGCTATTACGGAAAAACAGGTCATTATGTTATGCTCAAAAGGGATAATGATGTCACCTTTATAATTTAATATCCCAAATGTATCATCTTTTTTAAAGCACAGCCAATATTTAGAAATAGTATTGATCTCGTTTTCATTTTTCGGAGCGATAAAATTATAAGTCAGCATATGATATGGTATATCATAAATAAAAGGAATTGTATTCAAAAGGTACAACAATTCTTCCTTTCTTATCAATCAGTCCTGTAAATTTGCCGTTAAACGCTGCAAAAAGGTCTCGTGTTTTCCGAATATTTTTATATTTTTCTGAAATAATTTTCCCTTTATCATTTATTAAAAAGGAACCCCTCTTTTTGTTCCAGTGTTATAACATCTTTACTGAAATTATAGTCAAGCATTTCTGTTTCAGTATAAAAGTCTTCTCCATAAGGCTTTAAATCTTTATTTAGTAATACCATGTATATACGTTGTCTTCCTTTACCAATCCAAAGCAGAAATCATTATAGGCTAAACATCTTCATAAAGAAAGTTCGTAAGATGATGTCCCTTTATATCAACCAGATCTTTTTTACCATTATTTCTGGATTCTTTAATAAAATAATCAGATGATTTATAACGGTTTGCATCAATCGAAAGTCTTGTATTACCTTTAGACTGATAGATCACATGCATATCTTTTTTTCTGACAATTTCATCTCTTTTATTGATTTCATCGATAAAATAATCTTCATTATCATCCCAATCGTTAATGTTTTCAAAGTAATTGCTTCTTTGAACTCCATTTTTATCTATAAAATAATAAAAAGGTAAATTTTCTTTTTCGATACAGGGATTTGACTGTCCACAATTTACTTTTCGGTTTATTGAGATGTTTTCCCTTACTTTTGCATATCCAAATATATTGAAAACACCAACTGACAGATACTTAGCAGGAATAACTTCTTTACCTGTCTGATCTACAACCCCCACTGATTGTTTTCTCTTTTTAAAACTTTGGCTCTCCTTGTTTCAGATTTATCATGACTTTTTTGAAATGTCCCTATAATCATATATTTTTCCTTAAGATTATTAATATCTGCAGAATCTGTCATTACTCCATATCTATCAATAGAGATCAATTTCTGAGAAAAGTATAAGCAACAGGTGAAGAGAAAGAATAAAATATACAGTTTTTGCATATTAATTCCCCACAATTGTCCTTGCCGTCACAAATTCTTTCAAGGCCAGTAAAGAGAGTTCCGTACCGTAGCCTGAAGTCTTGGTACCGCCAAAAGGGAAACGCGGATCAGAACTGGTCATCCTGTTGATATTTACGGTTCCCGATTCGAGGTTTTCAATAAAGAACAGCTGACGGCCCGTGTCTTTTGTCCAGACCGAATTGGAAAGTCCGAAAGGGATATCATTAGCCATCTGTAGGGCTTCATCATCATTTTTTGCAATCATGACCATTCCCAGCGGCCCGAAAAGTTCTTCCTGTAAAATCGGGTTGCCTTCCTGTATCCTGATCAGTCCGGGCATGAATTCGTTATCAGAAATCCTTTCCAAAGGAAGAATAATTTCAGCACCATGTTCCAGAGCCTTTTCAAACTGCTTTTCCAGGTCGTCCGCAAGGTCCGGGCGGGCCATTCCTGCGATTTTCGTTTCCTTATCCATCGGGTCGGCAGGAACGTATTTCTTATATTCTTCAATGAATTTAGGGAGAAAGGTATCCTCTATTTTCTCATCAATGATAAATCTTTTAGCGGCCACACAGGTTTGTCCGCAGTTCTGAAGCCTTGCCTGTGCTCCCACTTTGGCCGCTTCATCCAGGTCTGCATCATCCAGAACGATAAAAGCATCGCTCCCTCCCAGTTCCAGCAGGGATTTTTTGATATTCTGCCCTGCAATGGAAGCCACTTCAGCGCCGGCCTTTTCACTTCCCGTTAAGCTTACGCCAGCAATAACTGTATGTTCCAGTACTTCTTTTACATCTTTATGGCCTATTTCGAGATTCTGGAAAACACCTTCCGGGAAACCGGCTTCCAACAGTACATCTTCAATAGCATTCCCGCTCCCGAAACAGATCGAAGCATGTTTAAGGACTACCGTATTGCCCGCTAAAATGGCAGGAACTGCAAACCTCAGCACCTGCCAGAAAGGAAAATTCCACGGCATAACGCCTAAAATAACACCTTTCGGGATGTACTGAATTTCAGAATAGCTGTATTCCGAATCCACTTTTTCAGGCTTTAAAATATTTTCTGCATCTGCATAATAGTTCATCATCAGGGCACATTTCTCAACCTCAGCAATGGACTGTGAAATCGGTTTGTTCATTTCTGAGGTAATGATCCTGCCGAACTTTTCAGCATTGGTTTTTAATAATTCAGCTGCTTTGGCGATATATTTCTGGCGGTCTTCAAACGGTACGTTTTTCCATTCTTTGAATGTTTTTCCTGCCCTGATCAGTTTATTTTCAATTGATTGTTCCATAATGTAAGATCTGTTTAATTCAGATAATAATGAATGTATTGGTTTTAAAGCACCGGAAAACAATCAAATTTTATTCCCTGAAGCGATTGGATGTAATGATTCTATCTATAAAAACCATAACTATACATTTATATCATGAACCATTCGTTAACGAGTGTGGCTGCAAGCCTGGCAGTATGGTCCTGGATATCAAAGGCAGGATTAACTTCCGCTATGTCCAGAGCCAACAGTTTTTGGCTCTTTAAAATATGCCTGTAAAAATGCATGAAAGCAGCATCGGCGAAGATGCCGTTGTATGCCGAAGCCGAAACTCCGGGTGCTATGGAAGCATTAAAAACATCCATACAGACAGTAAGGTAAAGATAATCCACGCTGTTCAGCAGGTCGTCAATACGCTGATAAACAGACGGAAGGTTTTCAAAGAAAATTTCATCAGCCAGAATATACTTCATCTTATACTGGTGTGCGGTATCAAAAAGTTTTAAGGTATTTGAATTCCTCTGGATCCCGATGTGCAGTGAATTCATCTCGCCTTCCTGGGCAATCTGCCAGAAACCTGTCCCTGAACTTGCACCTGCACTTTCAGGCTGTCGGTTGTCAAAGTGCGCATCAATATTAATAATTCCGATCTTCTGCTCCGGAAATGCGGTTTTTACGCCTAAATAATGGGCATAGGTAACCTCATGCCCGCCTCCGAGGACTATTGATTTCCCCCCTTTCAGCAAGACTTTAGAAACCCTTTTGGCAAGGTCCTGCTGGGTATTTTCCAGATTTCCGTCGGGGCATACGATGTTGCCGAAATCCAGCAGTGAAAAATCAGGAAGGATAACCGGAAAGTTAGCCATATTTTTCCGGATGATATCCGGAGCCTCTTTTGCTCCCTGCCTGCCTTTATTCCTTTGGACGCCTTCATCTACGGCAAATCCGTGCAGCACAAAGTCATCTGCCGAAATTGTATCATAGTTATCTTCTTCTCTTACCCTCTGAAATATTCTGTGGAAAAGAAGTTCTTCTCCGTCTAATCTTCCCTGCCAAATATTTTTCATTATTAATATGTGTGTGATAAAGTGTGTTGGATAGTTTAAATTATATTTCCGTTAATATAGACATTTTCAGCCTTTAAACTTCCCTGATGATAAAGAATATTCTGGAAATTATCAGTTTTGAAAGTAATGAAATCCGCTTTCATCCCTTCTTCCAGTTTCCCCCTGTCTTCCAGACCCAATGCAAAGGCAGAACGGAAGGTAATTCCCGCTAAAACCTCAGCGGTGGTGAGCTTTTCAAATGTGGCTAAAACTGAAGCCTGGGTAATCAGGTTCCCCATGGGTGCAGACCCGGGGTTCCAGTCACTGGCAATAGCCAAAATAGCACCTGCATCCAGTAATTTTCTGGCCGGCGTAAACTTCTCGCCCAATCCCAGGCTTGCGCCCGGCAAAGCGGTGGCTACCGTATCAGATTCTGCCAGAAATGCAATATCTTCATCTATGGTGGCCTCCAGGTGATCAGCAGATTTCGCGCCAACCTCCACTGCAATTCTTGAGCTCCCTGGTGTAAACTGATCAGCATGAACCGTAATCTCAAAACCTAAATCTTTAGTTTTAAGCAGAAAATCACGGCTTTCTTCCGGTTGGAAGGCAGATTTCTCAATAAATATATCGACACGTTCTGCAAGATTTTCCTCTTTTACCTTAGGCAGAATTTCAGTCAGGATATATTGTAAATAGGCAGCGTTACCGCCTTCAAAATCCTTTGGCTTCAGGTGTGCTGAGAGACAGGTAGGCACTAAGGTTGCCTGGGTCTGTGCCTGGGCTTTCTGAATGGTACGGAGCATTTTCAGCTCGTTGTCAACATCCAGGCCGTACCCGCTTTTAACTTCAATGGTCGTAATCCCGAGGGAAATTAAAAAATTGATTCTTTCCAGAAGCGTGGCCAACAGTTCTTCTTCCGGTGCATTCCTGGTATGCTGAACCGAACTCCAGATCCCGCCTCCGCTTTCGGCAATTTCCAGATAGGTCTTCCCTGCATTACGCATGGCAAAATCATTGGCCCGGTTACCGCCGAAACAGATGTGGGTATGTGAATCTGTAAACGCGGGAAGAATGATGTGTTCGCCTTGTACAGATTCGGTTTCGATATCCGTGTATTCAGATTTCAAAGTTTCAAAAGTTCCGGTTCTGTGAATTTTACCGTTGTTGACAACAATTCCGCCATCAGGGATGATCTCTATCTGTTCATCAGAAAGCTTTCCTCTTAACGGGAGATGGGCAAGGGTTATGACCTGCCTGAAAGGACCTATAAGTTTCATGTATCGGGTTTAGTTATAGTTCAGATAAAATATGCAGGATGCTTCAGTAGGCCGGATTATATTTTTATATGCATTTCTGCATTAATCCTGACAAGGGCAGAAGCTCAATACATTCTCATCTTTACATTTTCTCTCTCAAAAATACTCAAAATATCTCTTGTTCTCAAATCTTAATTTTTCCGTAATCTCAACCTCAATTTTTCCTATCTTTACGGTAAATGAAATTGAATTAATGCCTGATTTTTTACATCCTGATAAAGACAATTTTTCCCGCGATGAACTGATGCAGGAAGAACAGATCCGTCCGCAGAGCTTTAAAGATTTTGCCGGACAGAGAAAGACTTTGGAAAACCTCGAAGTTTTTGTAAACGCTGCCAAAAGACGTGGCGGAGCTTTGGATCATGTGCTGCTGCACGGCCCTCCCGGCCTGGGTAAGACCACCCTGGCCAATATTATTGCAAATGAACTTGGGGTTGGCTGTAAGATTACTTCCGGCCCCATACTGGATAAGCCGGGCAGCCTTGCGGGCCTGCTCACCAACCTGGAAGAGAACGATGTTCTCTTTATTGACGAGATCCACCGCCTGTCTCCTGTGGTGGAAGAATACCTGTATTCTGCTATGGAGGATTATAAAATTGATATTATGCTGGAAACGGGCCCGAATGCAAGAAGTGTCCAGATCAGCTTAAACCCTTTTACCCTGGTAGGCGCAACAACCAGAAGCGGGATGCTGACGAAGCCGATGCTGGCCAGGTTCGGGATCCAGAGCAGGCTGGAATATTATACGATTGAACTTTTGTCCATGATCATTATCCGGAGTGCCCGGGTCCTGGGCGTGAGAATTTATGAAGATGCAGCCATTGAAATTGCCAGAAGAAGCCGCGGAACCCCAAGGATTGCGAATGCCCTCTTGAGAAGGGTCCGGGATTTTGCCGAAATAAAAGGAAACGGCGAAATTGAAATCAACATCACCAAATATGCACTGGATTCCCTGCATGTAGATGAATTCGGACTGGATGAAATGGACAATAAGATCATGCGCGTCATGATTGAGAACTTCAAAGGCAAACCGGTGGGAATTTCCGCCCTGGCCACTTCAATTGCAGAAAATCCGGAAACGCTGGAGGAAGTGTATGAACCTTTCCTGATCCAGGAAGGATTCATCATCAGAACCCCGAGAGGCCGCGAAGTAACAGAAAAAGCTTATAAACATTTAAATATTCCTATACCGAGAAACCCGGGAGAACTTTTTTAAATACACCTTTTTATTATAACTGTATTTCAATCTTAAAAACTATTTTCAGATTTGCGGTTAAAGAAAGTAATTGGATTTATGTATGTACCTAAATTATACAGAAGCGAAGATAATAACGTGATGAAGGAAATCATCAGGGAAAATGCATTTGCTTTACTGGTTTCTTCCGGTAACAGGATAAGGGCCACCCACTCCATGATGGTGCTGAATGAAGATGATCCTGAAAACATCTATATAGAAACCCACATTTCACGGGCTAATTCACAGGCAAAAACATTTAAAAACGGAGATGAGGTCTTGTGCGATTTTTTAGGAGCCCACAGCTATATTTCGAGCAGCTGGTATGACCATATCAATGTTTCGACCTGGAATTACGAAGCCGTGCAGATCTACGGAAAGGTACAGCTGATGGATCAGGAAGAACTGTACAGGCATCTTGAAAAGTTAACTTCCCGGTTTGAAAAAAAACAGCAGTGCCCGGTTATGGTAGAAGATATGGGGAAAGCATTTGTAGAGAAAGAGATGAAAGGTGCTTTTGGTATCAAGATAATCCCGGATGAGATTTTCATCCAGCAGAAACTTTCCCAGAACAGAAAAGAGCATGATTTCCGGAACATCATTTCAAATCTCGAAAACGGAAGCGTCAATGAACAAAAAATAGCTAATCAAATGAAAAAGCTAAAAAGATAAGACACGATAAAAACTTAATATTATATGAAATTATATCCAATACAATGCGGAAAATTTAAACTGGACGGCGGCGCCATGTTCGGAGTCGTCCCGAAGAGTCTGTGGGAAAAGACAAACCCGGCAGACGAAAGAAACCTGATTGAACTGGGAACCCGTTCCCTTCTTGTAGAAGACGGAAAAAAACTGATCCTGATCGACTGCGGCCTCGGCAATAAGCAGGACGAAAAATTCTTCGGCCACTACTCGCTTTGGGGAGATGACAATTTAGACAAAAACTTAAAAAAATACGGTTTTGTAAAAGAAGATATCACTGACGTTTTCCTGACCCACCTTCATTTCGACCACTGTGGCGGTGCCATTGAATGGAATGATGACAAGACAGGCTATCGGCCGGCTTTCAAAAACGCACAGTTCTGGTCAAATGAAAACCACTGGAAATGGGCGACAGAACCTAATCCAAGAGAAAAGGCAAGTTTTCTGAAGGAAAATATCATTCCGATCCAGGAAAGCGGACAGCTTAATTTCGTATCCCTTCCCAATACGGGAAATTACGGCTTCATGCCTGATCTGAAAATGGATGTTATCTTTGTTGACGGCCACACGGAGAAACAGATGCTCCCTGTGATCCAATACCAAGAAAAAACGATTGTATTTGCCGCAGACCTGATCCCTACAGCCGGACATATCAACCAGGTCTATGTAATGGGATATGATACAAGACCTCTTTTAACGGTAGAAGAAAAAGGAAAATTCCTGAAAAAGTGTGTGGATAATGAATATCTGCTGTTCTTCGAGCACGATGCCCATCATGAACTGGCCAGTCTTAAAATGACTGAAAAAGGAGTAAGGCTTGATGAGACGTTCAGCTTTAATGATGTTTTCGGATATTAATTTTTGACAATGGAAGAATTACATTCAGAAAACCTTACTACAGATCCGGATCCGTTATCGGTCCCGAAAGTCATTGGCCTTACAGGCGGTATCGGATCAGGAAAAACTACTGTTGCACATTTTATTGAGGAATTCGGGTTTCCGGTATATTATTCGGATGACCGCGCAAAGACTATTGTGAATGAGGACAATGGTTTAAAGCTGAAAATAAAAGAACTTTTAGGAAATGAAGCTTACGATACAAACGGTCTTTACGACCGGAAGACAGTAGCCGGAAAAGTTTTTAATGATAAGGACCTGCTTTACCAGTTGAACGAAATCATCCATCCCGCTGTCCGGACTGATTTTGAAAAATGGCTGCAACGCCAGACCAAATACCTTGTTTTTAAAGAAACTGCTTTACTGTTTGAATTAAAACTCAACCGCGAATGCTACAAATCTCTTTTAATTACTGCTGAAGACAATATCAGGATTAAAAGGGTAATGGACCGGGACGGCAAGACTTACCGCGAAGTGCAGGCCGTTATGGAAAAGCAGATGCCTGAAAAAGATAAAATAAAACTGGCAGACTGCGTAATCCACAACAATACAAATTTAGACGATTTAAAGGACCAGACTGAAAAAATCATCTTCGATATAGAATAAACATAAAACCCGTCAGAAAATATCTGACGGGTTTTTTTATTGAATGTTCTCAAAAAAATGAATTTACCAACAGACCAGGAAATCAGATCCGGTATGTTTAAATCCTGTTTTCCCATAGAAGTTTAAAAGGTATTATATAAAAATAGGCTCCCGTAAACAGGAGCCTATTACAAATGATTAATAATTAAATGTATACTTATTCTTTGATAAATTTCTTCTGGGCAGAAATTTCGTTTCCGTCCTGAATGTCTATTACATAAACACCATTTATCAGATTATGTACATCTATGCTGTTGTTTAGGATGATACCGTTGGCTACAAGTTGCCCTGCAGCGTTATAGATCTTATAATTCGCTTTTTTGCTGATATTTTTCACATACAACACTGTTCTAACCGGATTAGGATAAATTAATATATCCGTTTGATTTACCGGGTTAGGAATAGGGAACTTAGAAATCCGTACTGTATAATCTTCTACTTCGCCAACAGGGAAATTAGCACAGTTTACCGGGATTGCATCTTTTGCCATCGCTACTCTCATCACTACGTATTTATAGTCTGTCAAGCTGATAAATGCATCTGCAGGCACTGTGAATGTCGTGCTGGCCGTAGCATCTGTATTCGGGGCAGCAGCCATGATTCTTTCGTTGATATCGAAATATCCGTTTCTGTTGAAATCAATCCAGACAGCTACGCCTGCTTTCGCACCTCCTGTCAGTTTCTTATCAATGGTAATCTGGTTTCCAGTAGATCCCTGTATTAACTCAATAAACTTGAGAGGGTTACCTGTAAAGTCTGAATAACTGGAAGCTGCTGAAGTATTTTCCATTTTCGGTTTACCGTTTGGTGTAACGGTAACTTTTGAAATATACTCCGTACTTGCCGCAGAACTCATCTGGCAGTATACAATCGTAGGCGTTGTAAAGAAATATGGCAGTGTGTAAGTAGCCGGCGTACCGTTACATACATTCGCAACCTGCATTTCATACTGTGTAAGCTCAATCAGTCCGGTTAAGGTAACCGTATTGGTTGCAACCGCTACCGTTGTCCAGCTTGGAATACCCACTTTTCTATATCTTAATACATATGTTGCTCCAGGGAAAGGATCCCAAACTACAACTGCAGTAGTCGGCGTAAGATTGGTAATCGTTAATCCCGGAGGAGGCAGCTCGCAAATCCTCTCTGTAATAAATACTTTAGGATTAGACCAAGGGTTAACCGTTGTTTCACCGTTACAGATATTGGCTACCTGCACTTCATATGTTGTATACGGACTTAAACCTGTAAGGGTATACGTATTTAAAGGTGGTGTTGTAACGTTTACCGTTGTCCATGGCGTAGTTCCTACCACCCTGTATCTGATCTGATAAGTTGAGCTTGCTGCTACAGGAGCCCAGTTGACTACTGCTGAGGTTGCTGTTACCGTACCGATCGTTACATTCGGAGGTGTAGGATCACATCTCGTTGTAAATGTTTTTACAGGTGCAAATGTACCAGGGCTTGTTCCGCAGCTTGATGCAATCTGTACTTCATATGTTGTTGCAGGAGTAAGTCCTGTTAAACTCAAAGGAGGGTTTCCTGTTAATGTAGAAGCTGTAACTTCTGTCCATGGTGCTGTACTTCCGGCTACCCTGTATCTTACGATAAAGGTAAGACTGCCTGTAGGAACCGTCCATGTAACATTAGCAGAAATATGCGTGATGGTATTGAACGCTAGATTAGTCGGTGCCGTTGTAGAACAAGGCCTTAACCTTACCGAATAATCTTCTACTTCTCCATTGACAGCATTCTGACACATTACAGGTGCACTTGAACGTTTCAGAACCACTCTCATGGTTGTGGTCAACGGACCGTTATATGCTGTTGCAGGTACATTAAACAGTGCTGTTACCGGAGTTGTAGCACTTGCTGCAGAAGCCATGATCTGTTCTGAAGTTTCAAATATACCGTTTCTGTTAAAATCGATCCATGCAGATACTGCATCACTCTGTGCAGCTCCGGACCATCCTTTAGATACGGAAATCTTATTTCCTGTAGAACCGATTTCCAAATTAACCAGCGTAGCCGGAGCTGTATAACTGATATAATTGGTCTGAACGGATGTATTGCTCATCGGAGGGATTCCCGGGTTAACAGAAGTCATGGTCACATTGGAAATGAAATCAGTAGTTCCGGTACCGGTCATGTTACAATACGTAATCGGTGTTGTATTAAACGGTGTGGAAGTAGACCAAGGCCCCTGGGTTCCGCCACAAATTGTAGCTACCTGTACTTCATATGCCGTCTGCTCTGTCAATCCTGTGATATTATAACTGTTTCCTGTAATAGGCGCAGGAGATACATTCCATGCCCCTACCGGGTTGGTCGTTCTCCATCTTACCAGGTAAGTAGCACCTGTAGAAGATATCCATGAAACCGTAGCCGTCGTAGCCCCAATATTAGTTAATACGATACCTGTTGGTGCCGCCGTGGTACATGGCTGGATATCGATGAACTTAATCTGATAGTCCTCAACTTCTCCGTCACTTGTAAGTGGTGAACACGCATCAGTTGGTGTAAGGAAATACACGATAACACGCATTTTCAGCTTATTGTTTCCGATGTAAGCTCCTGCCGGAACAGCAAATGTAGCAGTAACAGGTGTTGTAGAAGAATATCCTAAGTTCATGATTCTCTCTCCTCCTGCAACCGTCGTCGGATTGTTATTGAACACGCCGTCTCCGTTGAAGTCGATCCATGCATACGTGGAATAAGTCCCTGATGTTATGGTTCTTCCTACAGAAAGTACATTATTCGCAGAGTTGCGGGCTAATGTGATAATCTTGTTAACATCATTAGAATAGTCCGTGTAAGTACTAGGCCCGGAGTTATTGGACATAGCCGGTGTATTGGTACCTGATACTGTAATATTACTGATATAAGCATTATTAACAGTGGCTGTACCTGATGTACAGTATGAAATGGCAGGTGTCGTAAAGTTTACAGAACCTGACCATGCTCCGGTAGTACCGCCGCATATCGTTGCTACCTGTACTTCATAGGTAGTGGAACCGTTAAGGTTACTGATGGTATAAGGATTGGTTGCTGCCGCAACAGTTGTCCATGCTCCCGTTCCCGTTCTGTATCTCAATGTATAAGTAGCTCCTGTTGCATTGATCCAGGAAACCAAAGCGGTAGAGGCCGTTATGTTGGAAACAATAATAGGAGATGGCGGAGCTGTAGTACAAGGTGCAAGATCAATGATCTTAACTGCATAGTCTTCAATTTCACCGTTCGCTACTGTAGCACAAGGGTCTGCAATGGTGCTGGTAGCGAAGATCACTCTCATTCTAAGGGTCAGCGGACCGTTGTAAGAAGTAGTCGGAACCGTAAACGTTGCCGTGATCGGCGTTGTTGTATTGGCTGTGGTACTAACTACTCTTTCACTTGTCTCAAAAATACCGTTTCTGTTAAAATCAATCCATGCTCCTACGGCTAATGAAGATGTAGTAGTGGTTAACCATGATTTGGAAACAGAAATACTGTTATTGGTTGAAGTACGAACCAGTGTGATCAGCTTGGCAGGATCAGCAGAATAGTTTGTATAGGTATTCGCGCCTGAGTTGTTACTCATCACATAAGAATTCGTAGGGGCAATTGTTACATTTGAAATATAACCGTTTGTATTATTGCTTGAAGTAATCGGACAATAAGTAACCGCAGGAGTTGTAAAAGGCATTGGTGCCGTATAGGTTCCTGTAGTTCCTGAACATACATACGCTACCTGAACTTCATATTGGGTCTGTTCCGTTAAACCGGTAATGGTATAAGCACTGGTGGTTAAAGGAACGGTAGTCCATGTTGTAGAACCCAAAGGTCTGTACTGCAATATATAGGTAGCACCTACAGCAGGATCCCACATTACATAGGCAGAAGTAGCTGTAATATTACTTACAGAAAGATTCAGAGGAGCATTGCTCGTACAAGGAATCGGCTGGATCAGCTTTACAGCATAATCTTCCACTTCCCCATCCCCGAAGCTCTGGCACATTACCGGAGAACTTGAGTATCGCATCGCTACTCTCATTCTTGTTGTCGCCGGGCCGTTATAGGCCGTTGCCGGAACGTTGAAGGTAGCGGTAACAGGAGTTGTTGCACTGGCAGGGGAATTCATTACCTGCTCGGTTGCTTCAAACACTCCGTTTCTGTTAAAGTCAATCCAGACACCTACAGCTTCACTGTAACTAAAACCGCCAGGGTAAAACTTAGATACAGAAACCGTATTCCCTATAGATCCGATAACCAGGTTTACCAAGGCACTAGGTGTCGTTGAATAATCCGTATAAGTAGATCCTACAGAGTTGTTGCTCATTACAGGCGCGCCTACCGGAGTTACCGTAACATTAGAAATATATTCCGATGCAAAGTTACTTGAGGTCATTGTACAATAAGTCAGACCTAAAGTAGTAAAAGTTGTAATCGCCGAGAAAGGTCCCTGAACGCCTGAACAAACAGTAGATACCTGTACCTGGTACTGGATACCGTCTGTTAATCCTGTAAGGTTTATAGAATTTCCTGTGGAAGGAACCGTAATCCACGTTGTGCTGCCTAACGGGCGGTACTGAACCACATAGGTTGAGTTTGCCGTAGCAACCCATGAAACTGTTGCCGTAGTCTGCGTAATTGCTGAAACGACAATACCTGTAGGAGCCGCTCCCGTACAACTTGCCAATGAGGCTACTGTAGAACTTCCGATGGCGTAGAATACATTTCCGATAGCACTTACTCTGATTTTCACATTGCCTCCCAACGTAAGACCGGTCAAGTTAATAGACTCGTTACCGTCATTCGCTGTAGAAGCTGAAGCTACCGTCCACGTTACCCCGTTATCTGTGGTATAGTCAATTTTTACATTGGCTACGTTATAAGGAGCAGCCGTTGTATTTACAACATCCCAGGTAATACCGGTAGGGCCGTTGTTATACGCAGTGGTAGTGGTCACTTTAAAAGGACCATCATTTCCCACAATAATCTGCTGGTTGGCAAACTGGGTTTGCTGCTGAGTAGCTACGGGATTGTTATCCCTTACCGTTACCCGGAAATTAGTAGTCCTGGCAACTGTGGAAACAGATTCCCAGCCATTATTAGAATTATTTAAAACTCCGGCCAATACTGAAGATAATTTTGGGAAATATCTTACAGGGTTGGTTGTAGGATTAAATGATCGGAACGATGCACCGGTAAGTGTGGTTCCTAAATTATTTTTATTTATGGTGGCAGATGCGTTATCCACTTCTTCCCAGGTATAGGTCATTGGGTCATTCTCAGCATCCGTTGCAGACGCTGTCAACACAAATGCAGTACCTTTAGGAATATTGTAGGTAGGCAAAGCCGTAATAACAGGCGGGTTGTTTGTGGTCGTGGTTTCCACGTCACAAGTTTTGCTGTTAAGGTTATTCTGAACCTGCGTGATGCTTACTGCATGAAAGTAAGGGTCAGAATGCGGCTGAACATCGGTATTGGCACCAGTAATTCCTGCATAGCCCATAATGGTGGAACCGGAACCCGGCTCAACATTTACGCCTGTTCCTTCCAATGCATGAGAGAATGTATGATTGGCTCCCAGCTGATGCCCGATTTCATGGGCAACATAGTCAATATCAAAATTATCTCCCTGCGGGATACCGTCTGCCGGTGATGTATATCCTGAACCTTTACCATTTGGTACTGAAGTTGTTGGATTTATACAAACACAGCCTATACAGCCTGCATTACCGCCACCGCCTGAAGCACCAAACAAGTGACCGATGTCATAGTTGGCATTTCCTACATTGGCAGTAAGTGCCTGTTGTAATTCACCGTTCCATGCACCTCCGGCACCTGTGGCTGCAGGCGAATAAGGGTCAGTTGCAGGGTTCGTGTAAATAACGCCCGGATAGTTCTGCAAATCCAGATGGAGGGCAAAATCTTTTTCAAATACGCCGTTTACTCTGGTTAAGCTGGCATTGATGGCAACAAGTGCATTCGCAACCGTTCCCCCAAAAAACTGGGTATATTCCCCTGTTACCGACATAGCCAATCTCATCGTTCTGTATTTTTTGTCAGAAGATTTTGCAAAATTGGTAGTCTGGTTGGAAAAAGCCTTACCGGTTGTATACAGTTTTTCTATCTCTTGTTTGGATAGCCTGTCTTCGTTCATGGAACAAAGGAAACCTTCATTGCTTTTGTCAGTTTTTGGATGCACACCGTAAACTGTTTTAGACTTGTCAGCAGGCTCTATGAATTCGTACTGACCTTCTTTGACGATCATCGACTGAAAATCATCCGGTGCCAGGCTGAATCTAAGGTATTTACCGGGATCATCGATCCCGACACCCACATAGGAGCCCAGTTGATACTGGTCTGCCAGTTCTTTCACTACCACAGGGAAGCTGTAAACGGCAAACCTTTCGATTTTTCCTTCTAAAGTCGGCAAAGAAATGGTAACGGGTTTTGCATTTTTACCCGTTTGCTGTGCTTTTGCCAATTGAGACTTTAGTAAAGAAATGTCTAGAGAATAATAGTTCTTAATATCAGAACCTGCTCTGGATTTTTCCCCTCTGAATGTTGCCGGACTCCATTGTGCACTGGTAATCGCAAACAAAAAGAGGAAAAAGAAAGAAGTAAAATTTTTCTTCATAACTTTCTCAATATATTAATTAGACAAATCTAATCATTTTTTATTACTAATTTATAAATGTAACTATTTTTTTTATATAAATTCCACAAGGATTCAAACCATGTATTTGGAATAAACAAACCAAAAATCAGCTGTGGGATTTGGACATATCTTCTTATTCCAAGTTATGAGATAAGCATATTATTCAATTTTTATTAAATCAGGAAATATTTTACTCTGGTACTGAAAAACAAAAATCCCCGGCAGTAGATTGGCCGGGGATTCTTGTATTGATTTTAAAAATTTTAATTATTTTTTGATGAATTTAGAAGTGAATGCGTCTCTTCCTTTTTCTTCAATGGTAATAACATATCCGCCTTTGATCAATTCAGACACATTAATCTGTCCGTTGCTGATATTTCCTTGTCTTACTAACTGGCCGGCTGCACTGTAAATTTTATAAGCTGCCTTATCAGAAACTTTAGTAATGTTAAGGATATCTGATACCGGATTCGGATATAACTGGATATCATTTTTAGGACCGGCTACGTCATGTGTTGCCAATGATGTTGCAGTGACAATCACATTATAGTCTTCAACCTCTCCGTCATTAAAATTATTTCCGCAAACCCATGCTGCAGGTGCAGATAATCCGATATTACTGGATCCGGCAAAGCCTAAAAGCACTCTCATTCTTAAGGTCTGTCCTTCAACAACACCTGTAGTAGGAACAGTGAATGAACCTGTAAATGATGATGAATTGGCCACCGGGAAATTAAGAACTCTTTCAGTCGCATCAAAAACACCGTCTCTGTTGTAATCTATAAACACCATCGCAAAGTTGGCGGCAGTTAAAGATCCTGTAACAGTTGTCGGATAACTCGTTCCTTTTACAAGATTAATCTGGAGAGCAGGATTTGTTGTAAAGTTTGTATACGTGTTTCCGGTTGAGGTATTATTGATATTGGCTACTTGTACTTTAGAAATATAAAGTACCGCCGCCGTAGTGGATGCTGCTGAACAGTATGGTAGTCCGGAAGTTGTAAAGGTCGTAGTTGCAGAGTAGGCTCCGGTTGTTCCTGAACAAACAGTGGCTACCTGAACTTCATAATTGGTTGTATCTGTCAGCGATGCAATTGTTACCGAAGCTGATGTAGAAGTCGTCTGCTGCCAGGTTGCTGAACCTACCGGTCTGTAACGGATGATATAAGTAGCATTTAAAACCGGTGTCCACGTCAAAGTAACACTATTATTTGTAATGTTACTTGTTGTTACCCCTGTCACTGCAGATCCGTCGCAAGGAGCAAATGCCGTTACCGTGATCCTTCCGATAGCATAAAATACATTAGCGATGGAAGATACTCTTAATTTAATAACCTGACCATTCAGCGTTGAAGGGAAAGTGAAATTTTCAGTACCGTCATTGGGAGTAGAAGCGACCAGCGTAGTCCAGCTGGTTCCGTTATTTGTGGTATAGTCAATTTTGACATTGGCCACATTATAAGGTGCTGCAGTTGTATTGGCTACGTCCCAGTTGATAGGTGTCGGCGCATTTACGTTCGCAAATAAAGTAGTTACCTTAAACGGTCCGTCATTTCCAACGGTGATTGCCTGTACATTATAATCAGACTGTTGCTGATTGGCGTTAGGGTTGTTATCCCTTGCCGTAATAGCAAAATTCATAGAACGTGCTACCATTGGAACAGACTCCCAGGTATTGTTGCTGTTATCCAAATATCCGTTCAGCACAGATTCCAGCTTAGGGAAATAACGGGTAGGCACTGTAGTCGGAGCAACAGATCTGAACGATGCCCCTGTAGTAGTGGTTCCGATATTATTTTTATTAATAACAACGTTTGCATTATCTATTTGTTCCCATGTAAAAGTCATCGGGTCATTTTCAGGATCCGTCACATCAGCCGTTAGCATAAATGCAGTTCCTTTAGGAATTGTATATGGTGTCAGGTTAGGTATTACCGGCGGGTTGTTGGCAATAGGTGTTTCTACGTCACATGTTTTGGCTATCAGATTATCATTGATCTGATCAATGCTTACTACATGAAAATAAGGGTCCGAATGTGCCTGAACATCTGTCGTAGCTCCCGTGATACCGGCATACCCCATAATAGTTGATCCTGAACCCGGTTCCATATTGGTACCTGAACCTTCCAAACTCTGTGCAAATGTATGATTACCCCCAAGTTGATGGCCCATTTCGTGGGCAACATAATCAATATCAAAATTATCTCCTGAAGGAGGGTTTGCCGCAGAAGGATTCACACTTCCCGTAGCCGGCGAAGTAATCCCAGATCCTTTACCGTAACCTACTACCGGATCATACGTAGTACCTACAGGACTCATACAAACACACCCAATACATCCTGCATTTCCGCCACCGCCGGAAGCTCCGAATAAGTGACCGATATCATAATTAGCCTGGCCTACAGTAGACGCCAGTATATCCCTGAGAGAAGTATTCCATGAAGCAGGAGGCGCTGAAGCGTTGGTAACGGTTGCATAAGGATCGGTTGTGGCATTGGTATAGATAAGCGATGGATAACTTAACACATTTAAATGCAATGCAAAGTCTTTTTCAAACACTCCGTTTACCCTTGTCATGGTTGCATTTATTTGAGCCAATGCCCCTGCTACCCCTCCGAAGAAGTTAGTGTATTCAGCTGTTGTTGACATGGCTAACCTCATTGTTCTGTACTTCTTGTCGTAACTTTTACTGAAGTTGGTCAGCTGATTTGTAAAAGATGCCCCTTTTTTAAGCAATGCATCAATTTGTTTTACCGCAGCAGGATCTTCCCCTGTAGAACATAAGAATCCATTTTCATTCTTTTGAGATTTAGGATGAACACCATAAACTGTTTTAGCAGTATTAGCAGGCTCAATAAATTCATATTCTCCGTTAGTGATAATCATAGACTGAAAATCATTCGGAGCAAGAGAAAACCTTACATACTTTGAAGGATCATCAATCCCTACACCTACATATGAGCCTAACTGATATTGATCTGCAATATCTTTTGCAAAAACAGGAAAACTGTATACTGCAAACTTTTCAACTTTACCATCCATTGTAGGCAAAGAGATTTCAACGGCTTTAGCTCCTCTGCCCGTTTCCTGTGCATTTGCCAGCTGAGATCTTAACGCTGAAATATCCAATGAATAATAGGCTTTCATATCAGCCTCTTTTCTTACTTTCTCTCCTTTAAATGCTGTAGGCGACCATTGTGCGGTTGCAGCACCCAGCATAAAAAGAGAAAAGAAAGAAGTAAAAAATTTCTTCATAGCTTTTCAATTAAATTTACTGCCAAATATAACTATTTTGATTTACCAATATTATATTTTGATCATAATTAACAGAAAAAAGTGTATTCAATATTACAATACCCTAAAAAAAATATAATCCTCAGAAGGGTCTGAGGATTATATTTTTTCTGTAAAAGAGGTTAATTCAGTTTTATTTTTTAATGGATTTAAAAGTCAGTGTTTATTTTCCTTTTGATCAATTATAATTATTTAGAGCTGGCTTAAGATAATTTTAAGAAATTAAACTCGACTAAAAATAAAAGCTCCGGGTATCCCGGAGCTTCTGTATCTATGAAAAATATGATTTATTTTTTAATAAACTTGATACTTTCAGAAATCTTGTTGTCTTTGATGGTAATAATATAAGTACCTTTTACCAGTTCCGCTACTCTTACCTGATTATTATCAATATTACCGGCTTTTACTAACTGACCGACAGCATTGTGAATTTCAAATTTAGCTTTGTTTGAAATTTTGGTAATATTCAATACATCACTGGCAGGATTTGGATATACCGCAAATGTATCTTTATCTTTAACTTCACCTGTTGCCAAAACCAGAGATTTTAAAGTTCTTGTCTGAATAGTTGGAAAGTAAGATCCTGTTAACAAAGTTGCCCCAGACTGGGATTTGATGTTATAATATCCGCCATAAGGATAGAAACCATCTCCAAAAGAATCCTCAATTGTAAATGTATAACACTCATTTGGGTTCAATGTCCAGTTCTGACTAATTACAGGAGGCAGAGAAGTATTAGTATCCGTATATCCGCCACCGCTGTAAACAGTAGTTCCAGCACTATTTTTCAGGTTCCAGCTTGTCTCGCTTCCATATTGATCCAGCTGAAGATTAAATACAACATTTGTATCTACTCTTGTAGGTGCACCTAAATAGTTCACATTGATACTGCTGTTTGAAACCCTCTGATCTGTACCTCCGTTTACAGAAGTTACATTGATATTCATCCATCCTCCTAAAGTGTTTGCATTCATAGGAAGTGTTACAATGGCAAATTTATCCTGTGCTAAATTTCCTGTCCAGTTGAAAGTCTGTGAACTTCCGTTTAGAGTATAAGTTATTACTGCGGAAGTCATTGTGCTTGTTCCTCTGTTATACAGAGAAACTTTTACATTCTGTGCTGCCGTTGTAGAGCAGCTTACTGTAGTACAGTCTCTCTCCAGCTTAACCTCTGCATCATTAGGAAACAATGCAATAGGAATATCTGCAACTGATGTTTTAAGTTCAAGTCTTCTTGGAGAATTATTCATAACCGCTGTAATCCGATCCTTCTGGTTAACAGTGAAGATATTCATACAGGTATCATTTGTATAATCCATATAGTTTTCAACCATATCATTTCCGGGACTTGCAGGACAAGAATCAATTGTTACACAATTGTAGTTTGCGGCGGCGGCGGCGGGTGTATCAAGACAATAATCATTATTACTGTCTGTTGCATTCACTACGCAGGAAGAGGTATCACCCCAGATGTGTCTTAATCCTAAATAATGACCAACTTCGTGAGTCATTGTTCTTCCTTTATCATAAATATTAATAAGAATGAAACTGTTATTGGTATCATAATCACGGCTTCCGAATGCAGAGAATCGCGCTACTACGCCATCTGTATAAGCTTCACCGCCATTAGTGTTAAGTCCGCCGATACCTGATCCTGAAGGAAACTGCGCATATCCTAACAGGTCAGAATTTGATGGGAAATTGACACTCCACATATTCATATATTTTGTAGGATCCCAGATTGTTTCCGGTTTTACAAAAGAATTTATCTGTGCCTGAGTCCAGGAAGACTGACAAAGATTTACCCTGTCAATACCGTTAGTAGGATTTCCATTTGGATCTACTTTAGCCAATGCAAACTGAATTTGCGTATCAGCTCCTACTGTATTTGAATTGAAACCGGGAGTTCCCGCCAGTCTGCGGAAATCATTATTCATAACTGTGATCTGAGAAATTACCTGCTCATCAACAATATTAGGAGCTGCGCCAACAGCCTGACCGCTGTGAATAACATGAACAACCACCGGAATTGTAATAATAGTCCCGTTTTGCGATTTTTCAACTTTTGCATTTTTAATCAACGGAGCCAACCAGGATTCAAATTGGCTGTCATTCATTCTTGCAGGATTTTTTGCCTGAAGATAATTTTCGTACTCTACTGTAGCACATCTGTCGAAACCGTTTGATTTCGCAAGCTCACTTTGAGGCTTGTTAACAATAAATTCAGCAGCTTTATTCCCTTTTCCATTTTGCGCATTTATTCCTGCAGCAAAAAATGAAAATAAAAACAAGAATACCTTTAAATTAGTAGATTTGTTCATTTCATATACATTTATCGCAAATATATTCTTTTTTATTCGATTACAACAAAAAAACCACTTTCTAAAATTGAATTAATAAAATGAAATCTGTACAGCCCAGTAAATTGGCACCACAATCATTTAACCGATAAATAAAAAAAGCCTTGAGAATTACCCAAGGCTTTGATTATCATTACATTAAAATATATTATTTCTTAATGAATTTTACACTTTGAGAAACTGCACCATCTTTAATGGTAATAATATAAGTACCTTTTACCAATTCAGCCACTCTTACCTGATTATTCTCAATGGTTCCGCCTTTTACCAATTGGCCAACTGCATTGTAAATTTCAAATTTAGCTTTGTTTGAAACTTTGGTAATGTTCAGGACATCACTGGCAGGATTCGGATATACTGCAAATGTATCTTTATCCTTTACTTCTCCTGTTGCCAAAACCAAAGCAGGAATAACTTTGAAAGTTCTGGTCTGAGAATCTTCGTAATTATTTCCGGAAACCACTACAGCTCCTGTTGAATTTAATATTCTGTAAGATCCGCCTTCTTCATAAATACCATCTCCGAATTCATCATAGATTGTGAAAGTATAGCAATCGTTAACCGGAAGTGTCCAGTTTTGAGAAATCAAAGCAGGCCATGATACCGTTGCATCCGGATACCCTCCTCCGCTATATAAAGTAGTACCTGCACTGTTTTTCAAATCCCAGGAAACTTCTGATCCGTACTGATCAAGTTGTAATTGGAAAGTAAAGCTTGTGTTTGATACAGGAACGGAATTCCCGATAATTACAGTTGATGAATTATTTCCTGCTCTCTGATCTGCTGCTCCATTTACAGAAATGATCTGAGCAGCGATACTTCCCTGGGAAGCACCTGTAGGAATACTGATCATCGCATATTTATCCTGCGCTAAGTTTCCTGTCCAGTTCATTGTCTGAGAAGCGCCTCCATTTGCAGAATAAGAAATCACAGCTGATGTTAATGCACTTGTCCCTCTGTTATACAGCATATACTGTACAGTAACGTTTGATACAGCACCACATGATGTCTCGCTGCAGCTTCTTTCTCCTTTTAATTCTGCATCATTGGCAAATAAAGGAATTGCCTGGTCAGCTGTTGAGGTCTTCAGCTCCATTCTTCTTGGAGAATTATTCATAACCGCTGTAATCCTGTCTTTTTGATTAATGGTAAAGATATTCATACATGTATCATTGGTATAGTCCATATAGTTTTGAACCATTTCGAAAACTGCAGGGTTATCACAGCTTGGTATCGTAGTATTACAAGTATAGTTGTCTTCATGAGCGGTAGGCGTATCGGCACAATAATCGTTCCCGCACGCAGCATCTCCCCAGATATGTCTTAACCCCAGGAAATGACCGACTTCATGGGTCATCGTCCTGCCTTTGTCATAAGGAGCACTTAAGAAGAAACCAGTACCATAATCACTGCTTCCGAACGTTGAAAAGTTTGCTACCACTCCATCAGTATCAGCATATCCCCCATTAGCATCCAAGCCCGGCAATCCAGAACTTGAAGGGAACTGAGCATATCCTAATAAGCTGGAATCAGCAAAGTTTACGCTCCACATATTCATGTATTTTGTAGGGTCCCAGATCGTAACTGGTTTTACATAATCATCAATAGCTGTCATAGCCCATGATGTCTGGCAAAGATTTACACGATCAATACCATCTGTAGGGTTGCCTTTAGGATCTACTTTTGCCAATGCAAACTGGATCATGGTATCTGCACCTACAGGATTTGAGTTGAAGCCCGGAGTTGATGCCATTCTTCTAAAATCATTATTCATCACGCTAATCTGTGACTTCACCTGATTATCCGTGATATTCGGGGCTGAACCTAATACTTGGCCGCTATGGATCACGTGAACCACAACAGGAATGGTGATAATACCTCCGTTTTGAGATTTATTAGCTTTCGCATTGGCAATTAGGGGAGCGATCCACGCTTCAAACTGAGCATCATTCATTCTTCTTGGATCATTTTTCTGTAACAATGCCTCATATTCAGTAGAAGCACATCTAATGACCCCGTTCATCTTTTTTAAATCCTCTATCGTATATTTTTTGCCAAAGACAATTTTGTCCTGAGCACCTTTCTTCTGTGCAAAAACAGAGCAGAAAAGCATCACAAAAAACAAAAGAGTTAATTTAAAAGTAATTTTACAATTCATAAAGCGTATCTTTAAATTATTTTTGCAAATATATTAGTTATTTGCATATTCTTTGAATGTAATTTCAATAAAATCAGAATTTTTATTAAAAAAAACCAAAATGAAAACAAACCTTATCGTATTAATATTATTAAGTATAGCAAATACCAACTGCACTTCTCAACAAAAAACACAAAAAATTGAAAATAACTTAACCAATTATCAAAAAATAAATCAAATCGATAAGATAGAACTAAAAGAACAGACCAGAGGTACAAACAGGTCTGTTATCTTCAATGCCGGCTCAGTAATGACTTCTTTAAATGAAAATATTTCACAATCCGATCTTTCATCCTCAGAATGGGGAAATATAGTAAAACAGGCAGGCTTAATTGACCTTTCCAAAATAGCATCTTACGAATCTTCTACAACCGGAAGGTTTTCAGACAGGGCATTAGCATCTACTATCATTATTACATCCAACGGAAAAACTTATCAGTCAGCTGCTTTCGATGCAGGAATTCCCCCGAAAGAACTGGAGGGATTATACCGGTTATTAAAAAGCAAAACAGGAAGTACGAGAAGAGGCGAAACTAAAATCCGTTAAAACTTGTATGCAATATTCCACGCGAACCCCATATTGAATTTGGAAGAGCTTTTGCCGAATCCAGGAACAATCATGGGCTGAATTTCATCCTGTTTTGTTGTCGCAACCATGTATCTCGGCTGGAGATTGACATCGATGAAAAAGTCGGACTCAAATAACTGAACCCGTCCCCCGATGGTGCCTTCCAGCCAGTAAGAAGACTGCGTGGATGAAGGAAATGCTATGGAAGAACTGCTTCCGCCAAACCCGCGGACCGGCACAGCCCTGTATTCCTGTGTATAAAACGAACCTCCGATTTTTCCGCCTCCGTAAAAGCCATTGAACTCATTTTCAGGATCTTTTGCCAGCATATAAAATGCACCCAGCTTCACGAAAGGGCCGCTGGCTTTTGCATCATAGCTGTTTTTCTGATAAACATTAGACTCAAAACCGGCTTCAACAATACCGTGGAGGTTGTCTTTGATTTTTGAAGATATAAATGCCTGGTACAGTTTGCGGTCCGAAAAAAAAGAAACACCTGCATTGAGAATGTCCCCGCCCACCATAAAATTAGGCTCATACTTCCATTTTTCTTTTTTTGCCCCCTTGTTGTTATTGTTATCCTGAGCAAAGCTCAGTATAAATACCGTACTAAAAAAGAAGGTAAAAATTCGTTTTGTCTTCATTCTCTATAAAATTTTGTCCGGGTTCTATGCTTCTTACCGGTGTAGCAGTTGCGGGATCCAGCACGGGATCTAAATTTTCATATGTTTTCTTGATGCCGCATCCCGGGGAAACATAAATGGATTTAGTTGTATAATTGACCCTGATTTTTGATTCAGTTCCGTTGTTTGAAGTCCTGAAATAAATATCCGTAAAAGGAGAATCGTCTACCCGTAAAGGAATCACCCTTGATTTAATAGCAGTCTGTTTTCCGAGCTGCACTTTTCCGGAGCCATAGTCTACGGCTACATAAAGTGAATCCAGTGTTCTTTCTTTCCCCGTTTCAAAATTCCTGAAAGATACTTTCATGCGGGGCGTCCCTTCTCCGCTTTCACAGATATCATCATCGCCGCCACATGAAAAAAGGAGGCTTAAGAAACAGACTGCAAGGAGAAATTTAAAATATTTCATAATAAAATCTGATGAATTCAAATGTATATAAATTATTTTTTAATCAGTAAAGCAATGTTTTCCACATGATGCGTCTGCGGAAACATGTCTACCGGTAGGATTTTCACTACTGTGTAATGTTCCTTCATTAATGCCAGATCCCTAGCCTGGGTTGCCGAATTGCAGCTTACGTAAACCACTTTTTCCGGGGCCAGTTTCAGGATCTGCTCCACCACCTTCTGATGCATCCCGTCTCTTGGCGGATCCGTAATCAGAACATCTGCTTTGGGATGGTTGGCAAGGAATTCATCATTGAAAATATCCTTCATATCTCCGCAGTAGAAAGTAGTATTCTTAAGGCCGTTCAGTTCTGCATGTTCTATTGCCGCATCAATGGCTTCCTGCACGGATTCAATCCCGATGACCTGTTTTGCATTTCTCGCCACATATTGCGCAATCGTACCGGTACCTGTATATAAATCATACACTACTTCTTCACCTTTCAGATCAGCAAATTCCAGTGTCTTCCTGTATAATTCAAGAGCCTGCCTGTAATTCGTCTGGAAAAATGATTTCGGCCCGATTTTAAATTTCAGTCCATCCATTTCCTCCATCAGAAAGCCTTCCCCGAAATATACATTGATATTCAGATCGTAAATTGAATCATTCGGTTTGGAATTGATGGCATATACCAGTGTTTTGATTTGCGGAAACGTCTCCAACAGGAACTCGAAAAGTTTTTCCCTGTTTTCCTTTTCTTCCCTGTACAGCTGGAAAAGCACCATCCACTCCCCTTTTGAATTCTGTCTCATCATTAAAGTCCTTAAAAAACCTTCATGATTTCTGACATCAAAAAATTCCAGTCCGTTTTTTACAGCATATTCTTTTACTGCCAGACGGATGGTATTTGAAGGCTCTTCCTGAAGAAAACATTCTTTAAGATCGAGAATTTTGCTCCACATACCCGGAATATGGAAACCCAGCGCATCCCGGTTACCGAAATTTTCTTCAGAACTTATTTCATACTGGGTAAGCCATCTTGCGTTGGAAAAGGAAAATTCCATCTTGTTTCTGTAGAAGTACTGCTCTTCGGATCCCAAAATAGGAACAGTCTCAAAATTATCAATTCCGCCGATTCTTTTGATGTTGTTATATACTTCTTCCTGTTTGAAATCCAGCTGCTTCTCATAGCTCATATTCTGCCATTTGCAGCCTCCGCACACACCGAAATGAATACATTTTGGGTCTACCCGGTAAGGTGATTTCTCAAGCAGGTCAACCGCTTCCCCTTCATAGTATTTGGATTTTGCTTTTTTAACCCTTACGTTGACAACATCTCCCGGAATGGCTCCTGAAACCATAACAGTTTTTCCTTCCTCCGTACGCCCTATGGCAACTCCCTTTGAACCCGCGTTCAAAAGTTTTATATTTTCAAGAATGAGATTCTTTTTCTTTTTCATCCGTAATCTTCTGTTTGCATGATGGTTTTTTAAATCCCATCAATAGTTCTGTTTTTATCAGCGAAAAACCAGCTGATTTATTTTGCAAAAATACAATAAAAAAAACCTTATCCGAAGACAAGGTTTTTATATGTACTCAATTTAAATTAGTTTGTCTGGGCCGGTTGAGCATTTGCAGGTGCCGTTGCCTGCTGCTGCGCGGCTGCAGGATCCATTTCCATCATACCCGGTTGCTGTAACTGGACATTAGGATTTACTTTAGGAGCAGAAAGTCCTGTCTGCTTATCCAGAACGGTCACCAATTCAGGATCTCCAAGGTTAAAGAATGGCTTGCTTGCAATTTTTCCGTCTTTATCTACGATCACGAAACATGGCAATTTGAAACCGTAAATACCATATTTCTTAGCAATATCGGAATTTAACCCACCGTCAGCATATACATTTGCTCCGTTTATCCCTTTTAGTAAAGAATTGCTTGTTTTGGTAAACTGCTCTTTGGTATCATCAACATTAACAAAAACGAAGTTCATTTTAGACTTATAAAAATTAACTATTTCTTTCAATACAGGAATGGTAGCTTCCCCGATATAAGGATTCCACGAAGCATAGAAAGTTAACAGATAAGGTTTTCCTTTGTTATCAGAAAGATTATAAGATTTTCCGTCTGCCTTTACCAATGCAGCTTCAGGAGCCTGTTCCCCTATTTTGAAACCGTTGATGGCAAACTGGATTTTTTTCAAGTCTTCCTTGATCTCAGCATCCTTAATATCCGTATCGATAATTTTCTTAATTTTCTCACTCGTCTTTTCAGGAGAACCCGGATGGATATCCGACTGTGCCATTACAAAGGCCAGTAAATAATCTTTAGCAGTCTGCGAAAGGTCTTTCTGGTTCTTCTTCAGGTATTCTGAAAATAATTCTGATGTGGTGATGTCTTTTTTCCCTGCGCTGTTGGCCTGGGCATATTTCTGGAAATCAGGACTCATCTTCGCTAAAAGATATTGTCTGTAGTAAGGGTTTTCCTTTACCATTACTTCTTTGTTTTCCTGAAGTTTGTTTTCAAAATCAGTAAAAGCTTTTGTTACTTTAAAAGAAGGATTGCCCATTTGCTTATGGCTCATGTCATACTGATTCATGATGGTGAGTAAAGTACTGGCAAGGTCATTTTTCTTCCATTTTACAATTTCATCATCCGGATTGAATTTTTTAACATTTTCTTCGATGTTTTTATCAACATCAGCCTGAACTTTTTCTATTCCTTTTAAAAATGTTTTTTCATCCTTCATCAGAAGCTCATTCATGTTAACCGTCTGAGCATAGTTGGTAAGGTACTTTTGGGTAGCCGTAAAGAAATCATTATTATTTTTGGCATCGCCAGTAATCACGTATTCAGAAGGAAACGTCATTCCGTTACCTGAGATTTCAAGCTTCTGCCCTCCTTTCAAATAAATTAGGTTTTGTTTTCCGCCATAAGACATTACGTACATTCCGCTTTTGGGAGCTTCAAAACTTCCTGCAAAGGTTCCGTCTTTGTTGACACCGATATTGATTAATGGTAAAGTGGCTACTCCTGAAGCCTCAATAAACTCAATTCTCTCCAGTGGAGAACCGCCTGTAATTTTTCCTTTTACTTCAACTTTTTTAGAGCAAGACATCGCAAAAACAGCGATGATAAACAATAAAAGATATTTTTTCATTTTAGATTTTATAATTACGCAAAAATAAGTTTTTCAATAAACTTAATACAATTAAATACGGTTTTTATGAAAGATTTAACTAAAAAAATCGCCATCCGGTAAGGAGACGATTTTTATTTATATCAAATCAATTTTTATGCTTTGTCAGCCAGCGCCACGATATACTCACGGTTCATTCTGGCGATGTTTTCAAGGGAAATGCCTTTCGGACATTCCACTTCACAGGCACCGGTATTGGAACAGTTTCCGAAACCTTCTTCGTCCATAGCCGTTACCATATTCAGCACTCTTCGCTTTGCCTCTACCCTTCCCTGAGGTAAAAGGGCAAACTGGGAAACTTTAGCTCCTACAAACAGCATGGCAGATCCGTTTTTACACGATGCTACGCATGCACCGCAGCTGATACATGCCGCAGCATCCATTGCTTTGTCTGCATCTTCTTTGGGAACCGGAATAGCATTGGCATCCAGTGTATTTCCTGAAGTATTTACGGAAATAAATCCGCCGGCAGCCATAATCCTGTCAAATGCGCTTCTGTCTACGATCAAGTCTTTGATTACCGGGAACGCAGCACTTCTCCAAGGTTCAATAACGATGGTTTCACCGTCTTTGAACATTCTCATGTGAAGCTGGCAGGTTGTAATCCCTGTATCAGGGCCATGAGCCCTACCGTTGATATAAAGTGAACACATCCCGCAGATCCCTTCACGACAGTCATGGTCGAAAGCGATCGGCTCCTTTCCTTCGTTGATAAGATTTTCGTTAAGGACGTCCAACATTTCCAAGAATGAAGAATCTGTAGAAACATCCGATATTTTATAAGTCTCAAACTGACCTTTAGATTTATTATTTTTTTGTCTCCAAATTTTCAGCGTAAGATGTAAGCCTTTTTTTGCACTCATAATATTGTATTTATAGGTTGGAGATTATTTTGTTGGTTTGTCCGCATTTTCAAATTTCATATCTGAACTTAAAACCGTAATTTTATTAGCATTTCTGCTTTTCAACTCATTATACTTCTCCATTGCTTTCGCAATATTTTCAGTTTTTGTATCCTGTGATGGCTGATATAGTATTTTGGTATCATTTTTAATCACCTGATAAAAAGTTTTTTTATCTCTGAATTCTGTTGGCTTTAAAGCTTTCAGGCTGACACTGGCAATGAAAGCTCCCATTTGCCCTTCTGCGTTCAGTACATATACAGAATTAGGTTCTAAATTAGCTTCAACATAATCTCTGTTTTCCGAAACTGCCCAGAATAAATGTTCGCCCGGTTCGCATTCATAGACTAGGTATTTTCCGCTTGGAATAGCTCCTAAAAATTTATCTTTATCATAAACTCTGAAGTTAAGCAGCATACCCGCCCCTGTTTTCAGGATATATACTAAAGATTTTCCTTCAGTGGGTTTATCAATCGATTGAGTAGTTACCTTTTGAGCGAAAATGGTAGAAAATCCTGAGAAAACTACAAAAAACAACAGTACTTTTTTTAAATACTCCATATCTATTATTTGTAGCTTCTCGTTTTCACCTCAATGTTGTCATAGATCAGGTCTTCTTTATGCAACACTTCCGTATTTATATCATTCCCTTGGTATTCCCAGATTCCAACATATTTGAAGTTCACGTCGTCTCTTTCAGCTTCACCGTCCGGAGTAGAATGGTCTTCACGGAAATGGCCTCCGCAGGATTCATTCCTGTGCAAGGCATCAATTGCCATCAATTGGCCCAATTCCAGGAAGTCTGCTACCCTGAAGGCTTTTTCAAGCTCCGTATTCATGCCGTCATTATCACCGGGCACTTTTACATTTTTCCAGAAGTCGGTTCTTACGGCTTCAATTTCTCTGATGGCTTCTCTCAGTCCTTCAGGCGTTCTTCCCATCCCTACTTTATTCCACATAATGTGTCCTAACTGCTTATGGAAATGGTCTACTGAATGGGTACCTTTATTATTTAAGAAGAAATCAACTTTTTCTTTAATTGCTTTTTCAGCTTCATCAAATGATGCCGAAGTGGTAGGAACCGTTCCTGTTCTGATATCTGCAGAAAGGTAATCTGCAATGGTATAAGGAAGCACGAAATATCCGTCAGCAAGACCCTGCATCAAAGCAGAAGCTCCGAGTCGGTTCGCACCGTGATCTGAGAAATTGGCTTCCCCGATCACAAAACATCCCGGAATGGTAGACTGAAGGTTATAATCCACCCAAACGCCACCCATTGTGTAGTGAACCGCAGGATAAATTTTCATCGGTGTTTTGTAAGGATCATCCGCCGTAATCTTCTCATACATTACGAACAGGTTACCGTACTTTTCTTCTACCCAGCTTTTACCAAGATCATAAAGCTGTTGGTCTGTAGGGTTAGTGATATGTTTTTCAATAGCGGATTCTCTACCTTTTTTCATGATCTCCGTTGAGAAATCAAGGTAAACCCCTTCCTGGGTATCATTACTTTCAATTCCGAAACCAGAGTCGCATCTTTCCTTGGCTGCTCTTGAAGCAACGTCCCTGGGAACAAGGTTACCGAATGCAGGATATCTTCTCTCCAGATAATAATCCCTGTCTTCTTCTTTGATATTTTCAGGTCTCAGCTTGCCTTCTCTGATTGCTACAGAATCTTCAACTTTCTTAGGAACCCAGATTCTTCCGGAGTTTCTTAAAGATTCGGACATCAGCGTCAGTTTGGACTGCTGTGTTCCGTGAACCGGAATACACGTCGGGTGAATCTGTACGTAACAAGGATTTGCAAAGTAAGCTCCTTTTTTATGGATTTTCCATGCTGCGGAAACATTGGATCCCATGGCATTGGTAGAAAGGAAATATACGTTTCCATATCCTCCGGAAGCAATAACGACAGCGTGTGCGGAATGTCTTTCAATTTCACCCGTCACCAGGTTCCTTGCGATAATTCCTCTTGCTTTTCCGTCAACGATAACAAGATCCATCATTTCATGACGGTTGTACATTTTGATCCTTCCTTTACCGATCTGGCGGCTCATGGCAGAATAAGCACCTAACAGTAACTGCTGTCCGGTCTGCCCTTTTGCGTAGAACGTTCTTTTTACCTGAACCCCACCGAATGAACGGTTATCCAGCTGACCTCCGTATTCTCTTCCGAAAGGAACACCCTGAGCGACACACTGGTCAATAATATTGGCAGAAACTTCAGCCAGTCTGTATACGTTGGCCTCTCTTGCCCTGTAATCTCCCCCTTTGATCGTATCGTAAAACAATCTGTAAGTAGAGTCACCGTCTCCCTGATAATTCTTGGCGGCATTAATACCTCCCTGAGCGGCAATAGAATGTGCTCTTCTCGGAGAATCCTGATAACAGAATGCCTTTACATTATATCCCTGCTCAGCCAGGGTAGCTGCTGCAGAACCTCCTGCCAAGCCTGTACCCACAACAATAATATCAATCTTGTCTCTGTTGTTAGGGGCAACAAGGTTCATATGGTCTTTATGATTTTTCCACTTATCCTTTAAAGGACCTGCCGGAATTTTTGAATCTAATTTACTCATAATTATTATAGTGATATTATTGAGTTACAAAATGATAAACCGCGATAAAAATAAAACCTGCCGGAATCAGGATAGAATACCATTTTCCAAATGCTTTGATTACCGGAGTATATTTCGGATGCCTCGCCCCGATTGACTGGAATGAAGACTGGAAACCGTGAGCTAAGTGCAATCCTAAAAGAATAAAAGAAATTACATAGATAATCACCCTCCAGGCATCTTCAAACTTTGCATGAAGGTCTCCCCAGAAACGTGATTCCTCAACCGGCAATCCGTCTACATATTTGTAATTCATCTCGTGAAACCAGAAGTCATACATATGAAGAAAAATAAAAGCCAGGACCACACCGCCGGAAATAATCATGTTTCTTGACATCCAGCTGGAATTGTGAGAAGGATTGTTTGACTCATATTTAACAGGACGCGCTTTTTGGTTTTTAATTTCCAAAACAAACCCCATCACGAAATGGAAAATAACAGCAAATACCAGAACCGGCTGCATTACAAATTGAATAAGTGGGTTATACCCCATAAACTGCGAAGCATTATTGTAAGCATCCTCACCAACAACCGACAAAAGGTTTACAGTAAGGTGCATCACCAGAAATATCAGCAAAAAAATTGCCGACAATGCCATAGCATACTTTCTACCTATCGTAGAACTTGTTAAACCTGCCATATAAGTTTAAATTTGATTTTCTACAAAATTAAGAAATGTTAACTACAACAAAAAGTGAGAAATCTCACATAAAGCCAGTTTGTAATGTTTCTAAATAAGAATACACAGTGTTTTAAATAAAGAAAAAATAAAAATCTGTACTTTAATTTAGAGAATATGTTTTGCCGTTATATACAACACCTTTTGCGGAGGCCGGAAGATATCTGACCTCAACATTTCTCAGCCTGCGTGAAGCTCTGTAAGGATTAATGATAAATTGTACTATTTTCTGCCGGTCGGTGCTTTCCGTAATCCAGAAACACGCTTTATCCCCTTTCTTTACGGACAGTATTTTGTTTTTTGAAAATTCGTGAACCAGGATTTCCGTTTTCTGGTTTTCATAGAGGGTGAAGCCGGTCCTCAAGATAAAAAAAGCAAGAACAGCCATCAGCAGCCTGGCAGAATTCCTGAAGTTTAAATGCAGAACTACAAACCTTAGCAGGTAAATAATGATCAGCAGGGATACAACCTCAGTCAGGTTCATTGAAATATTCTCGAAAAATACCGTATCAAAACCGGCAAACCAATGGATTACTTTCAGCAGCACCTGAATGATAAAATCGTAAACCGTATTGATTAAATGAAAATCAAGACCCACGGCTATGAGGGCTGTCATGGCAAAAGACAGGACAATAATTATTTCTGAAAACGGAACAATAAAAAAATTGGCAATAATTGATATCAGTGAAAACTGGTGGAAATAATACAGAACCAAAGGAAGCGTTGCCAGCTGTGCAGACAGTGAAATAGAAACGGTATTGAATACTATTTTCTTAAACCAGTGATCCTGTTTCGGGAAACATTTCAGTATCGGCCGGTTCAGCCAGAAGATTCCGAGAACAGCCAGAAAGCTCAATTGAAATCCCACATCAAAAACCTGCTGTGTATCAAAAATCAGAATAATAAATGCCGAAAGCGACAGAGAATGCAGCAGGTCAGGCTTGCGCTGAAGCATAACATACACAAAATAAACCGTAATCATGATGCCCGAACGTACAACTGAACTTCCAAAACCAATAAATGCCGTAAAAAGCCATATAAAAACCAGGCTTGAAATAATGGCATATTTCCTGAACCTTAAGGGTAAAATTTTAGTAAGCATCAAATAAAACAATCCGAAAATCACCACGATATGCGTTCCGGAGATTGCCAGGAAATGTACCAATCCGGACCTGTTGAAATCCTGAACAGTCTGGGCATCAATTTCCGTACGGTCCGCAAGGATAATGCCTTTTAAAAATTCCCGTGATACCGGAGATATTTCTGTTTTATCAATGTTCTGCAGCACCTCTGCCCTTCTCTGAGAAAATTTTTCATTCAGGCTTAAATCATTTCTTTTGGCGTATATCACGGTACCATTGATGTAACACTGATAATCAATATTTTTGCGTTTGAGATATTTTGCATAGTCGAACTGGAAATCATATCGGGGAGACCGTGGTTTCGACAGATAAGCCTGTGTTTTATAATAATAATTAAAGTCCAATGGCTTTTCGCTTTTCGGAACATACAAAACCGCATTGAAATATTCTTTCCCAGCCTGTACTGCCGCTTCATATTTCCTGTTCTTTTCATTTGAATTGAGCTTCCTGGAAATCCTGAAAACAATGGTTTTATCCTGAGCAGGAAGATCACCCTGAACAATAAAAGAAGAATTGTAAAAATGCAGGATAATCCCTATTCCGAAGAACATGCATCCCAGCAGATAAGGTTTTATCTTATAGACTGTGTAAGGCTTCAGGAAAGTAGAGATTAAAACAGCCAGGCAAAACCCGATAATGCAGAAAACATTATTTTTATCCAGGAAAAACCAGTCCTGAAATAAAATCCCGAGGATAAAACAAAAAACGAGAATAAGAAGCGGCTGTTTATTCAATTTCAAAATTTGTGGTATCCAAAAATATCTATTTGAATAATAATTCACAAATCAATGTTTTAAATTTTCAAAAACCACGTCACATTCATTCCCAAAAAGAAAAATCGCAGAAAAAATTCCTACGATTATTTATAAATGATTAAATTTTTAAGCTTTCAAAATGATCTCAGCTGCGTTTTCACTCGCTCCCTTACCGCCAAGCTTTTCCCTTAACCGTTCATAATCTTTTAAAACCTCGAAACGTCTTTCAGTTTCCAGAATCTTTTTTAATTCGCTTACCAGATTACTTGTATTCAATTCATTCTGAATAAGCTCTTTCACCACTTCACGGTCCATAATCAGGTTTACCAGGGAAATGTATTTGATATTTTTAACCAGACGTTTGGCGATGGCATAAGAAATCCTGCTTCCGCGGTAGCAGACCACTTCAGGGACATTCAGTAAAGCAGTTTCCAAAGTTGCCGTTCCGGACGTTACCAGGGCTGCTTTTGAACACCTCAGCAGATCATAGGTTTTATTGGATACAAAATGGACATTGTCATCAGTATATTTTTCATAGAAATCTTTCAGAAGGCCGGGTGCACCGGCAATAACAAACTGATATTCTTTAAAGTAAGGCCTTACAGACAGCATGATCTCCAGCATTTTTTCGACTTCCTGTTTCCGGGATCCCGGCAGCAAAGCGATAATTTCCTTCTCATTTAAATCATTGTCTGCTTTAAAATAATCGGTTTCAATATCTTCAAGGGTCGAAATAGCATCCAGCAGCGGATGGCCTACAAAATGCGAATGAACGCCGTGCTTATTGTAGAAATCTTTTTCAAAAGGAAGGATCACCATCATTTCATGCACATATTTCTTAATGATTTCCACCCTGCTCTCTTTCCAAGCCCAGAGCTGTGGAGAGATATAATACACTATTCTTATTCCCAGTTCCCTGGCAAATTTTGCAATTCTCAGGTTAAATCCGGGATAATCAACCAAAATCAAAACATCCGGCCGGTGGTTTCTTATGTCTTCCTTACAGAATTTAATATTATTCAGAATTGTCTTCAGGTTCATGGCTACTTCCAGAAACCCCATAAAGGCAAGATCCCGGTAATGCTTTACCAGAGTTCCGCCCTGTGCAGCCATAAGGTCGCCACCCCAGAACCTGAACTCAGCATTCGGATCTTTCTGCTTTAAAGCTTTCATTAAATTGCTCCCGTGAAGGTCTCCGGAAGCTTCTCCTGCAATAATATAATATTTCATTATTTTGAAATCTTTTATTTGTTTTCTGCCAACCTGAACTTCACTTATTCTCCTTGGAAATTATTAATTATGGGAGGTTTCTATGACAGGAATAGAGAACAAAATAAGACGCTTTACCATCTTAATTTGTAAATTTGTTCAAAGATAATGATAAAAAATGTCAGAAGAATTTGAAATACGGAATAAAATTGCAGAAAGCGGCCTTATCAATTTTGACCTCACCGACCTGGTTCCGAAAGGCATAAGAAAAGGTATTGACCTGAAGGATTTTCTTTTTATGGAAATGATTCTAAAAGAAAAGGATTTCCGTGAAAAAGTAGCGGTAATTGATGTGGAAGAGTACAGGGATGCTTATGTCTATATTTACAATTCCGCAGATGCCATCGTCCCGCTCTGGGCATATTTTTTAATCACGGCAAAACTTACGGGCGTCACGAAAAAGATTGTTTTCGGGAACCGTGAAGATCTGGAAGTACTTTTAATGCACAATGCCGTTCAGAACCATGACTTTGAAGAAATGAGAGGAAAACGGGTACTGGTAAAAGGCTGTTCAGACAAGGAAATCCCTGAGAATGCGTATATTGAACTCGTGGAACAGCTGCAGCCCATTGTTAAGTCACTGATGTTCGGTGAAGCATGTTCCAATGTCCCGATCCTTAAAAATTAGGCATCGGAAAGCAGTAAACATTATTGAAAAAATTTAGGGAATATTTTTTGCTTGGCTTAGTGTATTTTAAATCCAAATAAACACAGACTATGAGTTTAATCGATCTACTTACCGGAAATACAGGAAGCCAGGTGGCTGATAAAGCCGGACAGAAATTCGGGATCAGCAAAAACCAGATTATTGCTTTACTTGCAGTGGCAGCACCGCTGATCATCTCTTATTTACGTAAAAAATCACAGGATTCCAAAGAAGCAGAATCCCTGAATAATGCACTTGATAAAGATCATGACGGAAGTATTCTGGATGATGTTTCCCAGGCAGATGCGCGGCAGGATGAAGGCGGGTCTATTCTGAATCACATATTCGGAAGTGACAAACAGAATGTGGAAAATAAGCTTTCCCAGAATACAGGAATTTCCATTGATAAGATCGGGCCTGTTTTATCGATGCTTGCCCCAATCATTATGGGATACATCGGCCGGGAAAAACAGCAGAACAATGTAGGAGCGGGAGGTTTGGGAGACCTTCTGGGAGGAATTTTAGGAGGTGCACAAAATCAGGCGCAGCAACAGTCCAGTCCGTTAAATGACATTTTAGGAAGCGTCCTCGGTAAAAATGATTCTCAGTCATCAGGCAGCGGAAGTCCATTAAATGATATTCTGGGGAATATTTTAGGCAGAGGAGATCAGAAAAAACAGCAAAGCGGAGGCGGATTGGGGGATATTCTCGGAAGTTTTCTGGGTGGGAAATAATTTAATTTAATTTTGTTATATAAAAAAGGCCGGGTAAAATATTTTACCCGGCCTTTTTATGATCAGCTTTTTTCTTTCTCCTCTGAAGCCGAAGCCGTTACCGGTTTTGAAGCTTTTCTCAGTCTTCTTTTTCCATAGCTTCCGTTGTTGATCTTACCTCTTCTGGATTTTTTATCTCCTTTTCCCATAATAAAATATTTAGTTGGTTTCATACGAAATTAGAAAATATGAAGGAATAATAAAAACTGAAGCTGTTAAAATTTTTATAAAACTAAACCTTAACTGCCTGGCACAGGAAAAGCCTAAATTTTCTCTAAAAATTAATAACAACAAATATTTATTGTTTTACAATAAATATTTATATATTTGCAGTAATAAATAATTAAACAGATGAAACTCTTAGGAAAAAACGCTTTACTTTACTGGCTCAGATACCCTTTTGGAATATATACTTTCTGCTTTACGCTGATGTCAATCTGGATATTGGTTTTAATAGCAGTTTATTCATTTACGCATAAAACAAACCGGTTTATATCAGCCGGCCACTTGAAAATAGAAAACAACAATCATCTGAAAAATTCAGAAACAATACAGTTTCACTATCCGTTTTCAAAAATGGTATTAGAGACCGAAAATTCTACTGAAGGGATTTTATTGGCTTTCATGGGCCTGCTTTCGGTATGCTTTATACTGATTACCGTTTCAAAAATAATCATTGAGCTTTCACAGGATAATTTTTTCACAGAGAAGGCGGTTCAGAATTTCAAGGTTCTGGGATTCGGTTTGCTGGCTTTCGGAATTATTCATTTGACAATAGATTTACTGACTTCGTCATATACTTTTGATCTCACGCCTCCTTTTCTGTTTATCATTACCGGCTTTATCTTCATTTTTCTGAAAGAAATTTTCGCAAAAGGAAGAAAAATGCAGGAAGAAAACGATTTAACCATATAAATAATGCCAATAATAATCAATGTAGACGTCATGCTGGCGAAAAGGAAAATGCAGTCTCAGGAACTCGCGGAGAAAATAGGCATCACCCAGGCCAATCTTTCCATCCTTAAAACAGGAAAGGCAAAAGCGGTAAAACTCTCAACACTGGAAGCCATCTGCAAAGCGCTGGATTGCCAGCCGGGAGATATATTGGAATATAAACCTTAATTAAATTAAATAGTATACAATGAAAAAATTATTTTTAGCAGCATCAGTAATCGCATTCAGCCTTTTCTCTGCGCAGGAACTGACTAATGAGCAAAAACATATGGTGAAGTATGATGACTTAACACAATTTTCATCTCTTGTAAGCAAAGAAAACATAAACACCTGCTATCAGAATGAAAACAATTCCTACTCATTGCTGGCATTGTCGATTAAAATGAACAGTAAACAGGTTTTCCAGAAGTTAATTGCAGAGAAAGCCGATCTGGAAAAAATATGCGACGGAAAAACACCTTTAATGTTTGCCGCGAAATACGGAAATTTAGAATTTGCAAAAAAGCTTCTGGAAAACGGAGCGAAAAAAGAGACCAGAACGGATAAAGGGTACAGTGCATTAGACTACGCCAGAAAATATGAAAAAGCTGAGCTTGTCAAGCTTTTAGAATAAAATCCTGGTTTTAAAAACCGAGACGATAAAATGGATATCCGGTAATCAAATGTTTTTACAGACTGATTACCGGATATATTATTCATAATATCTAAAGGTATTTAAGATTTCTTAGGATTTAAAACTAAAATTTTCTGTTAAAATTCATTTTAACATTATAAAATCATATAAACATTCGCACTAATCATTAACAGTGCTGAATCTAATCCATAGATTTGGCAAAAATTTATAACCATGAAAAAATACCTCGTTATCCCCTTACTGGCAATGTATGTTGCCTCTTTTGCCCAGAATACTTCATACAATCTGAATTTCGAAAAGACCGATAATGACCTTCCGGTAAGCTGGGATATTTTTGGCGACGGAAAAGCAAAAGTTTTTGCCGATACTGCCGAAAAACAGGAAGGAAAATTCGCTGCTGCCATTGAGTCTGATGAAAGTGAAGGTTTCGAAGCCCTTAGTTTTACCCTTCCGGAAAATTATGCAGGTAAAAAAATTACCCTTTCAGGATACATCAAAACTGAAAATGTTACCGATGGCTTTGCCGGGCTTTGGATGCGCATCGATCCTCAGATTGCTTTCGACAATATGCAGAACAGAGGGATTAAGGGCACTACTCCATGGACGAAATATGAAATAACCCTTACGATGTCTCCCGAAAATTCCAAGAAAATTGTTTTGGGAGCTCTTTTAAGCGGGAAAGGAAAAATGTGGGTTGATAATTTAAAAGTAAGTATTGACGGAAAAGATATTAAGAATGCAAAAGTTTTCGAAAAGAAAGTAACCGTAATAGATACAGATAAAGAATTTGATAACAGTTCCAAAATCAATAACATTAATTTAGATCAAAACAACATCAGTAACCTGAAAAATCTCGGTCTGATCTGGGGATATTTAAAGTATTACCATCCTAATATTGCGGCAGGAAAATACAACTGGGATTATGAACTGTTCAGGATCCTGCCAAAAATCAATGGGGTATCTGCGACCGAAAGAGATCAGGTTCTGGCAAACTGGATTAATGGATTGGGAACTTTCCAGACCGAAAAAGCACCTTCTCAAAATGAGAAAGATATAAAAATGAAACCGGATCTGGATTGGATTACTAATTCAGGGTTCTCAAAAGACCTTGAAGAAAAACTGTTACAGCTTAAAGAGGCAAGGAGGCCGAAAGTAAACCATTATGTGGATTTTGTCAGCGGTGTTAAAAATCCTGACTTCAAAAATGAAAAAGCTTACGAAAATATGATATTTCCCGATGAAGGGTTTCGCCTGCTGGCCCTTTACAGATACTGGAATATGATTCAATATTATTTCCCTTATAAAAACCTCATCGATGAAGACTGGAAAGGTGTTTTACAAGAATTTATTCAGACATTTCTAAATGCAAAAAACGAAACGGAATATACGCTTGCATCACTTGAAATTATCGCAAGAATTCACGATACCCACGCCGGAATATGGGGAAACAACAAAGTACTGGAAAAGTATTTTGGCGAGAAATATCCTCCTGTAAAAGTGATTTTTGCTGAAAACCAACTAATTGTTAATGATTTTTATAATGATAGCCTGAGTAAGGAAGGCGGGCTTCAGAAGGGAGACGCAATCACCGGAATCAATGGTGAGAGTGTAGAAAACATAATTAAAAACAGATTGAAATATACGCCGGCTTCCAATTATCCGACCCAATTAAGAAATATAGCCTACAATATTTTAAAAAGTAATTCCGGCAAAATTGAACTTACTATCTCAAGAAACGGAAATACAGAAGCAAAAACAATAAAGACTTATACTTCCAAAGAGCTTAACTACAAAAAGCAGGAAAAAGAATTCTTCAAAATGCTGGACAACAACGTTGCGTATGTTTATATGGGAAGCGTAGATTCTAAAAAGCTTGATGAAGTTTTTGGCCAGATAAAAAACACAAAAGGTCTTGTAATTGATTTCAGAAATTACCCTTCTGATTTCGTGACCGTTAAAATGGGAAAACTGTTAAAACAAAATTCTACGGAATTTGTAAAATTTACCAACACCGACAACAGCCAGCCCGGACTTTTCACTTTTACATCCAGCCAGAAAATTCCGGGAAGCGGAAACAATTATTACAAAGGGAAAATTGCTATTTTAATTAATGAAATCACGCAGAGCAGTGCAGAATACCATACGATGGCTTTCAGGACCGCACCGAATTCTAAAGTTTTCGGTTCGATAACTGCAGGAGCCGACGGGAATGTTTCGGATATCGTGCTTCCCGGAAATATTTCAACCATGATCAGCGGAATCGGCGTGTATTACCCAGACGGCACAGAAACCCAGAGAATAGGAATTGTGCCCGACGTGGAGGTAAAACCAACTGTTGACGGAATTAAAAACAATAGGGATGAAGTGCTGGAAAAAGCGGTGGATTGGATTGAAGAATAATTTTAAACCCAATGAGGCACGTAATTTTAAACTCAGACCATCAAAAACTTCCTTCGGGGAGTTTTTTTGTTTCTAAAACTTTCAAAAAACCTATCTTTGCCAACGAAAAATCAGACCAATTAAAGTCTGGTACCTAAAGTCTAATATCTAACATCTAAAACAAATGTTTCGATCGCACACCAACGGAGAATTAACGCTCAAAAATCTTAATGAAGAAGTTACCCTTTCAGGATGGGTACAGACCATCCGGGATAAAGGATTTATGATTTGGATCGATCTCCGGGATCGTTACGGGATTACCCAGCTGGTTTTCGATCAGGACCGTTCTTCAGCGGAACTGATGGAAAATGCAAAAAAGTTAGGCCGTGAATTTGTGATTCAGGTGACAGGAAAAGTCATTGAAAGGGTAAGCAAAAACCCCAATATTCCTACAGGGGAAATTGAAATTTTAGTTGAAAACCTAACCGTTCTTAATGAATCCCAGCTTCCGCCTTTCACCATTGAAGACGAAACGGATGGCGGCGAAGAGTTAAGAATGAAATACCGCTACCTGGACATCAGAAGAGCTCCGGTACGGGATAAACTGATTTTCCGCCATAAAATGGCGCAGAAAGTCAGGAATTACCTTTCAGATGAAGGGTTTATCGAGGTTGAAACTCCGGTCCTGATTAAATCTACGCCGGAAGGCGCAAGGGACTTTGTGGTGCCGAGCAGAATGAACCCGGGCCAGTTTTACGCATTGCCGCAGTCTCCGCAGACTTTTAAGCAATTGCTGATGGTGGGCGGAATGGATAAATATTTCCAGATCGTAAAATGCTTCCGTGACGAAGATTTAAGAGCCGACAGACAGCCGGAATTTACTCAAATCGACTGTGAAATGGCTTTCGTGGAGCAGGAAGATGTGATGAATGTTTTTGAAGGCATGACTAAAACCCTGATTAAGGATATTACCGGCCAGGAATTCGGGGCTTTCCCGAGAATGACGTTCGCGGATGCCATGCAGAAATACGGAAACGACAAACCGGATATCCGTTTCGGGATGGAATTTGTGGAGCTGAATGATCTGGTAAAAGGAAAAGATTTCAAAATATTTGATGAAGCCGAACTGGTTGTCGGGATCAATGTGGAAGGCTGTGCTGAGTATACAAGAAAACAGATCGACGAGCTTGTTGACTGGGTTAAAAGGCCTCAGATCGGGGCTTCAGGAATGGTCTGGGCTAAATTCCAGAATGATGGTGTAAAAACTTCTTCAGTGAATAAATTCTACAACGAGGAAGACTTAGCAAAAATCATCGAAAAATTCGGAGCGAAAGAAGGCGATTTGATGCTGATCCTTTCCGGAAGCGAACACAAAGTAAGAACCCAGCTTTCTGCATTGAGAATGGAACTTGGAAACCGTCTGGGATTAAGAAAAGGAGATGTTTTCGCACCGCTTTGGGTCGTTGATTTCCCTCTGTTGGAATTTGATGAGGAAAGCGGGCGTTACCACGCGATGCACCACCCGTTTACTTCCCCAAAACCGGAAGATTTCCATTTACTGGAAACGGATCCCGGAAAAGCAAGGGCCAATGCCTATGACATGGTACTGAACGGAAATGAAATCGGCGGCGGTTCCATCAGGATTTTTGATAAAGATCTTCAGTCAAGAATGTTTGATTTATTAGGATTCACCAAAGAAGAAGCGGAAGCGCAGTTCGGATTCTTAATGAACGCATTCAAATACGGAGCTCCGCCTCACGGTGGATTAGCATTCGGATTTGACCGCCTGGTAGCGATCCTTGACGGAAATGAAGTGATCAGAGATTATATAGCGTTCCCAAAAAATAATTCAGGTCGTGATGTGATGATCGATGCGCCTGCAGCAATTGCTAACGAACAGCTCGATGAACTGGAATTGAAATTAAATTTAAAAGCATAAACCAGAAGCGGAGATTTTTTCTCCGCTTTTTTTATTTTCAAATGACTAAACAAGAATTTATCAGATTTATAGAACATCTTCGCAAAGATTTTATTCAAAATAAAGAACAGTGGGAGAATAAAACCATTGAAGATTACCTTGAAGCAATGTCCCGTTATACCGAAGGTATAGATGGATATTATAAAAACACAAATCAGGATCTTGATTTAGAAAAAGTTGACTGGAAAATTTTCTCTGACATTTTGAAGGGGAGTTCTGTGTATAAATAAAATTTCAATTCTTACAATTGACATTCAGGCTTCGCATTAAATACCACACACGCGGCGAACACATTTCCACGGCATAATCATTGTACGCTTTTACTGAAAATCAGAACAATGAAAGCAATCTGGAACGGCGCCATTGGCTTTGGCTTAGTGAATATTCCCGTTAAGATCTATTCCGCCACGGAAACGACCAAATTAGACCTGGACATGCTGGATAAATCCGACTATTCCAATATCAGGTTTAAAAGGGTCAATGAAAGTACGGGTAAAGAAGTGAAATGGGAAAACATTGTAAAGGGTTATCTTATGGATGATAAATACATCATTCTGGATGAAGATGATTATGAAGCGGCAAGCCCTGAGAAATCCAGGATCCTTTCTATTGACCAGTTTGTAAAAGAAGAAGAGGTTGATTCAGTCTATTTTGAAAATCCCTACTATTTAGAACCGCAGAAAAACGGTGAAAATGCTTACCGGCTGCTGCTGAAAGCGCTTTCCAAAACGGAAATGGCAGGCATAGGGACTTTTGTTCTCCGTGAAAGCGAAGCCATCGGCATGATCCGCCCTTACAATGATGATATTTTAGTCCTGAACCGGTTAAGGTTCGCCCAGGAGATACGGGATTACAGTGATCTTAAAATTCCGCCTAAAAAAGCACCTAAACCAACTGAACTGAAAATGGCCGTTAATCTTATCGAACAGCTTTCACAGGATTTTGACCCTACCATGTATAAAGATTCTTATTCTGATGAGCTGATGAAAATCATTAAGCAGAAAGCAAAAGGCAAGACCGTAAAATCAAAAAAGATTGAACCTGTGGAAGACGGCAAAGTGGTTGACTTAATGGCTCAGCTGAAAGCAAGTTTACAGAATTCCAAATCTAAAAATGCATCCTGATGCCCCTACAAGATTATAACAGCAAACGAAAATTTGATAAAACCAGTGAACCTGAAGGTACAGCTAAAAAAAGTAAGGATCAACTGATTTTTGTAATTCAGAGACATGCCGCTTCAAGGCTTCACTATGACTTCAGGCTGGAAATGGATGGTGTCCTGAAAAGCTGGGCCGTTCCGAAAGGCCCGTCATTAGACCCGAAAGACAAGCGCCTGGCCATGATGGTGGAAGACCACCCTTACGACTACAAAGATTTTGAAGGGAATATTCCGGAAGGAAATTACGGTGCTGGGCAGGTTGAAGTATGGGACAGCGGAACCTATGAACCTCTGGATGAAACCAGCAGGCTTTCTGACGAAAAAGAAATGCTTAAAGAATTAAAGACAGACTCGCTGAAGTTTGTCCTGCACGGCAAAAAACTGAAAGGCGAGTTTGCTTTGGTTAAAATGAAAAATTCCGAAGGCAATGCCTGGCTGCTCATCAAACATAAAGATGATTACGCAGAAGAACACTACAACGCAGAAGATCATACTTCCTCTAAATCTGAGGTATCTAAATTCCTCAAGGAAAAAAAAAGCCTGAAAACGGGCAAAAAACACATATAGCCCCTTATAAAAGATTCAAAGATCCCGGTGGTCTGAATGAAGAGAAAAAGCTCTCTTCTTTTATCCGTCCGATGCTTGCCAAACTTCATGATGAAGCATTTGACCATAAAGACTGGATCTTCGAAATCAAATGGGATGGTTACAGGGCCGTTGCCGACCTCAGTAAAGACAAACCACTGTTCTATTCACGCAACGGCGTTTCCTTCTTGTCCAAATTTAAAAAAATAGCTGACGATTTCAGCAAGCAGGAGCATAAGATGATCCTTGACGGTGAAATTGTGGCCTATGATGCAAACGGCAGGCCTAACTTCCAGCTGTTGCAGCAGGTTATGGATAATCCTGACCTAGCCTTAGTTTATCAGGTTTTTGATCTGCTCTGGCTGAACGGACATTCTACGGAAAGCCTTCCGCTGATTCAGCGCAAAGAACTTTTAAAAGAAGCGCTAACCGAAACGGAAGTCATCCGCTATTCTGATCATATCAGCGAAGAAGGAATCAGCTTTTTTGAGGAAATGAATAAAATGGAGCTGGAAGGCATGATGGCCAAGAAAGCTGACAGCGTTTATACGGAAAACCACAGGACCACCGACTGGCTGAAAATCAAATTTTCCAATACGGATGAAATCATTATTTGCGGCTTTACAGAGCCCAGAGGTTCCAGAGAAGGCTTCGGCGCTTTAATCCTCGGTAAATATATTGACGGAGAACTGGTCTACTGCGGCCACACCGGTACCGGTTTCAGCCGTGAATCCCTGCTGGAACTTCACGAACGCCTTGATAAAATGGTTGTTAAAGATTCACCTTTCAAGCATAAGCCTAAAACCAATTCCCCGGTTACCTGGGTGCTACCCGAACTGGTGTGTGAAATTAAATATTCTGAAATTACCAACGACGGTATTTTCCGGCATCCTGTTTTCCTTACGATCCGTGAAGACAAAGAACCGGAGGAAGTTACAGGAACAATCGGATCCATTACTGAAAAACCTGAAGATATGAAGCCTAAAACCACTGTCCCGAAAAAAAATAAAGTATCTGATGACGAAACAGAAATGACGCTGAACCGACATAAAGTAAAACTCACGAATCAGGATAAAATCTATTTTCCGGAAGATGACGTGACCAAAGGCGATATTGTGGAATACTACCAGTCTATTGCAGAATATATTTTACCATATCTTAAAAAACGGCCATTATCCCTGAACCGTTTTCCCAACGGCATTGAAAAACAGGGATTTTACCAGAAAGATGCCAGTGAGAATATCCCGGACTGGATTAAGACAACCGAAGTATTCTCGGAGTCTACCGATAAGTATATCGATTATATTGTCTGCAATGACAAAGCTACCCTTGCCTATCTTAATAATTTGGGCTGTATTGATATGAACCCGTGGAACAGCGCGATCCCAGACCTGGAACACCCGGATTACCTTGTGCTGGATTTAGATCCTTCAAAAAAGAATACTTTCGATGATGTTATTGAAACGGCTTTGCAGGTAAATGAGGTTTTAAAATCTGTTAAGATAAAGGGATACTGCAAGACTTCAGGAAGCACTGGAATCCACATTTACATTCCGATGGACGGAAATTATGATTATGACCAGGTGAAAGACTTTGCCTACATCCTGATGAAACAGGTCCATGAAAAACTTCCGGAAATTACGACACTTGAAAGGAGCCTGCATAAAAGAAGTACGGATAAAATCTATCTGGATTATCTTCAGAACCGGCAGGGACAGACGCTGGCCAGTGTTTACAGCATAAGGCCAAAAGAAGGTGCAGCCGTCTCTATGCCGCTGGAATGGGATGAGGTAAAGCCAGGATTAAAGCCAACTGATTTTACCATTCATAATGCTTTGGAAAGAATTAAGGAAAAAGGCGATCTGTTCAAACCGGTTTTAGGAAAAGGGATTGATATGATGGAGGCGTTGGAACTGTTGCAGAATATGGAGTAATCCCTTAATTTTGGCAATATTTAATATAACTAATGACCATGGATCAAAACACTATTATCGAATTTGCTTTCAATGAAAAATCAGAAATAGAAAATCAGAACTTTTATTTTAAATATGTCTGGAAAAAAAGATTTAAAAGCTGGTTAAAAATTACGATCTGTGCCATTATATTTTTATTCTTAGGGTTTTATCAGATAGAAAATTTTGACACAAGTTTTCTCTACTATTATTTTAAATATGGCGGAATTTTTCTTGCTGGACTTTCCATTGTTTGGATTATCAATTACTTTAATTCTAAAAAAAAATTCAAAAAGGAAAATAGTAAAACAATTGAAAAATTTAAATTTAAAGATGACCCGCATTTTATAATCCTTAATGAAATAGAAATAGAATTTAAAAACCCGGCGACAACTATAAAATCTATCTGGGAAAATACTTCATATATCTTATCTGGTGATTATATTCTTATTACTCCTTTAAATAATCTATGCTTTATTGTACATAAGTCTGAAATCAGTCAGGAAAAATTTAAAACTATATTAGAATACCTTAAGAAAAATTCTAAGATAACAAAATGACTAAGGCAGTTTCGCCACCAGACGCTCCGGCAATACTTTCAAAATTAAATAAATCAATTTCCATTTAAAATTCGGAACAATGGTGAAAGAATTTCCTGCTTCAACAATATGTTTTGCCACATAGTCCGGTTCCATAATAAGGGATTCATTAAGTTGGAGCCCTTCATTGATTTTGGTACGGATATATCCGATCACCAAGGCATTGACTTTGATATTCCGTAAAGCCAGTTCCTGCCTCAATCCGGCCAGGTATTGCGTAAAAGCCGCTTTTGTGCTTCCATAGACAAAATTGCTTTTTCTTCCTCTGACTCCCGAAAGTGAAGACAGCCCGATAATCCTTTCTAACTTTTTATTGCTTTCATCCATGGCAATGATATTCAGGATGGAAACAGCGCCCATATAATTCACCATCATCATCTGCTGAGTTCCCCTGAAATCCCGCAGTGCTTTTTCATTATCCACCAGAAAACCGGCCGCATATACAACAATATCAGGCTTAACGGCAAGGCTGTCGTAAAATTTCTTGTGTGAATCGAAATCGATTGCATCAAAATATAAAACCGTTACTTGTAATGCCAAATTATTTATCCGTATAAATTCATCCAATGATTTCGTATCTCTGGAAGCCGCGGTTACGGTAAATCCTTTTGCCGCATACTGTCTGATGCATTGCTTGGCCACATCTGAATTGGCACCGAGAATAAGGACGTTTTTTGGGGAATCAGTTTTCATCCGGCAAAGATAATTCAAACCTTAAAATTTCAGGAATAATTGTGGATGAATATGAAGTTATTAAACTTTGACGGAATAATTTTATTGCAGGCTTCTGATCTGCATTTCAAATTATATTTAGGGAAAAGTATAAATGCATTGCCTATGAAACCATTCGGTTTGTATAAAAAAGAATAATGAGGTAAGCGGGATATAAAAAGTTTCGGCGGGGCGGGCTTTGCCCGCCCCGCCGAAACGGATATTTTAAACCGGAAAATTAGTTTTTCTCAGTTTCGATCTCTTTTTTGTCTGCAGCTTTCTCTGCACTTTTTGCTTTATCCCCGAAGCGTGTTTCCGTAAACTCCCTTGAAACAGCCGCTTTTTCAAATTTCAGCTTTCCCGATAGGGTTTCAATAACAAAACCGTCATCCTGAACCTGGGCAATCCTCCCGTGAAGACCGGAAGTAAGCACTACCCTGGTCCCTACTTTTAAGGTTTCCTGGAAGTTTTTTTCCTGCTTCTGCTTTCTCATCTGAGGCCTGATCATCAGGAAATAAAATCCTACGAACATCACTCCCATCATGATCAGCATCATGGATGAATTTCCTCCCTGCGCGGGAACCTGTAAAAAAACGGATAATGTACTCATGTTTTTAAGGTTGGATATTCGCAGTGAATGTTAACTTGATCGGAGCTTTTTCTACGTTGGCAAATACATCGGCAGATTTATTAACGTTTCCGTCAAAGCTCGATGAATCGAAATGCAGGGTAATTTTTCCTTTTTTACCAGGCATGATAGGCTCTTTCGTAAAGTCGGGCACTGTACATCCGCAAGCCGGTTTTACTTCGGAAATTACCAAAGGATTGGTACCGGTATTGGTCACTTCATATACATGCTCTACTTTATTTCCTTTTTTAATGTTTCCGAAATCAAAGTTATTTTCAGAAAGGGCAATCGTTGTGAGTGGCTGATTAGAGGCCGGAGCAGCAGTAGCAGTACCTCCTGAAACCGGAGTTACAGCAGAAGAATCACCGGGAACTGCAGCAGATGTATTCATGGCTGTAGAATCTGCAGCAACGGTTTCCGTACCTGCCGTTTCTTTGTTTTCTTTTTTGCATGAAACTAAACCCAGGCCTATAACAGACAAGGCAATAATTGATAACGTCTTTTTCATATAATTAATTTATATTCTATTTTGATCTTTACAATATTTATCTAAAATCCCGTTAACGAAGATATTTGAACGGTCCGTTGCAAATACTTTGGCAATTTCGATGTATTCATTGATAATAACTCTTGAAGGCGTAAAAGGAAAATTGTCCAGCTCTGTAATGGCTGTTGACAGAATAACCTTATCCATGATGGAAACTCTTTCAAGATCCCAGTTTTCCAGTCTTTCCTTCAGTTTCTTTTCATTGTTTTCCCAGCTGTCCAGTGTATTCCTCAACAATTTCAGGGCGAAAGTCTTATCTTCATCGTCCTTGATCATCTTAATCAAGGTCCTGCTTTCTTCATTTTCCTTCAGGAAACCTATGGTTTTCTGAACCATTGAATTGGCAATGTGGATATCATCATACCAGGAAATTTCCTTATCCCCGAGATAATCATGGAAATCGTCATTCTCAGCAATATACCTTAAAAACAATTTTCCGATGAATTTCTGGTCTTCTTCAAAAGAATACCCCTCTTCTTTCATAAAATCCTGATACCTTTTTCCTCCGGTCATTCGCTGAAAAGTCTTTACCAGAAGATCATCATGAAGATCCCACTTCAGTTCCTTGTGCTGACCTGTAAAAAACAGCCGTTCAGGATTTTCTTCAAGCTTCTTTAAAACCTGATTGTTGATGAATTTCTGGTTAGGATTAGTATTGGCATCAGACTTGATATATTTGTTTTTACCGATTTCAATCTGATGTTCCGCCAATTCTTTAAGCGCAACCAAAAAGTTAAGTTCATAGATGTAAAGATGATAGATTTTCTCTATCCCACTGAACATATTTTTCTCTAATACATCAAACTTTATAGGGTTTTGGTAATATGAGTACACAGCCTGTACTGCTTTTTCACGGATTTGTCGTCTTCCTAACATTCAAAGAGCTTTTTATGGCCGCAAAGATACAAAATTTTAAATTGATGAAATTCTTGGGCTGAAGACATTTTTCGTAATTTTGCAAAACTTTATGAAAGCGCTTAAAACTCTGAACCCTTATTTCTGGAAGCACAAAATATTATTATTTTGGGGGGTATTATTTATCATTACCAGCAATTTTTTCAACATCTATAAAATCCAGTTCGTAGGAAAATCTGTGGATGTATTAAAAAATTCTGCCGAAAATGGAAATCTTGGATTCAATCGCCAGGTTTTAATCTATGTAGCCATCATTGTCGGATGCTCACTGCTGACCGGCTTCTTCACCTTCATGATGCGGCAGACCATCATCGTAGCCTCAAGACGGATTGAGTATGAATTAAAGAATAAGATCTACCGCCATTATCAGGATTTGTCTTTAACAGATTATAAGCAGACAACCATCGGGGATTTAATGAACCGTTTAAGTGAGGACGTTGTTGCTGTAAGGATGTATCTGGGGCCAGGTGTCATGTATGTAGCCAACTTAATCGTCCTTGTAATTATTACAGCCATCTATATGCTGAAGACCGATGTTTCAATGACACTCTGGACATTGCTGCCGCTTCCCATTTTATCGTATGCCATTTATAAAGTAAGTTCTGTAATTAACAGGAAGTCGAAAATTATGCAGAAAAGCCAGTCTGCCATTTCAACCTTTGTCCAGGACAGCTTTTCAGGGATCAGGGTGGTTAAGTTTTTTGCCCGCGAAAAATACATTGAAAAAAATTATGGCGTAAAAGTGACCGATTATCAGGATAAAGCTTTGGATCTGGCAAAAACGGAAGCGTATTTCTTCACCATTATCTTATTTGTCATCGGATTGCTGAACGTAGCCATCATATGGATCGGCGGCCAGAAATATATTGCCGGAGAATTGAGCATCGGTAAGATTGCAGATTTCTTTATGTATATCAATACCCTGATTTTCCCCTTTTCAATGGTTGGCTGGGTAACTTCCGTTAACCAGAGAGCAGAGGCATCCATGCAGCGAATCAATGAATTCATGGATAAGAAATCCGACATCGTCAACACAAACTTTGAAAATTACCCGATTAAGGGCAATATTGAATTCAGAAATGTATCCTATGTTTATCCCAATACAGGAATCAAAGCCTTGGATAATATCAGTTTTACCGTAAAAGCAGGTCAATCATTGGCCATAATGGGGAAAACAGGAAGCGGGAAATCTACCATTGCCCTTTTGCTGTGCAGACTGATTGACCCTACGGAAGGGGAAATTCTAATCGATGGCAAGAACCTGAAAGAACATAATCTTGAAAACTACAGGAGCTTTATCGGATATATCCCGCAGGAAAGTTATCTCTTCTCGGATTCTATTGAAAATAATATCGGTTTTGCGGTTGACCATCCTACCCATGAACAAGTGGTGGAATATGCAAAAATTGCGGATGTAGACAAAAATATTACGGGCTTCAAAGAACAGTACAAAACCATGGTGGGTGAACGCGGGGTAATGCTTTCCGGGGGCCAGAAACAGAGGATCTGTATTGCCAGAGCCCTGATCAAAGACCCTAATATTATCATTTTTGATGATTCTCTTTCTGCTCTGGACACGGAAACAGAACAGAACATCCTTGAAAACATTGAAAGGAAAATCATTAATGCAACTTCCATAATCATCACACACAGAGAATCCAGCGCCCAGAAAGCCGATAAAATTATAAACCTTACGGAAATTAACAATTCCCTAACCACTTAGCAGTTTCATTCACAAATGTTAAATAAATCATAAAAATAATTTTGTGATTAAAAGAAAACTTTTATATTTGTTCTTAACAAGATTAAAAATTATCTAACAATGAGTGAATACAAGGAACGCCATGAAAATGAAATTTTCACCAAGGTGTTAAAAGCAGGGAGAAGAACTTATTTCTTTGATGTGCGCGAGACGAAAGCAGGGGATTATTATCTTACCATTACCGAGAGTAAAAAGAATTTCGGGGAGAATGGAGAAGCCACATTTGAGAAGCACAAAATTTATCTTTACAAAGAAGATTTCAAAAGTTTCCAGGAAATGTTTAATGAAGCTACAGATTTCATCATTAATGAAAAGGGAGAGGACGTAATCTCAGAAAAGCATGACAAAGACTTCAAAAGCAGATCATACACAATTGATTCTGACGACGAGGTTTAAAATATTAAAAAAACACAAGCATCTGGAAAAAGATGCTTTTTTTATGTCCGGACCGGACTATTCAACAGGTAAATGAATACTGATATTTAGCACCATTAAGTTTTTTTCAGCTATGATTTTTGTTTGGATGAAAATAAAAAAGCATACTTTTAAAAAGTATGCTTTTAGGGTGAATGAGGGGTCTCGAACCCCCGACCTTCGGAACCACAATCCGACGCTCTAACCAACTGAGCTACAATCACCGTTTTGTGAGTGCAAATATAGGAAATGTTTTTTAATTACCAAACAATTCCGTCAAAATTTTTCATCGCAATCAGCTTCTCAGACGTAAAACCTTCAGCATAAGTCACTCCCGATAAACGTCCCAGATCCTGGGCCCGGTAGGTCAGGCTTTCAAAAAAGTCCTTTGAAGTAATCGGTGTTTCGGGTTCTTTCGAAGAAGGGTCATAAAACTGGGTTTTATATGCCATACACGCTTCGATTTTCTGGCTGAGATGCTCTGAAATATCAATCACAAACTCGGGTTTGATATTTTTCCACTGGATATAATTAAAAATCAGTTTCGGTCTCCAAACCTCCTGGTTTTCTCCATCCATAACCGTTTCTATCTTCCTCAATCCGGCTAAAAAGCACGCATCCGAGACTAATTTTGCTGCTTTTGCATGATCCGGATGCCTGTCATCAATAGCATTGGCTAAAACGATTTCCGGGCGGTATTTGCGGACCATTTTCACAATTTTCATCTGGTATTCTTCAGAATTCACCAAAAATCCGTCCTTCATCCCAAGATTTTCCCTGGCTGAAACACCGAGAATTTTTGTGGACTCTGCCGCTTCCTCTTTTCTGGTCTCATCAGTTCCGCGGGTTCCGAGTTCTCCTTTGGTAAGATCAATAATAACACAAATTTTTCCTTCTGAAACCATTTTGGCAATTGTGCCGCCACAACCAAGTTCCACATCATCCGGATGGGCACCGAATGCAAGTATATCTGTTTTCATCTGTTTTTTATATTTTTAATTGGTCAGATGGAACGTCCAGACTAGTTAATTTTCTTTTATTTAAGATTCTTTAATGTCTGGGTTTCCTATTTTCAAAGATAAGGTTTAAACAAAAACTTCCCAAACTTAATGTTTGGGAAGTCAGTATTATAATAAGACTAAAATTATTTATTAATTTCTGCGTTCAGTTTTACGGCATCCTGGTAAGTAGGATCCAGCTGTACTGATTTTCCTACATATTCCTTTGCTTTAGCAGCATCAGAATCCTTAGACAGATAAGCTACTGCAAAATAAGCGTAAGCCAATGTCTGCTTATTGGCCTCAACTTCTGCAGGTTTTACCGTGCTGATGTATTTTTCATAAGCCATTTTCGCTGCATCATTATTCGCTGCCTGCTGATAGGAATAGCCTAAGCTGTAATATCCGGGAGCCCAGTCAGGAAGGAGCGCATTCATTTTTTGCCATGTCATAATTGCCCCGTTCCAGTTTTTTGCATCCTGATAAGCAGTTGCCAACTTGAATAATGAATCTGAATCCTGGGCATTGGCTGCTACTTTTTGTTTCAGTCCCTCAATAGTCGGGTTTGTAGGCCCTGCATCTACATCAGACTGGGAAGCTCCTCCCCCGGCAATTTTTACCAGCTCCATATCCCATTTCAGGGTTTCGTCTTTTGCAGCTTTGGCAATTCCTACTTTCTGTTGTGCTTCAGCCATTAAAGCGGTTTTCTTCGCAGCATCTTTCTCTGTTTTTGCCAGACCTGCAGCAATTAACCCCTGTAGCCCCTGATCAGCAGGCTGAACTCTTGATTTTTCCGCCTGTGATACAAAATTATCAAGGTTTTGCTTAGCTTCCGTATAGTTTCCGTCCGCATACAACTGATAAGCTCTTAATTTAAATTTAATAGGATCATTGATCTTATCAAAGATTTTATCTAACACCTGCTTAGAGTTTGCATAATCTTCATTGGTAAAATAAAGCTTTGCGATTTCCAATTGGGTATAGGGATCTTCATCAGCATATTTGGTATAGTTAATCAGATCCTGAGTTGCTTTGGCATTTTGCTGATACCTGATGTCGTATGCTGCCAAAGCTTTATAAGCCGGCGCATATGTAGGATCCGTAGCGATTGCCTTATCTATGCTTGTTTTAGCCTGCTGCCACTGTTGTGCTGCCATCCACAGCGTTCCGATTCTTGTATATACGGACGCTTTGTTCTTAGCTAAAGGAAGTGCCTTGTCATATGCAGTCATAGCATCCCCCGGCATTCTCTTTAATCTGTAAGCATCACCCAGCGTATAGTAATAATAGGCCGGAACTTCTTTTCTCTGGGCCCTTTCAATGGCCTTATTCAAAAACTGAATGGCAAGATCAGGAGAATTGTTTTTTTCAAATAATGTCAAAGCTTCAGCAGCCCTGAACAGTACTTCCGCATCTTTCTCTCTTGAATCACTTACAATTTTCTGAATTTCCGCAATTGCATTCTTATCGCCTTTTCCGAGCTTAACCGTTGCTAAACCAATTTTATTCAAATAACTTTTGCTGTCTGCAGCCATCCCTTTATTGAAACTGTCAGTAGCTGCAGCGAAATCAGGGTCACCCTGCTTCAAATATGTATTCCCTAGGTAAAAATAATTTTCAGCAGTCGGTGCTGAAGCAATCATGTTCGTAAAATTAGTTTTTGCCTGGGCATACTTATCACTGTCCATACTGTTGATTCCATCCTGTGCCGTCTGTGCAAAAGCAAAGTTGGTAAAAAACACCACAGCTGCTCCAAAAGCAATCTTTTTTACATTCATATTCATTATATCTTTCATTTTTTTGTTTATAATTGAGATTAAATATCCACAATTTCCAGACCAAAATAATATATTTATCTGGGTTACAGATACACTTTAATACTTTTTAACGCATTTGTACTTCCCTTCTGTAAATATTATAAGGCTGCAAGCCTTCTTTTTCCACGATCATTTGTCCGAGCTGTGTACAGGAATACCTGATGAATCCGTTTGCCAGATTAAAATTCCCTTCATTTGTTAAAAAATACAGAACCCTGGTGAAAGGGTAATTCATGGTGCGCAGGTTTTCGGCACCTGCAGTATATTGTTTGCCTTTATATTCAACCGGCAGAATTTTAACCATGCTTTTCAGCTGCTCAGATTCCTTGTCATACGGGCGGCTGAATGTATTGAGACCGATTACACCGATTTTACCGGGATATTTATTAAGTTCTTCAATGATATTCTTACTTCCGGGAATAATAGAATACTTCAGGTCTTTAGGCTGCTTTTTAAGCTTCTGCGCTATAAAATTCAGATTGCTTGAATTGGCTCCGTCAAAAATAAATTCTTTACCCTCAGATTGCATTCCCTGCTCTATTTCAGCCATTGAAATACTTTCTTTAGGTGAGTCCTTCGGAACAACAAAAATAACGGCATCTGCAGCAAATTTCGCAGGCAGGAATTTCAGGTCCACCTGTTCTTCGTATGATTTTATTTCTTCTGCTGACAAATCTTTTGACATGACCACAATCCTGGCTTTGTCTTTAAGCAGATCCAAAAAGCCTAGATCTTCTTTTTTGGAGACTACCTTAATTTTGGTTTCAGGATAATTGATCATATATCCCTCTGCCAATGCTTCGGTAACACTTTTAAAGGATTCATCGGTAAGAATCGTCATTTCTCCTTTATGGTAAGACGGGGATTTTTCTTCTTTTTTACAGGCTGTTGCTATGATACTGAAGAGAAACAGCATTATAATTTTAAAATTATCTTTCATCTCCTGCATCTTTAATTCTTGTTACCGCCCTGTAAATTCTGAAGATCCCGTACAGGATCAGCAGGGTACCCAGTGCATACGCAATACCCGGTTCCAGAACTGTAAAGAAAAACTTATAAAGCATTACTACAATTCCCAGAACGATATAAAACAATCCCGTAATCAGGGATAACCAATTGAACATCATATAGCAAAAATACCAAAAAAAATAAAAAGGGAAGCATATGCTTCCCTTTTTTAATAGTATTTAAAGATAATTTATTAATTAACCTTCAAAATTCATCGTCAGAGGTAATCTGAATCTGTAACGTACGGACTGCCCGTTTATTTTAGCAGGAGTCCATTTGTTTTTGATGGATTTGATCGTTCTGATTGCTTCAGAATTAAAATCTGAATTTCCTCCGGAAGCCTTAACGTCTGTGATACTTCCGTCCCTTTCTACTACGAAAGTGATTTCAGTTTTCACCGTACCTTCGTCTCCGTTCATCGCAGAACCGTCAAAGTTACTTGAAACTTTATTTCTGAAGGAATTAATCCCTCCAGGGAATTCCGCAGTCTGTTCTACTTCAGTATATACCTGGTTTTCATTTACCTGTGGCTTAACTTCAGCGGTTGAAGTTCTTGTACCGGTAGATGGCGGCGGCGGCGGCGGTGTATAAGCCGGAGCTTTTACCCCTTCCTGTGCTACCAGACCGGTCTGTGTTTCCAACTGCTTGGAAATCGGCGGCGGCGGCGTTTCAATCTTAGGAGCTTTTACGGGCTCCGGAACAACATTCTGGATCACCTCAATTTTCTCTTCTTCTTTTGGAGGAGGTGGCGGAGGTGGTTCTTCTTCTTTCGGCTGCTCGATAATCGGGTCATCCTCAAGGATATTAATTAAATCAGCCTGTACTTCCTGCTTAGGAGGTTCAGTAAGTCTCTTGATCGTAAGATAAATAAAAGGAGACAAAGCTGCAACAAGGAATAATGCCGTTCCAACAATAAAAGATTTGGTCAGAAGCCTAGGGTACTGATTTCTTAAATCGTATGCACCATACTCTTTGTTTCTATTTTCAAATACAATCTCATCTAAGGTAAGATTAGGATCGTATGCATTTTCGTTTGCCATAGATTTACAATTTTATGGTTAAATTACTTTGTTGCCGTTGCTGCAGGAGCTCCGGAGTTCCCTACTTTTTTATCATAAATGGCTTTTTCCCAAGGCTTAAGATCAGTAACTCCGTACTGCTCACTCTTTGTAATGGCCATTTCATCAAGTATATCAACAAAGTTTTTATATACAGCATCGTCAGTAGGTTTGATAATCACCGTAAATTTGGTTCTATCTGCCGCTCTTGCTTTTGCCTGCTCAATAATCTTTCTGATTCCTTCTCTGTCGAAAGAAGTTTCACTAAGCGTCTGGTCCGTTAAAGACGTGTTGTCCTGCTGGTGCCAGAAAATCTTATTGTCCTTTCCCAACAATAAAGAGATGGAATTTGAAAGCTTAATTTCTGTCGGAGGTGGTTTTTTAGTTTCATCTTTCGGTTTAGCCGGAAGACCCAAATCCATCACATTCGGTTTAGAGAATGTAGTTGTGAACATAAAGAAGGTAATCAATAGAAAACCCAAGTCCACCATCGGAGTCATATCGACTCTGGTACTCTGTTTCTTGGAACGTACCTTCCCGCCTTTGGCGCCTTTTTCCTGTACTTGTACTTCTGCCATTTCTAAATGATATTATTCATTAGGTTTACCTTCTTGTGATGTAATCAACCAAAATTTAAGAAAATCAATATCTCTTAAACCCTCAAACAGGCTTTTAACTTTTGGATATTCAGTAGTAACGTCACCCTTAATCGCTAACTTGTATTCAGGATTCACGCTTAAACTTTCTTTTACCCAATCCACTAATTGCTTATTTGTACTATCCATAGGAATCCCTGTAGGACTCTTGAAATTCTTCTGCTCGTCATCTGGCAAATCAAGATAGCTCTTGAGTTGGTTCATAGGAACCCCAATAGCCTGTACTTTCTGAAATGCAACTTTCTCGTTATTGTCAAAAGTAACACCGTACTTTTTACCCATATTTTCTAAAAGCTGTACTCTCTCTGATGCATTTTCTACCGGTTGAAAATAAAATTTCCCGTCCGGAGTAGCGTTGATGGTCATCAAGCTGGCATCAGGAAGTAACTTCTCTGATATTGAAGATGGCGGTTTGATCTGCTCCACGTCAGGTTTTTTAAACTGAGTGGTCAAGATAAAGAATGTAAGCAGTAGGAATGCAACGTCACACATCGCCGTCATATCCGTAACTACTCCATGTCTTTTTGGTTTGACTCTCGCCATTATTATTAATAATTTTTAATTAAACTTCTTTTACTTAATACCAATTCCCTGCTGATTCTTAGTTGAATTCAGCGAAAGACTGCTGGATGCTCATTGCGATCTCATCGATCTTATAAGTCAGTCCGTCAATTTTAGAAGTAAAGTAGTTGTAAAGCATGATCGCGATTGCTGAAGTACCAATACCTAATGCCGTGTTGATCAAGGCTTCGGAAATACCGGTAGAAAGCGCAGCTGCATCCGGAGTACCACCTCCTGAACCTAATGCAAAGAATGCTTTGATCATCCCGATTACCGTTCCAAGCAGTGCAATTAGGGTTGCAACAGTACCTAGTGTAGAAAGGATCATCATGTTTTTCTCAAGCATTGGCATTTCAAGCGTTGTCGCTTCTTCGATCGCTTTGTTAAGCGCAACCATTTTCTGCTCTTTGTTTAATGTTGTGTCATGAGACAAAGCTTTGTAAGTCGTAAGACCTTCTTTTACTACATTACCAACAGAACCCTGCTGTCTGTCGCACTCTTCTAAAGCTTCATCAACTTTGTTCTGGTTCAGCAAGCTTCTTACCTGTACAACGAAGTTGTCTAGGTTACCTTTTCCGGCAGCTTTGCTAAGCACGAAATATCTTTCAAAAGAGAAAACCACTACCGTAAGCATGAACGTAATCAAGATCGGTACAATTACCCCTCCTTTGTAGATAATTCCTAAGAACGAATCCGGGTGAATGTCTTTTCCTTCAACATCGGAGAAAGCTACAGACGCTGCACCTAACTTGTCAGCATCTTTAAAGTTCCCCGGGCTTCCCAAGACGAATAAATAAATACAAATTCCTATAGCTAAGATGATAGGAATAATAACAGCTGGATTTAAACCTCCCGCCTTTCTAGCAACTAATTGCTCATCATTTTTTGAAACATTCATTTCCATATTTAACTAAATTATATTGTTTTAAAATTTTACAAATGTAAATTAAAGGCAAAAATAATTAAAATACAATAGTCTCAAATAACATTTTACTTTTTTTTGACAATGAAATTTTAATACGATTTCGATATTGTAATTATTTTAACTTTTTTTGGTAATATTCCTTAATTTTAGTGCTTATGTTAAAAATTTAAAAAAAAATCATCTTCATTTTTCTTAAATCCCCAATGTTAATTTTCTTTTAAATTACGATATTGACGATTCTGTGTGGTACAACAATAATTTTTTTCGGTGCTTTACCTTCCATAATCTGCAGGATCCTCTCATCGCTAAGCACTGCAGCCTCTACTTCTTTAGCCGAAAACGGTGCCGGAAGCGATAACTTGAACTTTGTTTTGCCGTTTATGCTCACCGGATACTCTATTTCATCTTCTACGAGATAAGCTTCGTCCAAAACCGGGAACTTTTCAAACTCAACAGATTCCTTATGGCCGAGTAAATTCCATAGCTCTTCACAAATGTGCGGTGCATACGGCGAAATGATAACGGCTAAAGGCTCCAAAATATTGCGCTTATTGCATTTTATTTTTTGAAGTTCATTTACAGCAATCATAAAAGACGATACGGAAGTGTTAAAAGAGAAGTTTTCGATATCATGCACTACCTTCTTTATCAGGGTATGCAGGACTTTATATTCCGCCTTCGTCGGTTCCGCCTCTGATACCTCAAAAACCTCACCATTAAAATATAAGTTCCAGAATTTCTTCAGAAATCCGTATACGCCGCTTAAGCCCTGTGTATTCCAAGGCTTGGATTGTTCCAAAGGCCCTAAGAACATTTCATACAGCCTTAAACCGTCCGCTCCGTATTCTTCACAGATGTCATCCGGATTGACCACATTGTATTTCGACTTGGACATTTTTTCGACTTCGCGACCTGTGATGTATTTTCCGTCCTCCAGAATAAATTCTGCCGCTGCATAATCCGGCCTCCAGGCTTTAAAAGCTTCCGTATCCAGTTCATCTGAAGCTCCTTTCAACAAGGATACGTCAACATGGATTTGCTGGGTCTGATATTCTTTTGCTAAATTTTTAGATACGTATTGATTTGTACCGGTAACTCTATAGACAAAAGCACTCATACCCAAAATCATCCCCTGGTTGATCAGCTTCTGAAAAGGCTCGTCATTATTGATATATTCTCTGTCCTTTAAAAACATATTCCAGAAACGGGAATACAGTAAATGGCCGGTGGCATGTTCGCTTCCCCCGATGTATAAATCTACCTGCCCCCAGTAATCGGCGGTTTCTTTTTTAACAAAGACATGATCATTATGGGCATCCATATATCTCAGGAAATACCATGAGCTTCCTGCCCATCCGGGCATGGTAGACAGTTCCAGCGGGAACACCGTTTTTCCGTCAATCAAATCGGTATCGACTACTTTCCGGTTTGTTTCATCCCAGGCAAATGTTTTTGCATTTCCCAATGGCGGATCTCCGTCTTCCGTCGGTAAGTATTTTTCAACTTCCGGAAGTTCCAGCGGCAGTGCTGAAACCGGCAATGTGTACGGCATCCCATCTTTATAGTAAACAGGAACAGGCTCACCCCAATACCGCTGTCTTGAGAAAATGGCATCACGCTGCCTGTAATTTGTGGTTCCGTGACCGATTCCTTTTTTCTCAATGGTTGCAATACTCATCAGTTTTGCCTCTTCATAGCTCAATCCATTCAGAAAATCAGAATTGACACAGGTACTGGTTTTGGAATCAAAGGATTTTTCCTGAATATCTTCATCCGTCTCAACCACTTTCGTAATTTCCAGATTGAATTTTTTTGCAAACCGGTGGTCACGCTCATCATGTGCGGGAACTGCCATTACAGCTCCTGTTCCGTAACCCATTAAAACATAATCCGAGATATAAACCGGCATGCTTTTGTTGCTGAACGGATTGGCAGCATAAGCTCCCGTGAAGGCACCTGAAACATTTTTCACATCAGACATCCTGTCTCTTTCCGTTTTTTTGGAAGTTTCTTCAATATACTCATTTACCTCAGCTTTCTGTTCTGCTGTGGTAATGGTTTCCACCAAAGGATGTTCCGGGGCCAGCACCATAAAGGTAGCACCGAAAATAGTATCGGGCCTGGTGGTAAATACTTCTATATAATTAATGGCTGCAGGCTCAGAGCCGTCTTCACCGTCTTTGGTTGATGCCAGTCCTTCAACTTCAAATCTCACCTGTGCACCCTGGGATTTCCCGATCCAGTATTCCTGGGAATCTTTTAACGGCTGCGGCCAGTCCAATGTTTTAAGGCCCTGCAGCAATCTTTCAGAGTAAGCGGAAATCCGCATGCTCCACTGCATCATTTTTTTCTGGAAGACCGGGAAACCTCCTCTTTCGGATTTTCCGTCTTTCACCTCATCATTGGCCAGCACGGTTCCCAAAGCAGGGCACCAGTTTACGGTTGTTTCCGCCCTGTAGGCGAGACGATAATTCAATAAGATATCTTCTTTATCAATTTCAGAAGCGGCATTCCATTCTTCTGCTTTAAAGTGCAGTTCTTCGTTTTGATTGGCATTGACTCCTTCCGTCCCTTTTGATTCAAAATGACTGATCAGAGTGGATATAGGCTCTGCCTTATCCGTATCTTTGTTGTACCATGAATGAAAAAGTTCAATGAAGATCCACTGTGTCCATTTATAATAAGAGGCGTCTGAAGTTCTCAGCTCCCTGCTCCAGTCGAAAGAAAAACCGATCTTTCTCAGCTGCTCTTCGTATCTCGTGATATTCTGTTCCGTTGTAACTGCAGGATGCTGCCCGGTCTGGATCGCATACTGTTCAGCAGGAAGCCCGAAACTGTCATACCCTACCGGATGCAGAACATTGAACCCCTGATGTCTTTTATACCGCGCATAAATATCAGATGCAATATATCCCAGCGGATGGCCCACGTGGAGGCCTGCCCCGGACGGATACGGAAACATATCGAGAACATAAAATTTAGGTTTATCTGTCTGATCAGAAGTTTTATAGGTATGGTTATCCTCCCAATATTTCTGCCACTTTTTTTCTATCTGCTGATGATCGTAAAACACTTTTTATATTTAGATATTAGATGTTAGAACCGGATCCCGGACTTAAATTTACTTAACTCCAAAAATCAGGATTCACAAAAATAATGATTTTAAAAGAAATGGAAATTGAATTTCGGCTTAAATATGATAAAACAAAAAAATCCCATCCGGAGACGAGATTTATAATATTTATCAATAACCTGATCCTTATTGAGGTATTCTTTTCAATGTAAAGGTCTCAGAATGAAATTCAGTAGGGTCTGTTGTATCTTCAAAAGAGATATTTAAAGTAGTTTCATTAAGCAAGGTTACCTTTCCTTTACCCGGCTCTACGATTCCCTGGTATTTAACCTGAATCGCCTTACTCTCCCTGTCATAGGTATAGGTGAAGTTTCTGTCGAAATTAGGCTGACATGTTCCCGGGGTTGCACTGTCGCCGTTATCTGTCCTTTTACCTGCTGAACCTTCCTTAAATACCCATCTTGATGTTTTCTGGCACGCAGTGTCAAAAGAAATACCGTCGGACACAGGCGTGCCTCCTATAGGAACACTTGTCACCACTTTTTTTATAGGCTGCCATGTCCCGACAATAGGATATTCTATGGTATTATTATCGTCATTGTTATCACATCCGGTAGCAACGAATAATGATAAGCCTGCAAACAGTAATGCTAATTTCTTCATGTATCAAATTTTTGAAGCCCTAAAATTATAATTTTTTTGATGTATTTAATCATTTTTTATCAAAAATTTATAACAAAGCCCTTTATTTTCAAAAATATAATGGTGGAACGATATGCTATTACCTTTATTTAATAAATTATAAACGGGGGACTCAACCTGTATTCTTTAAAAAAAACTATTTTTGCACAAAACAATGCAAATGCAAGACATTACGAAAAACAACTTTGACTTCTTACGTGTTCTTCTCGCTTTTATCGTTTTCGTAGGACACCTGGGAGCACTGAGTGCCTCTGAAGAACTTAAGATTTTCGAGAAAAGTCCTGTAGAAGTTGCCGTTTTCGGCTTTTTTATTGTCAGTGGATTTCTTATTGCCAGAAGCTATGACCGGTCTTCAAGTTTAAAAAGCTATTTAAAAAAGAGGATCAAAAGAATTGTCCCTGCTTACCTGCTGGTTGTTTTTCTATGTGCCATCTTATTAAGCCTCGTCAGCACACTTCCTTTTAAAGAATATTTCAGCAATCCCCAAGTTTATAAATACCTGTTCTGGAATTCTATGTTTTTAAATTTCCAGGCACCATGGCTTCCCGGCGTTTTCGGCAATCAGGCGGTGAACGGTGCACTCTGGACCCTTAAGGTAGAAATGTGCTATTATTTTTCCGTTCCGCTGCTGTTCATGTTTTTCGGCAAAAACAATAAATACAGGAACATCAGTTTAATGGTCATTTATTTCCTGTCACTGGTTTATCTAAATTATTTTGAATCCCTGGATAAAATTTCACTGTCTAAGCAGATTCCCGGAGTACTGTGTTATTTCATACCCGGAATGCTGATCTATTTTAATTTTGACAAATTTATCCGGCATAAAAATATCCTGTTCCTCATTGCTGTTGTGACAGTCTGGATTGATCTGATTTTCGACATTAAGCTTTTCTCTCCGATGATGATCGGCATTATTGTTCTTTATATTGCTTATTCCCTCAAATTCCTGAACAATTTCGGAAAATACGGAGACTTTACCTACGGGATTTATATTTTCCATTTTCCTATCATCCGGGTTTTTACCACTCTGGGACTTTTTAAAGACTACAACCCTTTTTTCATGGCATTTGTCTGCATGCTGGTGGTTATTGCAGTAGGCGTCAGCTCTTGGCACCTGTATGAGAAAAAATTTTTATAATTAATTGCAAAACACGAATGAAAGATCTGGTATCCATTATTACGCCGTCATACAATTCCGCAGAATTTATTGAGGAGACAATACAGTCCGTGCTAAACCAGACCTATGAACACTGGGAATGGCTGATTACAGACGACCTTTCCAGGGATCAAACTGTAGAAATTCTGAGGAAATACAATGATCCGAGAATCAAATTACAGGTCCTGGAGCAGAACGGGGGCGCAGGGAATGCCAGAAACAAAAGTTTGGAAAGAGCACAGGGAAGATATATTGCTTTCCTGGATTCAGATGATTACTGGTATCCGGAATATCTGCAGACTATGACGGCTTATATGAAAGAAAATGGTGCTGAACTGGTGTACTGTAATTATTCAAGATGCGACGAGCATACCATGCAGCCTATATTAAAAGATTTTCTGGCGGATAAAATTGTAACCTTTTCTAATCTGCTTAAAACCTGCAGGCTGGCGCCGGTCTCAACAGTCTACGATACGAAAAGGGTCGGGAAATTTTTCTTTCCGGTAAAAAGCAAGCGTGAAGACCATGTAATGTGGCTGAATTTACTGAAAGAAATACCGGAAGGATATCCTGTGCAGAAAACCATGGCCAAATACAGGATGCGTGAAAACAGTGTCTCCAGGAATAAGAAAAATATCATTAAAGACCAGTATCTTGTTTATAAGGATTTTATGGGGTTTTCTACTGTAACATCATTATACTATACCGCTAACTGGGCATTGAACGGATTTCTAAAATATTCTAAAATTTTCAACTGATGGAATACTCCAAAGAGTTTAAAGCTGCATTAAGCGCATTTTCAGGCTTAGAAAAGGACCGCCTTATCTTCAGGCTGTTAAAAAAAGACCCGCTGCTGTCTAAAAAACTATATTTTGAACTGATTGATCCTGAAACTACGGATGACAAGAGAAATGCCATGGAAGAACACATCCGGGAGAAAGTATACATGGCTTCGAAATACATCGGCAACCCCAAATATTTCCTGACCATCATCCGGAAAATAAGCGGGGAAATCACGGAGCATGTTAAAATAACCACCGATAAATTCGGAGACGTATCTCTTAATTTGCTGTTGATTGATACAATCCTGACCCATCATGAAGACCTCAGCCGGCAGCGGTTCGATAATGTCTACAAGCTCTACCTTTACCTCATCAACAAAACGGTAAGGTCATTGCTTCTGATTAAAAAACTGGATGAGGATTACTGGATGGAATTTGATGAGCAGCTGGAAGGCCTGAAGGAAAAAGTACTTAAGAATCATTATTTATCAAAGCTTTTTACCAATAATGAAATTGATTTCAACTGGCTCAGGACAGAGAACATCCCTGATCATTTTGACCTGATCATTAAAGAAATAAAGAGCCAGGGTTTCTTACGATAGCATTTTCCTGATGATTAAATCTGTTGAGTTCGGCTTTTCGCTGATAAACTTTTCAGCTTTGGCAGACATCGCCTGAAGCATCTCTTCATTATTGATCAGGAAGATTACAAAATCGGCAGCAAGACCCGCATTTTCAAAAGACTTCCCTCCCTCCACGGAAATCAGTTCATCCGCCTCGGGATTTTTTCTGTAACGGTTCCCGAAAATCACCGGAACGCCAAAAGTGGCCGCTTCAAGAATATTGTGCAGTCCGGCATTATGAAAACCTCCGCCTACAACGGCAATGTCTGCATAGGAATACAATTTGGACAACAGGCCGATGCTGTCAATGATTAAAACCCTTGATCTGAATTTTTCATCCGGTTTCTTGATTTCACTGTATAAGACGGCCTCGGGGAAAACCTGTTTCAAGTGCTGTACCCCTTTCAGGTCATGCGGTGCAATAATCAGCTTTACATAAGGGCTGGATAATAAAACTTCCTCTGCCATTTTTTCCTCAGCCTGCCAGGAACTCCCGAAAACCACAGCTTTATCATCCCCGATAAAATCTTTGATGAAAGGAACATGGTTATCCCGTTGCCTCAATTGTTTTACCCGGTCAAACCTTGTGTCTCCGGTAACGGAGGCCTGCATCAGGCCAATGCTTCTTGCCAGCGCAAAAGACATATCCGTCTGATGGAAAAACCAGTCGATATTTTTCTGCAGCTGCTGTACAAACCATTTTCCGTAAGAGGTAAAGAAAGACTGCCCGTCATAAAACAGCGCTGAAATCACATATGTTTTTGCTCCCCGGTTTTTCAGTTCCTGAAGCAGGTGATACCAGTACTCATACTTTACCGTAAAAAACAGTTCAACGGAAAACTGTGATATAAATTCCTTAACATGGGATTTTTTGTCAAAAGGCAGGTAACAGACAACATCTGCAATGTGTTTCTTTTTAACAATGTTCTCATATCCTGACGGTGAAAAGAAAGTGACAAGGATTTTACGGCCAGGAAATTTTTCTTTCAGCTGCTCCAGAACAGGAAGCCCCTGCTCATATTCCCCCAGGCTGGCCGCATGCATCCAGATCACCCGGTCGGTCTCTGAAAAAACTGATTTTACTTTATATAATGATTCTTTTCTCCCTTCAACGCCTTTTTTAGTTTTGTCATTGAACCAAGAGAAGACCTTCATCCCGAAGATGAGCAGATTAATGAATATGTGGTAAAGAAATGACATGGGTTCTGATATTATTTAAATAGGCCTGCGAAAATGAAAGCAATAACTAAACTTCCGATTACGGCGAGAAATGAAATTGCCAGGGGAACCTTTGGCTTCACCTTTTCATCAAAAGAATACCTGAACGTATAATCCTGACTGTTCAGGAAAATCAGTGCGATTAAAACATACAGCCACCGGATGAATATTTCCATGATAAGAAACTGTGCATATTTATTCTCTTCAGTAATTTCCACAGGAAAGTTGGCAGCGCCGGCATCTCTGCTTACCCATGTGAATATCAAATAAAATACAGTAAGCATGACCGGCAGCAAAAAAGAATACTTCCTGTTCCCGAAACGGTCTGCTTTACCGTCAAAGTCAAAATGAACGGGAATGGTCTGCGGCAACGCAACAAAATGTTTTACGGTAAATCCCCATAAAAAAACCAGCAGCCCGAAATTAAAAACATCAAAAATAACCAGAAATGCATCTTTCATTTCAGAGGAATTAAAACGTTATAAAATATTTTTGATCACCCTCAGCTTATGGGTGTGCTTATTCATTTCTTTATTGAAAATGCCGGTGGAATCCAGCGTATCAATTCTTACTTTTCCCGAAGCGTGGATGATTCTCTGATTGTCCAGCATGATGCCTACGTGAATGATCTTTCCTTCTGCATTTTCGAAAAATGCCAGGTCGCCCGGACGGCTCTCTTCTACAAAGGTAAGCGATTCCCCCACTTCTATCTGCCGGGAAGTATCCCTCGGCAGTTTTACCCCGTGAATTTTATAAACCAGCTGGGTAAATCCGGAACAGTCTACCGCGAAATAACTTTTCCCGCCCCACAGATAAGGGACATTTAAAAATTCCTTAGCCGTAAGGGAAACACTTTCACGCAAATCATGGCTCCTCCTGGAAGCGACTGCAGGAAACTCAACCTCTGAACCCATAGAGAGCAGCATCTTCCCGTCATGCATTAAAACAGAAGAGAAATCTTCAGTAATAACCGTAATTTTCCGCCTGGCCAGGTCCTGTTCTGTCACAGGCTTCAACTGCTTGGTATCCATCCATCCTTCATAGCCATCATAGTGCATTTTTATCCGGGTCCAGTTTTTATTGACTTCCAGAATATCCGCACTTTCCCCGAACAGTATTTCCGTAACGATCTCCGCCCGGTCAGAACTTTCCGCACGAACGGGGGCTACGGTAACCACACAAATTCCTTTATCCATCAAGTTATATTATTGAATGATTATTTTCTGCGGAGAAAATTCACTCCGTCCCGCAAAGGTAAAATAAGATTTTCAAAATCGTCATCTTTTGCAATCAAATCATTTAATTCCTTAATCACCTGTGTAGATTTCTGTTTCGGGTTTTCTTCCAGTACTTTCCCGTACCAGAGCACATTATCGAACATGACAACCGATCCGGATGCTGTTCTTGGTTTTATAAGTCTGAAATATTCTGCGTAATTCTCTTTATCTGCATCGATGAAAACCAGATCGAAAATTTCATCCGTTTCTCTTAAAAATTCTTTGGCATCCCGAAGCTTAAAATCAATCTTCGAAGAATATTCGCTTTCGGCAAAATATTTCCTTGGCAGGTGCGCAAGATCTTCATTAACATCCAGTGTCGTGATTTTTCCGTCTTCTGCAAGGCCCTCTGCAAGGCATAATGCAGCATATCCGGTAAAGGTCCCGATTTCAAGGATATTTTTTGGGCGGAGCATCCGGGAAACTATCGTTAACAGCCTTCCCTGCTGGTAACCGGAAATCATGTGCGGCTGCGTGGTTTTCTGATAGGTCTCCCGTCTTAGCTTTTTCAGAATTTCAGGTTCTGAAGAAGCATGTGTTTCCAGATACCGGTCCATTTCCGGATTTTTTTCTTCAAAAAAACTCATGATACAAATTTTGTGATTCAAAATTACTTAAATATAGGCAAAAACCATGAATTATGTGGAAGACCACGGAAATGCGAGAAAAATTCACTTGAAATACCGTAGAAATACGGATAGTTTAACATGGTAATAATTTTAATTTTGCAACTCAGGGTAAACACTAAGACCAAGATGAAGGCAGGAGAAAAACAAACTAACCACAAGAATCAGAGAATCGCAGTGCCGCAAGGTACTGCGCATTCTTATCCGGGTACTGCCAAACTAAAGAGATCCGGATCACTCTTTAAACGGATCATCCTGATACTTAAAAAAGAAGAACTTATCTGATAAAAAAATGACTCCCGAATTGCTTCGGGAGTTATTTTTATTGATTGATTGAATGTTGTTTTAATTATTTCTTCGGCGTGATGTCCATCAGTTTCATGAACTCATCCAGTTTAGGCATGATGATGATTTCCGTCCTTCTGTTTTCGGCTCTTCCGGAAACGCTCATGTTGGTTGCTTTAGGATTAAACTCAGAACGCCCTCCTGCTGTAATTCTTGCCGGGTCTACGCCAAACTGGGTCTGCAGTACTTTAGCTACCGAAGCTCCTCTCAGAGCAGAAAGATCCCAGTTGTCTCTCGGTAAATTCGAAGAATTTAAAGGAGCATTATCGGTATTTCCTTCGATCAGTACAGAATATTTGTCATAGTCGTTGATTACCTTAGCCACTTTACCCAGTACTTCCTGGGCAGCAGGCAATATGCTGTAATCTCCTGTTTTGTATAACATTTTGTCTGAAAGTGAAATCATTACCACTCCTTTCAGCACTTTTACCTGAACATCGCCGTCCGCTACATTATCCAAAGATCTTTTCAGCTTGTTTGATAAAGCCAGGTTTAAGCTGTCGTTTTTTGCATTGCTTGAAATCAGCTGCTTGATATAAGAATTGGAAGAATTGATCTCTCCCACTAACTTGTCAATGTTTGCAGAACTTTTTCCTGTATTTGAAAGACACGCATCCAATGAAGATTTTAAAGCGTCATGCTGGCTTTTCAACAAACCGTTTTCGCTTGCCAAAGCAGAGTTCTGGGATTTCAGATCCTGGATTTCCCTTTGTCTTTCACCAACGTTTTCAATACATTGTTTGTAATTCGAGCTTAATGCATCATACTGCTTTTTGCTGATACAAGATGTCATCCCCAACACCATTGCAGATACTGCTAAGATTTTAAATATTTTCATAAATAATCATTTTTAGACGGTCCAAAGGTAAAAAATTCATTTTAATTATATGGATTATCTTTGTACAAAGAAATTCTCAGCATCCATGTTGAACCCATCTGGCTTAAAAAAACAATTAGATCACCTTATTCCTTTTCCTGAACAGCGAAGCTATCTTCTTGCAGTAAGCGGCGGTGCCGATTCTATGGTGCTGGCCTGGCTGTTTAACCAGTTAAAAGATGTAGGATATACGTTTCAGGTTGCCCATATTAATTACGGGCTCAGGGGCAGTGATTCTGATCTGGACCAGCAAACGGTTGAAGATTTCTGTACAAAAAACAACATCAGATTTCATTTATATAAAGTTTCTGAAAAAGATGAGAAGCCCGGGAACTCCATCCAGCTCTGGGCGCGGGAATTAAGGTACCGTTTCTTCAGAGAAGTTCAGGAAAAAGAACATCTGGAATTTCTGGTAACTGCCCATCACCTGAACGACCAGCTGGAAACATTCATCATCAATCTCTCCAAAGCAGCTGGAATCAAAGGACTGAGCGGGATTCCTGCAAATAGCAACAGTATTTTACGCCCTCTTTTAAACTTCACAAAAGAAGAGATTTATCGTTTCGCAAGAGAAAACAACATCGCCTACCGTGAAGACCTGTCCAATCAGAAAAATGATTACCTGAGGAACAGGATCAGGAACCGCATTGTTCCGGAACTGCTGGAAACCAACAACCATTTTATGGAGAATTTCAGCAAAAGCCTTTCTTATTTAAACCAGGCCAGGGATTTTATTCAGGAACAGATCCACGAGATAGAAAACCGGATCTCTATTGCGGATGATCCGTATGTAATTTTATCCCGGGAAAAACTGGCTCAGGAAAGCGATTTTGTAAAATTTGAAATTTTAAAGAAATACGGTTTTAATCAGGAAAACGAGATTCCTAAGATTTTTAATGCTGAAAACGGGAGCTCTTTTTTTTCAACGGATTACCGGCTCATCATCAACCGGGAACAACTGATCTTCAAAAAGAGGACAGATGATGAAGAGAATAATCCGGAGGAAGAAATCGTTCTGATTGAACATTTTGATTTTTCTGAAAACCAAATCCTCGTTAATCTCGAAAGTAATATAGGGAACATTGAAGAAATCAATAAAACTTTTGAATGGCATTTTGATGCCCGAAAACTTCGCTTTCCTCTGCGGTTAAGACGGCAACAGGACGGCGATGAATTTTTTCCGTACGGTTTTTCGGGGAAAAAGAAAGTCTCCAAGTTTTTTAGGGACGAAAAAATATCTATTTTAGCGAGGCAAAAAATATGGGTTCTGGCAGACTATGAAAATTCCGTACTTGGGGTTATTCCGTACAGGCAGGACCGGAGATATGCAGGGGATGAGAAAACCGATAATATTCTCAAAATTTTTAATAAAAGCAAAAATGAAATTTAGAAACTGGTTTTTACTGGTCCTTCTGTTTTTGGCAGCGGGAATTAATGCACAAATCAAAAATCCTGTAAAATTTAAATTTACAATCAACGAATTAGGGAACAACCAGTATGAAGCCGTGCTGAATGCGACCATGGAAAGCGGCTGGCATATTTATTCCAAAGACATTCCGGAAGATACGGGGATTCCGACTGAGTATAAAGTTTCGGGGAAAAACATTGAACTGATCGGAAAGTTTACGGAAGTTGGGAAAAAGCATGAAGAATTCTCTGAAGCTTTCGGAGGAAACATTGTATATTATTCCAATACAGCGGGTTTTAAGCAAAAGTTTAAATTAAAGGATGGGACCAAGCCCGGTGATATAGTTGCCGAAATTACCTATCAGACCTGTGACGACCGGGTCTGCCTGGCACCCAATACACTGGAATTCAATAAACAGGTTACACCTGAAGGCACTCCGGAAGAAACTACCACAACGGCAACAGCAGAACCTGTAAAAGATTCTGTAAAAACAGCGGATACCGTTGCTGTAAATCCTAAAGGGAATGAAGCTGCGGTTACGGAAACGTCAAAGCTGGACCCGAAACAATTAAAAATAACCTCCATTGATTTTCAGAAACCCCTGACCGACTGCGGAACCGCTGCAACAAAAGTGGATGAAAATTACTGGACTTATCTGTTTCTGGGATTCATCGGAGGACTTATTGCTCTTCTGACGCCATGCGTGTTCCCTATGATTCCGCTTACGGTTTCATTTTTTACCAAAGGCAATAAAAACAAGGCAAAAGGAAAAAGAGATGCTTTGATCTACGGATTTTTCATCTTTATGATCTTTGTTTTATTAAGTGTCCCTTTTCATATCATTGACGGAATTGCGGGAAATGTCTTCAACGAGATTTCTACCAGTGTATGGCTGAATATCGCGTTCTTTATTATATTCATTTTCTTTGCGGGAAGCTTCTTCGGATATTATGATATCACTTTGCCGAGCTCCATTGCAAACAAATCTTCAAAGGCAGAAGAGGCCGGCGGAATTATCGGTATTTTCTTTATGGCCCTAACGCTTGTTATTGTTTCATTCTCCTGTACAGGCCCTATTCTGGGAAGCTTACTGGGAAGTGCTGTAACAGGTTCTACCAATGTCCCGATGCTGCTTACCTTTGCACTGGCCGGTTTCGGGCTTGCCTGGGCAATTATTTTCGGATTGCTGGCCCTGTTTCCGCAGGCCCTGCAGAGCCTTCCGAAATCAGGCGGCTGGATGAATACGGTAAAAGTGGTTTTAGGGTTTGTAGAGCTGGCTTTAGCCTTAAAATTCTTATCCAAAGCAGACTTGGTTTCTAAGACATTCCTTTTAAAAAGGGAACTTTTCATTGCCATCTGGATTGTTGTTGCCCTCGGATTGACACTGTATTTGTTCGGGCTTATCAGATTCCCGCACGATGATAAAAAACCGAAAATTTCGGCAGGCAGAAAAATTCTGGGTGTCCTGGGATTGGGTTTTGTGATCTATCTGGTACAGGGATTGATTCCTTCAGACCGCCCGAAGCTCCAGCTGCTGAGCGGGATCCTGCCTCCGCTGAATGTAAGCTACTTCCATGACGAAAAAGACGGAATCCTGGGAATGCACCCGGAGCATGATTTCTTTACCGCTGTAGAACTGGCCAAAAAAGAAAACAAGCCTGTTTTAATTGATTTTACAGGGTATGGCTGTGAAAACTGCCGTAAAATGGAAGAATTCGTATGGAGCGAGGCCGATATTCTGCCGATTCTTCAGAATGATATCGTTCTGGCCTCTCTGTATGTTGATGACAAAGAAGAACTTCCTGAAGACCAGAAAACAAAAATTGATCTGGGCGACGGGCAGGTAAAAAAGGTGAAAACCATCGGTGACCGCTGGAGCCTGTTCCAGCAGGTGAATTTCAACAACAATTCCCAGCCGCATTATGTGCTGATCACGCCGGACGGAAAAGTAATCAATACGCCGGTTTCAGGATATATGCCGAAAGAAGATTTCAAAAAATTCCTGGAATGTGGTGTCAATTTCTATAAAAAGAATAAATAACCGCTCCTGTATAAAAACAAAAGCCTTATCATTCAACCGGTAAGGCTTTTTTATTGTTCTGATTTCTAAGCTGCTGCCGGAACAATTATTTAAAGAATATAAAATTAATATTCATTTGCGTCATCAGGTATGAAATTTGCATCAAAAATAATTAATAGAGAAACTATTCTTATCTCTATGAAATAATTGTTTAATATTTAAAAACTATAACCATGGCAGAAATTATTGCACAAGAAAAGCAGGGAGCAGGTAAACAGAGAAAAAAACAAATCCGTGTGGACATGACTCCGATGGTAGACTTAGGATTTTTATTGATCACATTCTTTATGTTTACGACCAATTTTACAAAACCCAATGTGATGGATTTAGGATTGCCGGCAAAAGGGCCACAGCCACCTCATCATTTTGTAAAAGACAAAAATCAGGTTACCTTTATTTTGGGTAAAGACAACCGTGTTTTTTATCATCAGAGCAATCAGGAAGAATTAAACAAAAACAATTTAAAAGAAACTGATTTCAGCGGAATCAACATCACTAAAATCATTTCTGAAGCCTATGATAATGCTCCGGCAAAAGAAAACTTTACCATCATTATTGAACCAACGGATGATGCGAATTATAAGAATTTCGTAGACGTTTTGGATAATGTTGCAATTTCCAAGAAAGAACGCTACGGAGTGACAGACATTAAGCCTTGGGAAAAGAAAGTGTATGATGAGTTAACAAAATAATAAATATCTGACAGTCTAAAATCCCACTTTAATAAGAAAGCTGTCCAAACAGCACATTCAGATACAAAAAATTCAGGCAAGTTTAATATCAAAGGGCATTTCAGAATGCCCTTTTTTTATTTATTTTTGGGGATAATTTTATTCAATGAAAAACTTTTTAACCACTGCTGCAGTCTTAGTTCTTATGGTTTCATGTACTAAAAAAGAAACATCTTCTGCCAACAACCGTACCGACAGTATAAAGATCGTAGATTCCATCAATGCCGCAAGAACCAAAATAAATGACAGCATTACATCTAAAAACCGTTTCAAAGATTTCAGCGGGACCCATAAATTCACCCATAACCTGATCAAGAATCCGGGTTCTGTTAATTTCTTAAAAATTAATGGCGAAGCAGATCATTATCATATTTCAGGCAATATCACCTCCGGAAAAAATAATCTGAAGATTAAAGGTTTTATGGCTGTTGTTTCTGATAAATACATGAATTTCACCGGGGAAATCACCCAGCACATTCCTGAAAACGACGGCGGGAAACCATATACACGAAAAGGCACAAAGACATTTATGTCCAAAGACGGCGGAAAAACATTCAGGCTTCAGGATATGGTCAATGGTTCGGGATTTGTTGATTATATCGATATCCATTTTTAATTATTGAATTATGCTGAATTTTGAAAGAAAAGGAAACGGCAAGGAAATCCTGGTGCTGCTTCACGGCTTCATGGAAAACCTTACGATATGGCGTGATATGGAGCCTCATCTTTCCGAAGATTTTTCTTTGCTGAAAATTGATCTTCCCGGCCACGGGCAGTCTGAAATAATGGCAGAAGTCCAGACCATGGAACTGATGGCAGAAGAAGTGAAAAAAGTACTGGATGATCAGAATATAAAAGAAATGCACCTGCTGGGACATTCAATGGGAGGCTATGTTTCGCTGGTATTTGCTGAAAAACATCCCGGATACCTGAAAAGCCTCACCCTGTTTTTTTCCACCTATTTTCCGGATGACGAAGATAAGAAAGAACAACGTATGAAAAGCTACCGGATCATAAAGGATGCTTTTCCCCATTATGCCAAAGCGGGAATCCCTAATCTGTTCAACCCGAATGAACGGGATATCCTGGAAGGGAAAATTGAAACAGCACTAGAAACGGCACTTTCTACAAATAACCTCGGCGCATTGGCTTCTGTAAAAGGTATGGTGGAACGAACCGATAAAAAAAATGTCCTTGAAAACCTTGACGCTAAAATTTTGATTCTTGCCGGAAAACATGACAATGCCGTAAAAACGGATATGCTGATCAAAAACCTTCCGGACAGGACCAATATCAAATCTTATATCCTGGATTGCGGGCACAACGGGCATTGGGAAAAATCGGGTATCTGTGCAGCCATTATCAACACGGAACTGCTTCACAACCTTCCTAAAAACTTAATCTTGTAAATACCTGTTATGAAGAACTACATTTTATCTGCCGTTTTCCTGATTATTTCAGGCTGTAAAAAAGAAAACACCACGACATCCGTGCGACAAAGTAGTCCTGCAGAAGCCGTTTCCGGAAACACACGGAAGGATTCGGTTAATACCCAACAAAACAAAGAAGAGGTATTTATTTTCACTACTGAACTTTGTGAAAACAAAGGCATTTTCAACCCGGATAAATACTCAAAAAAAGAACTGGAAGACACCTATAAACTTTATTTCCAGATGGGCGGTGCATTACTCAGCACACCCTCGGTCTTCAATCTCAATGACCTTCGGAAAGTAAGGACTGAAAAAGATCAAATCTTAACTAAACTTGATAAAGATTTTGCACAGCAGAAAAAATTGTTAGAAAATTTAACAGTAGTCAGAGATCCTTACTGGGAAAATATAAAAACCCGGAAACTGCAGGAACTTAAGGACGAATATGAATTCCGAAAAACTGAAATCCAGGCTTTTTCAAACCCTTCCCTCCTACTTCATCATCAACTTTCGAAGGGCTGCGAAAATTTTGCAAAAGCGCTGTATTCGGGTGGACCACAAATGATTGAAGAATGGAGGAAACTCCGCGAAGCAATGGGCAAAAGAAACAGTGACCAGCAGAGAATCATGAATGAATTTCAAGAACGATTAAACTCACCTGATCAAAAAGATTATGCCATTGTGGATTTAATTACTTTCGGCTGGGGCAACTGCGCGAATGACGCCCTTAAAAAGACTGAGCATGATGAAAGAATGTATAAAAAATTCAATTCCCTCTTCATAAAAATAGATTCTGAATGCGATGAACCTTAGCCAGGTTTTATCAAAAATCGTGTATCTTAGTCGTACCTAACTGCTTTCATGGGAATTTTCACTTTAAAAAAAAAGAAACCGGTCATCGGCCTGACACTTTCAGGCGGAGGCATGCGCGGGATTGCCCATATTGCAGTCCTGAAAGCTTTGGAAGAGTATAACCTGAAGCCGGATCTTATTTCAGGAACCAGTGCAGGATCAATTGTCGGAGCCTTCTATTCTTTCGGGAAAACCCCTGATGAAATGATGGACATTGTCAGAAAGACCACTTTTTTCTCAAGATCCTATTTGAGACTTACCAAAAATGGGATCTTCAGCTCAAAATTCATTTTACAGCTTTTCCATGATTATTTTCCGGAAGATGATTTTAAAATCCTGAAAATTCCGGTTTATGTAGCTGCTACGGAAATGACCCACGGCATCGTGGACTTCTTCTCGGAGGGCGAGCTTTTTACGCCGCTTCTGGCTTCGTCCAGCGTTCCTTTTATTTTATCGCCGGTAAGAATCGGAGAGAAAATATATGTTGACGGCGGCGTTTTGGATAACCTGCCGATTGAACCCATTATTGATAAATGTGATTTTTTAATTGCCTCGCATGTTAACTCAATCAGTTATGACAGCCTGGAAAAGATGAGCCTAATGAAGGAATTTGACAGGATCCTGCACCTGGCGATCGCCAAATCGGTATACTCCAAGGCAAAATCCTGCGATATCTTTTTAGACCCGCCTAAGATGACACAGTTCAGCTTATTCAACAAAAAATTTCTTGATGTAATGTTTCAGGAAGCTTATGAATATACCTGTAAAGCACTTGAAGAAAAAGGATATTCAAGGGTTACATAATTATTTTTCAGAAATAAAGAGCAAACCTTTCTTTTATCTTTACAGATGATCCTCTCCTTCTATCCTGCTCTTGAAAGTTTCAATGGTTTCCTGCAGAGATTCGTGGGATTTTCCTCCTGCTGCATTGATATGCCCTCCTCCGCTGAAATATTTTCTTGAAAACTGGTTAACATCCATATCATCTTTGCTCCGGAAGGAAATCTTAACAAAATCGTCATACAGGTCTTCCATGAAAAATGCCGCCATCTTAACGCCCAGAATGCTTAATCCGTAGTTAACGAAACCTTCCGTATCCCCTTTCTGGAAACCATATTCTTTCAGCTCTTCCCTGGTAAGGTATAAGATGGCCACTTTTCCGTCTTTTACCACCTGGATGCGTCCTAAGATCAAAGCAAGCAGATGAAGGCGTGAAACGGTATTGGTATCCCAGGTATTGGAAGTGATCATGGCAGGATCTGCACCTTTTTCTATTAAACTGGCAACAATCCTGTGTGTGGTTGCGCTTGTGGAACGGAAACGGAACCCTCCGGTATCGGTCATAATACCTGTATACAGACATTCGGCAACATCTCTGTTTACCAGCTTTTCATCCTCCATCGCTTCGATAAAATGATAGATCATCTGGCAGGTTGCCGGGATAACGGTGTCTGAATAGACATAATCAAACGGCTCCGGCTGCTGGTGGTGATCAATAAGTATTTTTTTACCTCCTGCATGGGTTAGCCATTCTCCCAACAGTCCGATCCTTGAAGGCGAGTTGAAATCTAAACAGAAAATGACATCCGCTTCATTAATCAGGTCGGAAGCCACTTTTCTTTTGTATTCTGCAATAAGCGTTTTCCTTGCTTCAGGCATCCATTTCAGGAATTTCGGAAAATCATTGGGAACAATAACTTCAGCATGGATTCCCTTGGCTTTCAGATAATGTTTTAACCCCAGACTGGAACCAATAGCATCACCATCAGGATTATAATGCGTAAGAATTACTATTTTATTTTCCGGGATCAGTAAAGTATTGATTTCTAAAAGTTCTGCAGCTGTAAACATCATGATGTTTATTTTTTTAAATTTGAGTTTCCAAAGATAGAGCTTTTAGATAAATCATCCGTATTTTTGTTACCGATATAAAATTCATCCGGCCATCAGCCTTAAGCCGGAAAGCAGAAAAAAAAAAGATCATATTAATTAAAAAAAGATTTGCTAAAATTTGCAACTTTTAAAAAAAACCATATCTTTGCAACCTGAAAAATAATAGATAATTACGATTTAAACATATAGTAATGAGTAAAAGAACGTTCCAGCCATCAGAAAGAAAAAGAAGAAACAAACACGGTTTCAGAGAAAGAATGTCTACGCCAAATGGAAGAAGAGTTTTGGCTGCGAGAAGAGCTAAAGGCAGAAAGAGTTTAACTGTAAGTGCAGCACGCGCTAAGAGATAATCTTTATTATTATCATATACAAATCATGCTTGAAAAGAAGTTTTTCAGGCATTTTTTGTTGTTAAAATTTGCCAAAATTAAAAGTTATTCATCTTCTTTTTCCTATTTTTAAGTTCTGAAAAATTTCTTACAAAAAGCCATATTAAAACTGAATTATGCCACATACCAATATATCAGGAGATAATATCATAACCCTTCAGCATGCAAAAATTGCACAGAAGAACTTTACGGTTCTTTCCGATGTGAATCTGAATATTAAAAAAGGAAGGTTCTGTTACCTTATCGGAAAAACAGGCTCCGGAAAAAGTTCACTGCTGAAAACCCTGTACGGGCACATCCCGCTGGTTTCAGGCCACGGAGCTGTGGTGGGTTTTGATCTGGCAAAGTTAAGAGCTTCCGACATCCCCAACCTGAGAAGGAAACTGGGAATCGTATTTCAGGACTTCCAGCTGCTTTCTGACAGAACGGTTGAAAAAAACCTGAAATTCGTTCTTGAAGCTACAGGCTGGAACGATAAAATAAAGATTGAGGACCGGATCAATGAAGTATTGGGGAGTGTGAATATGAAAAGCAAAAAGCACAAAATGCCGCATGAACTTTCCGGTGGTGAGCAGCAGCGTGTGGCAATTGCCAGAGCTCTTCTGAATCATCCTGACCTCATCCTGGCAGATGAGCCGACCGGAAACCTGGACCCGGAAACATCAAATGAAATCATGACCGTTCTTAAGCAGGTTGCCCTTGAAAACGGGGCGGCTGTCGTAATGGCCACCCATGATTACCATATGATCCAGAATTTCCCTGGAGAAGCCATCCGATGCGAAGACGGAAAAGTTTCCGTACTGGATACCGCAGAATTGTTTGAATAAAATGAAAGATTGAGAAATTCAGACATTCAGAAATCACTAGTTTCTAAAATCTAATTTCCAGCTTCTATCCTTTAAAAACATGAAACGCTTTGGTAAGTTCAAGATATTGGTCCGAGTATTGTCTCGGACTTTTTTCTATGATGAATTCAGATTCATCCAATGCTTTTCCGGTCAATGAGAACTCGAGAACCAGCCTTTTGACTTTAGAATTTTCAATTCCTTTGATATTTATTTTCCGGATTAAAAACAAATGATATTCCTCTGCTGTTTTAATAAATTCGTTTCCGGCTTCTGCGGGGATAATTACAGAGAAAACACCTTGCTCGGAAATAAATTCCGAAGATTTTGAAATGAGTTCGCGGAAATTTAATTCTATCGTCTGCCTTGCGATTTTATCTTTACCGGAACCGGAAACTTCAAAGTATGGCGGATTGGTAACAATTGCGTCAAATTTTTCCTGTGTGCTAAAACTTTTAAAGTCCTGGTGAATATTTTTCAGCCTTGAATGAAAAGGCGAATTCACAAAATTAAGCCGGGTAAGCTGTACGGCTTCCTGATTGATCTCAAGCCCTAAGAATGCTGCATTCGGGTTTCTCTGGGCCAGCATTAATGAAATAACCCCAGTTCCCGTTCCTACCTCCAATACTTTGCGGGCATTGCGGATATCTGCCAAGGCTCCCAGCAGGACGCCGTCTGTTCCTACCCGGAATACCTCTGCCGACTGCCGGATTTCAAACTGCCTGAATATAAAAGATTTCACTATAAATTCGTCGGTAAAGTAATGGTGAATGTCGAGCCCTTCCCAACTTCAGACTTTACGGTAATTTCCCCTTTGTAATCTTCCACCATTTTTCTTACCATGGACAAGCCCAATCCCATTCCGCTGTTTTTAGATGTAAAGTTCGGTTCAAAAATCCTTTCGTAAATATTTTCGGGGATTCCTATGCCGTTATCCTGTATCGAGATGATTACCCTGCGTTGGTGCTGCTCTATATCTACATTGACCATTAATTTCCGTTCATCGCTCTCTGCCTGCCTTGCATTGGTTACAAGGTTGGTGATAATCCTGGAAAGGTAGACCTTGTCCATATTAATCATGATACTGCTTTTATTGGCATGCATAAAAATGCCTTCATCATTAAAGATCCTGAGAATATCTTCTACCTCGTTGTTCAGGTTAATTATCTCATTATTTTTTTCAGGAAGCTTGGCAAATTCTGAGAATGCAGAAGCCACCGTGGCAATTACATCGATCTGATCAACCATGGTTTTGCTCATCTGCTTTACTTTTTCCCTTATATTGGGATCGGCGGGATCAAATTTCCGTTCAAAATTCTGTATGGTCAGTTTCATCGGTGTCAGAGGATTCTTTACTTCATGTGCTACCTGTTTGGCCATTTCACGCCAGGCTTCTTCAGAAGCTATGAAACGGAGCCGTTCTTTCTGGTCCTGAATCTGAAGGATCATACGGTTATAAGCTCTGGCCAAAGCATTCAGTTCATCATTTTTATAATACCTGATCGGACGCATTTCATTCTCGAACAATGTAATGCGGGTGATCATATCGGAAAATTTAGTAATGTTTTTTGCCAGGCTGTTAGACATGACCCAACTGAACCAGATGCTGAACAGTATCAGGAATATATCTACAATGGCAATATATTTCACGTATATATCAAGAAGGTCAAAATATGCAGATTCATCATGATAAAGCGGAATATAGACAATGGCAATAGGTTCCAGGTCATTGTTTTTCAAAAGCAGATATGAAGAAGTGAGGACTGCATCTTTTGCAGCATCATACCCTTTGATGTCATACCTTGACTTTGAAGAAAGGACCCGGTTGACAATATTGATCGGGATTTTTCTCTGCCCGACAAGATTTTCTTCTTTATTGGAGAGAAGATAATCGCCTTTTAAGTTGTATAAAATAATATCATGCTGGTTAATATCTGCAATTTCGAAAATTTTGTTTTCCAATACTTCCTTCAGGTCACCGGTCTGCACGCGGGTCCGGCTTACTGCGTAATCAAGATATCTCATTACGGCACCGGTTTTCTCCTGCATATCTATCCTGCTGTTTTTGACAGAATTTTTCCTTAAAATAAAATAAGGAACCAATGAAGAAGCCACAACACTTAAAAGACATACCAATAAGAAACCAAAAAAGACACGGTTTCTCAGGCTATATCCTTTATACATACTTATTGACATTCTGTTTATTAATTAACTTAGCAATATACTTACCAATTATATCGAATTCCAAATTAACTTTATCACCGGTTTTAAGATGTTTCATATTGGTAAATTCCCATGTATACGGAATAATCGCTACGGAAAACTGATGCTCTTCACTGTTGGCAACCGTAAGACTGATCCCGTTCACTGTAATGGACCCCTGGGGAACCGTTACAAAGCTTCCGTCGGTATTATTATAAGTAATGGTAATGTAATAGCTTCCATCTTTGTTTTCAATGCTCAGCACTTCCCCTGTCCTATCAACATGGCCCTGCACAATATGTCCGTCCAGCCTTCCGTCCATTTTCATGCAGCGTTCAAGGTTCACCACAGTCCCCACTTCCCATTTTCCGAGATTGGTTTTTTCCAGTGTTTCCTGGATTGCCGTTACGATGTATTGATGGCCTTCCGTTTTTACTACAGTCAAGCAGCAGCCGTTATGCGCCAGGCTCTGATCTATTTTTAACTCATTTGTAAAAGGGCAGGACAAAGTAAAATCAATGTTGCTTCCGTTCCCCTGAATCTCCTCAATTATCCCAACTGCTTCAATTATTCCTGTGAACATATTATTTTTTGCTAAATTTGTAGTTTATTAATCTTCAAAGATAATCAAAATGAGCCCAAAAAACCATAAAGTACGAGTAGGAATTTCAATCGGAGATTTCAATGGCATCGGTCCGGAAATCATCATGAAATCCCTATCAGACAAAACCATTACGGACTTTTTTACGCCTGTAATTTTCGGCTCTGGAAAATTATTTACGTACCAGAAAAACATTTTCAAGCTTAACGTAAATTTCAACTATATCAATGAGGCTTCACAGGCACAGGAAGGCAAGATCAATATGGTTAACCTCGTGAAGGAAAACTCGATGGTAGAATTGGGAACCCCTACTGAAGAATCCACAAAAATGGCAATTGATTCCCTGGAAGCGGCTACTGAAGCTTTGATAAAAGGGGAGATTGATGTTTTGGTTACGGCCCCTATCAATAAAGACGAGATGGTGAAGATGGGCTTTAAACATGCCGGGCATACCGGATATTTTGAAGAAAAATTCAACAAAAAGGGACTGATGTTCCTGGTGACTGAAGATTTGAAGGTAGCCGTACTGACGCACCACATTCCCATCGCACAGGTTGCGGAGAATATCTCAAAGGAGAAAATAAAAAAACAGATCCGGCTTCTGAACCAGACGCTCATTGAAGATTTTAATGTATCAAGGCCGAAGATTGCCGTTCTGGGATTAAATCCGCACTCAGGAGACGGCGGCGTAATCGGGAACGAAGAAATTGAAATCATTGCACCGGCTATTAAAGAACTCTCTGACAACGGAATCCTTGCCTTCGGGCCTTTCCCTGCAGACAGCTATTTCCAGCCAAGCAAATACAAGAGCTTCGATGCCGTTCTTGCCATGTACCACGATCAAGGATTGGCTCCGTTTAAAACGCTTGCGTATGAAGAAGGGGTAAACTATACGGCCGGGCTTCCGTTTATCAGAACTTCTCCGGATCACGGAACCGCGTATGATATTGCAGGCAAAGGCATTGCAGATGAACAAAGCTTCAGCGAAGCTATCTTTACTGCCATCAGAATTTTTAAAAACAGGAGCGAATACAATGATTTGACGAGCAACCGGCTGCAGCTGAGAAAAATGGCTGTAGATAACGGGATTGATGAAGATTTGCCGCAGGAAACTGAGGGTTAAATCTTTAATACAGATTTTAAATTTATTTGTTATAAAATTTATTTGTTATTATAAAAAAATTGCATATTTTTGCACACTCATTTTATGGACAAGTTAAGAAACTATGATATCAGCTTTTCCGGACTGAAAACCGGCAAGCACGAGTTCAGACTTGAGATAGATAAAGGGTTCTTTCAATTGTTTGACACTGAACAGGAATTTACAAATCCCAGAATTACAGCAGATGTTTTATTAGATAAACATTCTACATTTCTGGAATTTGATATTAAAATTAAGGGAACGGTAGAATTGGTCTGTGACATCACAACTGAAAATTTTGATCACCCTGTTGAAAATGATATACGGGTTCTGGTGAAATTCGGCGAGGAATATGATGACAGCGAAGAAGACGTTATTACAATCCCAGCCAATGACCATGCTTTCAATATATCGCAGCTGATTTACGAAAGTGTCGTACTTTCCATCCCTATGAAGAAAGTATCACCGGAGGTAAGCGATGAAGATCTGGCCATACTGGATAAGTTCAGCCCGAAAGAAGAAGAAGAACACAAGAGCGATCCCCGATGGGACGCATTAAAGAATTTAAAGAATAAAAATTAAATAGTTTAATGATGAGATGGTGAATCTCATCACTCATCAATTAAAAAAGTTATCAGAAAATGGCACATCCAAAGAGAAGACAGTCGTCCACAAGAAGAGATAAGAGAAGAACTCACTACAAAGCGGTAGTTCCTCAATTGGCTAAAGATGCAACAACAGGAGAGCTTCACCTGTACCACAGGGCTCACTGGCATGAAGGGAAATTATACTACAGAGGAAAAGTAGTACTGGAAAAAGAAGTAGCTGCTACTGAAGAAAATTAAGAGTTGTTTTTCACCGAAAAACACCCGTTTTAATACAAAAACCGTCTGATTTTTATAAAATTTGACGGTTTTTTGTTGTTTTTTATGTTTTTTTGGTATCTTTGGCACCAAATCAAATATCAAATTTATGGACATTAAAGACATACAAAATCTTATTAAGTTTGTATCCAAAGCAGAAGTTTCTGAAGTAAAGTACAAAACCAAAGATTTCGAAATCACTATTAAAACTCCATTGGCAGGAAGTGATGTTGCTTATGCTCAGCCTGCAGTTTACCATACTGCACCACAGCAGATGGCTGCGGCGCCGGCACCTGCTGCTGCATCACCGATATCTTCTGAAAAAACGGAAGCGGCATCTGATGACAGTAAATATGTAACCATCAAATCCCCTATGATCGGTACTTTCTACAGAAAGCCTTCGCCGGATAAAGAAGTGTTCATAAATGTTGGTGATGAGGTTTCAGACGGAAAAGTAGTATGCGTTATTGAAGCCATGAAGCTGTTTAACCAGATTGAATCTGAAGTAAGCGGAAAGATCGTTAAGATCTTAGTGGATGATGCTACTCCGGTAGAATATGACCAACCTTTATTCTTGGTAGATCCATCTTAATTTAGAAATTAGACGTTAGACATTAGATGTTAGATTTTTCTTGCATTCAACATAACATGGTCTGATTTTCAAATTATCTAATTTTCAAATTTAAGAAAATGTTCAAAAAAATATTAATTGCCAATCGTGGCGAAATTGCAATGCGTATTTTACGTACTTGTAAAGAAATGGGGATTAAGACCGTTGCGGTATATTCTACTGCCGATAAAGACAGCCTTCATGTAAGGTTTGCCGATGAGGCCGTTTGCATCGGCCCTGCAATGAGTAAAGATTCCTACCTGAAAATCCCCAATATTATTGCTGCGGCAGAGATTACCAATGCCGATGCGATACATCCAGGTTACGGGTTTTTATCTGAAAACGCCAATTTCTCAAGAATCTGCCAGAAGAACGGTATTAAATTCATCGGTGCCACGCCTGAACAGATTGAAAAAATGGGCGACAAAGCCAATGCAAAGGCAACCATGAAAGCGGCCGGCGTGCCTTGTGTGCCCGGTTCAGACGGATTGATTGAATCCTACGAGCATGCCGTAAAAATTGCTGAAGAAACCGGTTATCCGGTAATGATAAAAGCTACTGCAGGCGGCGGCGGAAAAGGGATGAGAGCCGTCTGGAAAGCCGAAGACCTTAAAGACCACTGGGAATCTGCAATCCAGGAAGCCGTGGCAGCATTCGGAAACGGAGGCATGTATATGGAAAAACTGATCGAAGAACCGAGGCATATTGAGATCCAGGTAGCCGGCGACCAGTTCGGTAAAGCCTGCCATCTTTCTGAAAGAGACTGTTCCGTACAAAGAAGAAACCAGAAATTGACGGAAGAAACCCCTTCTCCGTTCATGACAGACGAACTCCGTGAAAAAATGGGTGAGGCAGCTGTAAAAGCGGCGGAATTCATCAGTTACGAAGGGGTCGGGACGATTGAATTCCTTGTGGACAAGCACAGAAATTTCTATTTTATGGAAATGAACACCAGGATCCAGGTAGAGCACCCGATTACAGAACAGGTAATTGATTATGACCTGATCAGGGAGCAGATTCTCCTGGCTGCAGGAACTCCGATTTCAGGAGTTAACCATTATCCTAAACTGCATTCTATTGAGTGCAGGATCAATGCGGAAGACCCGTATGTTGATTTCAGGCCTTCTCCGGGAAAAATCACCGGATTGAATATTCCCGGAGGGCACGGAGTAAGGGTGGACACGCATGTCTATTCAGGATATACAATTCCTTCTAATTATGATTCCATGATTGCAAAGCTTATTACTACGGCCCAGACCCGTGAAGAAGCCATTGCAAAGATGAGACGTGCTCTGGAAGAGTTTTATATTGAAGGGGTAAAAACTACGATCCCTTTCCACAGGCAGCTGATGGATAATGAAGATTATCTTGCCGGAAACTACACGACAAAATTCATGGAAGATTTTGTAATGGACAGAAAATATGATAATCACTAAGATTATTTAATTATATATTATAAACTGCCTCATTCCGGGGCAGTTTTTTTTTACTTATTCCTGATTTTCTATGGCCCAATATCCAGTCAGGACTCCTCCGGTTCTGCTTGTCTCCGCTGATCAGTTCTGATATCAGCCCGTAAGATTCTGATCTGCAATAATAATTTTACCTAACAGTTGCTAGTCGCAGAACTACTACAGTTTTCAAAGTTTCTTCCATTTCCTGGTACTTATTGTTTAATTACTTCTATTTTTGGTGATATAGATACCCTATCACATCATATTAACAATTAAAATTTACGATCATGGCAGAAAAAAATTCAAGAGGAATTTTAAAATTCAACGGCGGAGAAGGACAGAAGCTATTAAAGCTTAACTACAGTGTATCCCGTTCCACAGACGTATCAGGAAGAGTGGCATCTGACCCTTCTGATGCACTGATTAAAATTACAGTGGAAGCTACAGAAAAATCAGACATTCTGGAAAGCCTACTTAACGGCAAATACAAGCCAACCACCGGAGAAATTACTTTTAACAAGTCTCACGAAGAAGGAACATTAACTACTTTGAAGTGGGAAAACGGATATGTAATCCAGCATGAAGTAGATTTCGATGCCGTAGATGACAACAGCATGTACATTTCATTTGTTGTGAGTGCAGAGCAGATTGATCTTGGAACTTCTTCTTACAGAGGAGAATGGCCGACTTCTTAAGGATAAAATTTCTTAAAGCAATAAAACAGCAGACAGAACGGCAAACCAAGCATCAGGGATGCTGTTCTGTTTTTCAGCTATGCAGCCTGTCTTTTAATTTCTGATGAAAGGCAGATGATCCAGGATTTTCATATCCGGTTTTTAACTGACACCAAAACATCAATGATCATGGAAGAAAGCAATTTTTCATTCCGCCCTAACTCCTATAAGACCCCTGACAATGCAGATAAGATCTCCGGGAACCATATTTCCGGGATTAACCGTGTGGTAAAGCTTGATATTGTAATAGAAGGAAAATCCGTCAGTCACTTCAAGCATTTCCGGTTACAGCAGAGTGCAAGGCGGCATCATCATTTTGAGCTTATTCTCGCTCATGATTCTCTAGGAGCCACACAGAACCATAATCTTGAGGAGGCCCGCCAGTTCTTAGGCAAGCGGATCACCGTAATTTTTAAATACAAGGATTATGAAAATGAAAGCCCTGAAAGAACTTTTGTAGGGGTTATTACCAAAGCGGCATTCAGCCAGGAAAAGATGAGCCTCGGCAATATTGTCCTTAAAGGCCAGAGCCCTACCATCCTCATGGATTCTGCCCCTCATACACAGAGCTTTGGAGGCACACAGGCTGTGAATACGGGAATTATTGCAGATAAAATTATTAAAGAAGCATTAAGTTCTTCTAAATTCGACTTTAGGGTGGATCCCCAGAATAAAAGTTATATCAATTACAGCTCACAGTACAACGAAACGCATTATAATTTCCTTGCAAGAACTGCAGAAGCGTATGGTGAACAGTTTTATTATGACGGCGAAGTCCTTCATTTCGGGAAACTCCCGCCATCTGAAAAACCGGTCCGTCTTATTTACGGCAGCAATGTAAGCGATGTACAGGTAGAACTGAAAGCAGTACATATAAAGCCTGAATTTTTCGGGTATAACAGCAGCAGCCACACTAAAATGGAAGGTGCTGAAAACAGCATCCGGCATCCGGGGGAAATTCCGGCTAAGGCCTATGAACTGAACAGCAATATCTTTAAGACACGCTCACTCTCCCCTGCCCCGGTTAATGCTAATATGATTGTAGATCTTGATGATTCGCAGAAAAGTGCGGCAGGAAGTGCGGCAGTAGAAGTTTTTACCGTTTCAGGGAATACTACGGTTCCGTTTCTGTATCCGGGGTGCTGTGCAGATATTGAAATGCGCAGGCCCGATACCAGCGATACCTCTTATTTTACAAAAGTAACGGTTACAGAAGTTATCCATGATGTCAATGCAAGAGGATATTACACCGGAAGTTTTGAAGCAGTGGCTGAGGGAACAGGGTTTATGCCTAAACCGGATTTTATTATTCCTGATGCACAGCCGCAGATCGCAACAGTCATTTCCAATACCGATCCTATGAACCAGGGAAGGATACAGGTACAGTTTGACTGGCAGAGAAATCCTGATATGACCCATTTTATCAGAATGATGAGCCCTGATGCAGGCGGGACGGATGCCGTTAGCCAGAACAGGGGCTTTGTAGCCATTCCTGAAGTAGGAGACCAGGTGATGGTAGGTTTTGAATACCATCACCCGGACTTTCCCTTTGCCATGGGCGGAATGTTTCATGGACAGGTAGCTTTGGGAGGCGGACTTAATAACCATATCAAATCCATTCAGACCAGAAGCGGCAATAAAATTATCTTCAATGATCAGGATGGAAGCATTTTTATAGAAGATCCTAGCGGAAACACCTATTTAATGGACGGGAAAGGAAATATTACCGTAAATGCACCTAAAAATATGACATTTACTGCAGGAGAAAATATACAGATCAATGCAGGCCGCAACATTATTGCTTCCGCACAGAGAAACGTCAACATTATGGCTGGTGAGGATATTACTGAAACGGCAAACGACGATTATAACCTGACAGCCAGCAACATTATTGAAACGGCAGAAGCGGGCAGAAGCTCCAGGGCAAAAAACATTGCGGAAAATATGGAAGCCGGCTCTTATATCAGCACTAAGGATGCAATCAATGTAGAAAGCGCTAAGGAGGTTAACATCAATAGCGGCAAACAGGTAAAAATGCAGTAACATGGCTGGCGAGGGCGGAAATATCATAAGGAATGTCTTTGGCAAATCTTACAAGGAAGCAGAACACATCATGAAAGATGCTTCCCGGGGAAGCCTTGACTTTAAATCACCACAGGAAAATACTTTTTACGGTAAAAAAGGAGGAAAGAAACTGGATGAGTACCAGGCTAAAAAAGACAATACGCTGCTGGTAACGAAACTGGAAGGCCCGCTTGATGACGGCGGTGGAAAAATACGCAAACCTAGAGAGGGGGAAAAACACTGGTTCAGGGCCACGTTCAACAGGCCTGCCGCAAAAAGTGAATACAAAAAGCTATTGTGGCAGCTGAAGATCAACGGAGCCTCTATCCCTTTCTTTATAGATTATTCTTCCCTGGAAGGAAATACACAGACCATACAGGTGAAACTGCCTTGCTATGATATGCGTGCTTATGCCTATTTTAAAAGCCCGATTGACAAAGTAAGTGTAGAGATAAAAACAAACAACCCACTCCCTGTTTATATTGACAGATTTAAAGTCAAAGGAAAAGACAGGCAGGGGGTCAATTTAGCAGATGATTTATGTTACGGCCTCGGAATATCCAATCAGTATCCGTCAAGATACACGCTTCAGGATATAGAAAGTAAAGGAATCTGGATTAAATCAGAGATCAGCAATAAAACGAATGAAGAATTGTGGACAGGCTTTAAGCGGATGGTGACTGATCTTTTCTCCGTAGGGGAACTGGAAACGGTTGCATTGGATATGATTGAAAAATTCAGGAGAAGTGAAGGTGGTGAGTATACCAATCCTGTTTTGACAAAGCATGTGCAGGAACACCCTTCAAGTAAAAGGTTCTGCATAAGTATTGAAGATGAAATTGCTGACAGAATTAAAAAGAACAACGGGAATACAGCTTCCATTGAGGATGATGAAATACACTTCACCGATAATGAAAGTGGAAAATTCGGGAACCGCGGCTGGGGACACCCGCAGTTTTCAACATTGAAAGATACGTTTTTAGGCGGCCTTACCATCTGTATGAATGATACATGGGCATATGAGGTAAAGTTAACGGGATTCAGCAAAACAGGTAACGGAGCTTATGATGCTACCTACAAAGTAACGTTATATGACCATTTTGGCCTTGATATGCCTGATATAGAAAAGAAATACTATTACCTGCTCGGGTTCAGATATTGGTTTATCCTGCAGCACATCAGGGGATACAAACCTTTTATCACTAAAGTGGAATTTGAAAAGACCTTTAGAGAGAATATTTCTGCCGGAAAAGCTGAGCGCCAAAGCCGGAGAAGGGCTGTAAAAGAACGGGAAGACCATCTTAGAAATATGGGGCGGAGAAGACCGGGAGAATATTAACCGTCAGTCAATTTATCAATAAGAAAAGTTATTACAACAAAAAATGAAACATTTGCCATTTATAAAAATTTTCATCACACTCGTTTTTCTTTTAACCACAATATGCTGTGACAAAAAGAAGAATGAATTTATCCCTCTGGATCATATGACCTTTACAAATTCCTATTATAAAAATTCGGTGAAGATTTCATATTATGTGCTGATCAATGATCCTGATTCTGAAGATAACCTATTGAAAACTGAAATTATCCGATATGTTAAAAACAGGCTGCAGAACAACCAGGCCCTGAAAGATACCAATACAGTTTCCCTGAACTTCGTATTTTATAAAAAGACAGGCAATACCTCTTATTTTATAACCCATAAGGAAGATCCCGGCGGATTGATGAGTGAAGAAATATCTCATTACAAAGAAGATTATATTGCCAATTATAATATCAGTAAATGCAACGGAGGAGAAACGGAAAAAATCTACCTGCATGATCTGCCGGAAGAGATTGTAGTGAATGACTGTAAATAACAGTAAAATATCAAGCAACACACATGGAAGCAAACCGGGTAAGGCCTTTTCAGAAATATTCGTCAGAAGTATACACCTATCAGGTGGAAAACATGCTTGAAATACGGTTTGGTCAGAGCAAGGGCTTCCATTCATCTTATAAAATCACCTTACAGGAAACTGAAAATGAAGACCGGGCGAAAACCTGGACAATAGACAAAACAGAAGATATTCCCCTGCTCTCTGAAAATAACTTCATGGAAATTCTTCACGAACTGGAAAAGAGCTCTTATCCTGTAAAAATAAAGGTAGATGAAAAAGGGGTATTCCTAAAAGCAACAGATCATCAGAAATACATAGAAAGCTGGAAACAGAAAACCGAAGCCATTCATGAAAAATACGGGAACTGCGAACTGTTTAGAGACCAATATCTCACGGCTTTGGAGAATGAGGAACTTTTTTACAAAAATAAATACAAGGAGCCTTTTTGGAATCTTGTGCTTTTTGCACCGTCTTACATAGATAACGGAGGTGAAAATCCGGAATCTGTAGTATGGCATATCAAAGGAATAGGAAATCTGCAATGTACCGGAATTATCCGTGCTGAGCAAAGAGATTACGGTTTTGATTCTTTTTTTATTTCGGCAGTAAACATACCGGATACAATCAAAGAAGAGATCAATAAGAAATATCTGCGTCAGGCAGGGCAATACAAAGCAGAGCTGACCATACAGATGCAATATCTTTCCCGGAAAAAGCAGTATACAGAAAAGAAAGCAGCATTCATCCTGTCAGACGGAGATGAAACCGTGTATTGGGAGACATGCAGTATTACATAACTTTATGAACATCATATGATATGGCGAATAAAGGATTTATCATTGTAGAAGGAGCTGCCGCATACTGCAGCAGTTCCGTAACCAATAATTCCAAAGGAACCGCTGTTCCGATGGAAGTAAAAAGCCAGAAAAAAAAGCTCGGCAAAAACAAATACTTCGCCCAAAGCAAGCCTGTGGCTACCTACCTGGATGATAAGGCTGAAAGCTTTGGCGGAGGAAACGGATTTGGCAGCTGCAAAGGCTCAGACGGTAAAACATATCCCTGCAAAGGAAAATGCAGCCTTAAGTATAAGGATTATTACGAAAATGTCGAGTTCAATAAAAGCATGAAAGTCCTGCTGGATGTTTCTACAGCTACCTGCCCGGGATATGGTGTTCCCGGAAATATTGCATTTGCGACCACCGGACAGGCCAACAACGTTTCGCAGATTGATGTAAAGGAAGCAGATGAATTTTCTGTAGCCAATACTTCGCCGCAATGGGAATCATCAGGCCCATCTTCCGCTGCAACATCCGTGAACAGTGTTTCAATGACACTTCCGGTTCCTGCTGCAAAACCAACCGGGACCTATTACTATGTCCAGCAGCGTGAAAATCCTTTTGCTCCTTTCTTAAATTCGTTTTCCGCGGACAATATTATCCTCAATGCACAGTTTAAGGGCGATGCCACAAAAATCATATGGGCCCTTTTCAAAGGAGAAGATATCACAGACAAAGTAAAAACTTTTATTGGTCTGGGAAGTGTTTTCAATCAATCTTTAAGCAAGACTTTTGACAGCCTTCCGGAAGGAAAATACAGGCTTGAAGCTTACGGAAAAAGAGCCGGTGATAAAAACTGTGCGCTTATTATTGAAGTCGTAAAAGATTTCGTTAAAAAAATTGTTATTCCGGGAGCTTCTACCCTCGTCAATATCCCGATTCCCGTATCCGTAGAATACAAGATGAATACCAATGCTGACCGGATGAAAATCCTGACCGGAAATACATTTATGCCTCTGGCCAATACAGCGCACTGGCGGATAAAACAAGGTACTACGGTACTGTATAACAGTCATTCAGGCACCTCCTCGCCTCACCTTGTCAGTGTCTTCAGAGCCGGAGGGACAGCAACCTTCACTTTTAAGAATGCCGGAAAATATACCGTAGAAGCCTTTACAGATCCCAATGATCCCAAACCGGAATCTGTGGAAATCAAAATTGAGAATGCATTAGGCATAATGGGCGTCAGCGGAGAAGCCGGGCTGCTCCGATCTGTGGACATGCTTAAAGTACAGGCTTCCAAATTCAACGTAGCTTATCTTCCGGCCGTGGGGAAGACAGTCCACTGGTACCTTAAAAAAGAAGGAAAAGGAAGAATCGCGGCGTTTGAAAGTTCATCCTCTTTTAAAACTGCAGTACTCAACAAAAGAGCCGATGCCTTTCTCAGCCAGGATGCCCGGCTTTCTACCGGAGACTATCTGGGGAAATATGTTCTGGAAGCCTATGCCAATCCTCTTGGAGCAGAAAAGCAGCCTGCGTTTACCGGATCTGACACCTTCCACTTTGAGATTATTAAAAATTCCATTGATAAATTTACACTTCCGGCAGGAAGCATTCCTAAAGGAACAAAAGTAAAATATACAGCCACTGCGAGAATTGCGGCACTGGCAGGAAACGAAGCCATAAAAACAGAAATTCCGCAAGGCGTTACCGACAATGGAGACGGAATCCTTACCTTCAGTGAACTTGGAGAATTTACCGTTTCCGCTTATTTAACAGGTGACAGTACGGATAATAAAAAAATTGAAACCAAAATAAAAGTTTCCCAACCTGCCGTAAAAAGAGCACTTTGGGCTTATGGAACCGGTGTAAAACGCGCAGAAACCGGTTTTGGGGAAGATACGTACGGCTTTCTGGAAATTGACGGGCTTCAGAATCAAAATCTGAAAGTAAAAATCTGGGTAAAAGGAGAAGGCGATGATTTCTACAAAGAAAAAGATAAATATATGCTGGAGGAAAAAAGCATTACGCTTAATAACGAAGGCAAAGCTTCTTTCCTGATCAATACCAGTGAAGAGTATAAGAAAAAACTGGATGCTGCCATTCCCAAAACGGCAGAAAATCCTACACCCCGATACCGGTTGGTATTTACTGTAGAACTGCAGGCAGGTACCTCAACAGATGTTGTGCTTCCGGCGGGCATTTCAATCGAAGGGACACGTCCGGTGTCTATAGACGCGGGTACCACTTATCTTGAAGTCCTGGATTCTAATGAGGAACTTTCCATCACTTCTGAGCAGAAAATTGTTTCCATTATGTTTTCTACAGAGAACGGAAAAGACATACAGCGCCAACAGACTTTTTATGGGAAAACCCATAAAATCTGGATACACACCGTTAATATGACCGAAGAAACATTAAAGATTGATGTTTTTAAAGAAGTTCCCAAAGAAGGCCTTAACGAAAAAGACCATATTGTCTACACCCATGAAAGCAAAGAGTCCTACAAGGAAGAAAAAGCGGGTAAAGACGGACTGTTGGAAGTTTCATTCACCGCCAAAGAAGAATGGAAAAACCCACCCAAAAACTTCGATTATTATATTGCACAGGTTTCAAGGCAACTGAAAGATCCCGCTGATCCCAATAAAAAGATCTGGAAAGCTGAAAAAATCCAGGTCACCGTGAACAATACTCTTCCGGCTGATCTGGTGCGGACTGAAGATATGGAAAAACTGGGAATCAGGGCCCGTAAAAAAGACGGAACTCCTTTTACACAGGATGAAATGCTGGAACTCAGAAAACAGTTTATCTTCTATGAAGCCGGCTGCTTGAAGGTTTCCCAGAAAGAAACCCCGGAAGCTATTGATAATGATGTGATGCCGGTAGTAGTGGAAATGGCGGAGGTGAGAAAGCAGAAGACCTGTTATTGCAACAGAGATTTTACTGAAACGGAAATGGAAGATCTTATTAAAACAATGACGGGCGGCACTGAAATATGGAAAGGAATTAAAGAAAAGTGTGACATCACGGATAAAACAATTAAAAGTTTAACTGCAGAGGTGAATATGATGTTTAAGGGTAACGGAATTAACCGATGTATGCAAAAAATTTCCTTTTTGGCCAATGTTTCAGAAGAAACAGGTTTTTTTGTACAAAGCAAAGAGGAGGAAAGTAATAATCTATCAAGCAAAAGCAAATACAAAGGTCGTGGCATTTTGCAGATAACAGGCATTGATGACGGAACGGGTCTTTATAACCTTCCCGGGCCTTATAAAAGCTATGGAAAAGCCAGATATGCAGATGAAAATAAATTTCTTAATGACAATGCAGACCTTATCTCCAAAAACCTACACCTTACTGTAGATGTAGGAGGATGGATATTCAACTATAAAGAAGTACCTTCATGGGAACTTAACCCTCAAAAGACATATTCTCAAGAACTTAAAGAAACCTTAGCATGGAAACGCAGTTACTTCAGTAAGGGTCTTGGAAAAAATCTTAATCAACTGGGATTATTGATGGAACAGGAAGAAGAGAAATATTTTTTTCTGCAGGGAAAAATATTGAACGGATACTCTCCCTCCCACAGGCTTGAGAGACCACCTAATGGATGGGCAGGGCGCAAGAAAGCTTTAGAAAAACTAAAAACATGGTTTAAGTATGATCTAAAAGTTTGTGATGGAGAAGAGGTTGCCATGCCAAATCTTGAAGGAAGAGCTCCATGGATGGAACTGGTATGGAAAGAAGAGGCAAAAAATCTGGTAGAAACTGGCAGTAATAAGGAAATTCAAAAATTCTTTAATGGCACACCCTATGAAAGCCAGATGAAAAACGGCACAAAAAATGAGACAGATATCGCATGGTGTGCAGCATTCATAAACTGGATCATGAAACATTACGGATATGAAGGAGTTACCACAGATAAAGGATACGATGCCGTACGGGCTTTAAAATGGGCTACCTGGGCGGAAGGAAAAGATTTAAGGAAGCCTGTATACGGAGCTATTGCTGTTAAAACAAGATCCGGAGGAGGCCATGTAGGATTTGTAGCAGGCAAAAAAGGAGATAAAGTCGTTATATTAGGAGGAAATCAATCACAAAAACTGTATTGCGTGTCTTATAATACTTCTGACTATTTTGCTTATTTAATCCCTAAAAATTATGAAATTACGGAGGCAGATTATAACCTGCCGGAATATAAAGGAAATCCGGGGGCAAAAGGATCTGAACAATAAAAAGATTAAAATGGAAAATAAATTTTTAGTCGGCTTACTTTTTATATTATCATTTCTGGTTTCATGCCAGGAAAAAAAAGCCGGCAATATAGATATTCAGCCAAGCAAGAATAGTTTAAAACCTGATCAAGACATTAATATTATGCTGAAAAAACAATTAGAGTACGGAAAACCTTCCTTTGACAATCCATATCAATATTCAGAAAAAGATCTGGATGTAACGGTACCGGTATTAAGCCAGATTCTTACGGACAATGGTTATAAACCGATCAGTAATGATGAATTCAATACCAAAATAAAACAGATATTCAACAGGATTATCGACCCAAAATCAGCCGGCAGTTTTCTATATGTCAATTTTCTAGATCAATGTGAGCGATCTTCCAATTATGCTCCTAATGATGCAGAAAATAATGGAATATTCATCATAAAGAACCTAAACTTTATTACTGATCTCTATCCTATTCCATATATTATTGATTATCAGAAATTATATAATGAAGCAGCACAAAAGGAAGATATCTCTTCAAAAACCTACAAGGATGCAAACGGTAATGAAGTGAAAAAATATTTATGGAAAGACATTTCCAATCTGAAAGAACAGCGTAAAAAAAACATTCAGACATTAGCAGCCCGAAATATGTATTTATTCAATGATAGCAGAGCTCAATATAAATGGCTTGTTATTAATGATCAGTATTTCATGGAAAGATTGGTGAAAAATTTTGGTTATACTGAAGATTCAGAACTGCTAAAATGGGTAATTGAAAAAACTGAATTTGATAAAAATAATCCATCAGACTACGGCAAATTATTCTGGACAAAAGAGTGTAATGGAAATATGAAATTACATGCTGACACATTTAAATTACTGCAAAAATTATATATTCCGAATGATTCTTCAGAAAACAGATTTATCTTGGATCATATAAAAGATTATTTCGAGTATTTAGGGAATAAAGAAATATCTCAAACTGAGAATCTGACCCCGGTGGAAAGAATAAAAATAATGTCAAATCTAGCTTATTTTGTAGAACAGTATAAATATGATCCGAAATTTAATGAAGATAATAAAATGATGGGAAGACTGCGTTTTTTCTTAGGTGATAAAGATAGAGAGATTTTGAAAGAGAATAATTATTTCGGGCTCCCAAAATTCAGAGAATGGTGGGGCAATGCAGACTATGATGAATACTTTGTAACTCAATGTGAATATGAAGGAACCTGCGGCCCAGACTATCAACCTGTAAACTACACAGAATGGCGAAAACAACATCCTAAAAAATAAGACAAAAGCACAGCACTACCGGCTGTGCTTTTATTTATAAACAATGGTAATTCTATCCTACCCGCAGATAAGGTAAGTAAAGTATAATGAAGAGCCAAAACAGGGAGTTATGACAAAAACGGATAAGGATCTTGCGGCTCAGGAAACCAGCCTTTAAATGTAACGGATTGGCGGAAACAGTACGATGAAAAATAATAAAAAGCAGTGTAAAAGATATAAAATCTGTATTGCTTTATTTATAAAACAGATATTCTCTTTAACCCTATCATTCTCAATTAAAATACACTTTAAATCCTCTTATTTACTGCATTGCGTTTTTGTTAATGCATCTCATTAATAATGCTTAAATTTGCGGAAAACCTAAAAGAATATGTCAGCAGTAGAATTAACAGAAAAAAACTCACCGTATTTCATTGATCTTGAAGATAAGCATGGCGCCCATAATTACCACCCTCTTCCCGTAGTTTTAGATAAAGGAGAAGGTGTTTTTGTATGGGATGTGGAAGGCAAGAAGTATTATGATTTTCTTTCAGCATATTCTGCGGTAAACCAGGGGCATTCCCATCCTAAGATTGTAGAAGCACTGGTAAACCAGGCTAAGAAATTAGCTTTGACATCAAGAGCATTTTATAATTCAAATCTGGGAGAATACGAACAGAAGATCACTGCCTTGTTCGGTTTTGATAAAGTCCTGCCTATGAATTCCGGAGCAGAAGCCGTAGAAACGGCCGTAAAATTAGCCCGGAAATGGAGCTATGAAATCAAGGGAATTCCGGAAAATGCAGCAAAAATTATTGTCTGTGAAAATAATTTCCACGGAAGGACCACAACAATTGTTTCATTTTCCAACGATCCGGATGCAAACCAGAATTACGGGCCTTTCACGCCGGGTTTTATTAAAATTCCCTACAATGACATTGCAGCCTTAGAAGAAATTTTAAACAGGGAAGCCGGAAATATTGCCGCCTTTTTAGTGGAGCCTATCCAGGGTGAAGCAGGGGTGTATGTTCCGGATGAAGGTTTCCTGAAAAATGCTTCGGAAATCTGTAAAAAACATAATGTCCTGTTCATTGCGGATGAGGTGCAGACGGGAATTGCAAGGACGGGAAAATTAATTGCCTGTCATCACGAAGATGTTCAGCCGGACATCCTCATCTTAGGGAAAGCCCTTTCGGGAGGAATGTATCCTGTTTCAGCGGTTTTGGCCAACAATGAAATCATGAATGTCATCAAACCCGGGCAGCACGGTTCAACTTTTGGGGGCAATCCGATTGCCTGTGCCGTGGCTATTGCTGCATTGGATGTTGTAAAAGAAGAAAACCTCTCTGAAAGAGCTGAGGAATTAGGCCGGCTGTTCAGATTTGAGATTGAAAAAATTATAGGGAAAAGCTCCCTGATTACCAAAGTGAGGGGAAAAGGCCTGTTAAATGCCATTCTGATCAATGATACCCCGGAAAGCTCCACGGCATGGAACCTTTGCCTTCAATTAAAGGAAAACGGCCTTCTGGCCAAACCTACCCACGGAAATATTATCAGGTTGGCACCGCCGCTGGTTATTACGGAAGAACAGCTGATGGAATGTGTAGGAATTATTGAGAAAACCATTTTATCATACCGGTAAATGGGACTGTCACTTGTGGTTATCACCTATAACGAGGAAGATAACATTGTAAGACTGCTGGACGCTGTTAAAAATGAAGCAGATGAAATTATTATCGTAGACAGTTTTTCAACAGACAGGACAAAAGAAATATGCATGCAGCATTATCCTGAAGTGAGTTTTTTTGAGAAAAAATTCAACGGATACGGCGAACAGAAAAATTATGCACTCAGTTTGTGCTCAGAAGAATGGATTCTCTTTTTAGATGCAGATGAAGTACCGGATGAAGCATTAAAACAGTCAATACAGAACATTGTGCTTTCTGAGAACACTGAATTTGACGTGTATAAAGCCAAGTTCATCAACCATCTCGGTATCCATCTTATAAAATTCGGGGGCTGGGGAAACGTCTGCAGGGAAAGGCTTTTTAAAAAAGGCTGCGCAAAATACTCTGATGATAAGGTACATGAATTTTTAATTACTGATAAAAGAGCAGGAATTTTAGAGGGGAAGCTGGATCATTATACCTATAAAAGTATTTACCACCATGTGACAAAAATCAATAAATACTCTGATATGATGGCTGAAAAGATGTTCGAAAGGGGGAAAAAAATCAACAGGTTCAAGATTATTGTAAGTCCGGTTTTTGAATTTTTAAAAGTCTTCATCTTTAAGCTCGGCTTCTTGGATGGCTTTGCCGGTTTTTATGTAGCTAAAACAATGTCTTATTACACTTTTCTGAAATATATAAAACTCCGTGAAAGAATAAGGCTGACAGAACTCGGAAAAAAAACATCGTGAATTAATGCTATTTTATCTTATCCTGTCCGCGTTCCTCTTCTTCATTCTTTATTTCCGGATGTATCTCTTTCTTTTCCCCAAAAACCGGCTGGTCATTTTAATGTACCACCAGATCGAGAAAGAAAGCCGGGAAGACCTTACGGTAAGCCTGAAAAATATTGAAGAACAATTTAAATATTTAAGTACTAAAAAGTATACATCTAAGTTTTTCAGTGACATACACACTCTTACGCCGAAGAGCATCATCATTACCTTCGATGACGGGTATAAAAACAACTATACTTATTTACCTGAATTATTAAAAAAATACAACTTAAAGGCAACTATTTTTATTCCCACAGAATTTATCCGGGCAGGATATAAGGATAATGAAATGATGACTTTTAAAGACATCCGGAATTTAGATAAAAATTATTTTGAAATTGCGCTTCACAGCCATTCCCATCAGAATTTCAGAAACAGTACGGCAGATTTCATAGCACATGATCTTAAGGAAAATATGCAGATCCTGGATCGCGAAGGCATCACTTACTCCAAAGTCCTTGCGTATCCCTATGGGAAATACACGAAGGGAAACCCGGAAAAATCTGTCATATTTTCCGTTTTTAAAAAGCTGGGCATCACCTATGCCGTCAGAATTGGCAACAAGGTTAACTATTTCCCTTCACAAAGCCCCTATGAATTATGCAGGATTGATATAAAGGGCAAAGATTCATTGATCCATTTCAAATTAAAACTTATCTTTGGGAGATTAAAACTGTTTTAGAACAGGTAAATTGATTTGGAATGACAGAAAAAGTTGTGATGGACGTAAGTGCACTGATCATAACATATAATGAAGAAAAAAATATCCAGGAGGTACTTGAATGTTTCGATTTCTGCAGTGAAATTATTGTAGTGGACTCATTCAGCACTGACAAAACCATAGAAATTGCAGAAAATTTCCCGAATACGAAAATAATTCAGAATACATTTGAGGATTTTACAATGCAGAGAAATATAGCATTGGATGCTGCAAAAAATGATTGGGTTTTATTCCTTGATGGAGACGAACGTATTACGCCTGTCCTGAGAAAAGAAATTATAGAAGAGCTGAATAAGGTTAAAGTAGAACAGAAAGATGCCTATTATTTTTACAGGAAATTTTATTTTGGTAAAAAGCCGGTTCATTATTCAGGAACACAGACTGATAAAAACATAAGGCTTTTCAGAAAATCCAAAGCGAGATATGCAGAAGGAAAAAAGGTTCACGAAACACTGGAAATTAACGGAAGCATTGGTCACTTAAAAAATAAACTTCTCCATTTTTCCGTTAGTGATTATCAGTCTTACAAAGAAAAAATGATTCATTACGGAATATTGAAAGGCCAGGAGATGGCTGCAAAAGGAAAAAAGTTCAGCCTTTTGACCCAATATGCTAAGACCGCTTTTAAATTCTTTAAGGCATATATTCTGCGCTTGGGGATTTTAGACGGAAAAGAAGGCTATCAGCTTTCTTACCTGCAGTCGCTAAGCGTGTTTGAAACCTATGAATCATTAAAAAAAGAGCAAAAACCAACTGGATGAAAATTTGTGTTATCAGTTATGATTTCTGGGGCTATGACCAATATATTGTCGGGGCACTACGGGCTAAGCGCATCAATGCCCATCACATTAAAATAGCTGATGTAACCTATGCTAACTTTAGTGAAAGGGCGACCAATGCGGTAAGTAAAATATTTTTAAATAAAAATCTGAAAGCAGAAAAACGGCAGAAATTCGTTTTGGATTCCCTGGAGACATTAGGACATCAGGATCAGATTCTGGTATTGAACCCTGACACATTTGATTTATCTACCCTGAAACAGATAAGAAAATGTTCAGACCGTCTGATTACTTATCTTTATGACAGCCTCGACAGGATTCCGGTAGATCAGAATAAACTGAACCTTTTTGACAAAATTTTCTCTTTCGATAGCATCGACACGCAACGGTACGGATTTGAAAAACTGACCAATTATATTTATCTCCCTCACATTTCCTGCAATATACAAAATCCTGAAACGGATCTTTTCTACATTACTTCCTATGATCAGAAAAGAGTTGCATTTATTAAATTACTCACAAAACGGCTCCTTGAATTACAGCTCAGATTTCAGATCATGGTAATCGGTAAAAAATCATGGAAACACCAGTTTAAAAACCTTTTCATGGCTATTCCGGAGAACCTTCATATTGTATTCAGTGCAAAAAAGGTAAGCCATAAAAAACTTCCTGAATATTATAAAAATTCCCGTGTTTTGCTTGATCTCACCCGCGAAAACCAATATGGACTGAGCTTCAGGATCTTCGAAGCTATGGCAATGGAGAAAAAAATCATTACAGACAACAAAATGATCAGAAACTATGATTTTTACAGTCCCAATAATATTTTAGTGTTAAATGAAACCTGCAGCAACCTGAGCCTGTCTTTTTTTGAATCGCCTTACGAAAAAATCCCGGAAGACGTATATCTTAAGTATACATTGGAAAATTGGACAGACAGAGTTTTTGATATATATAACTATAACTCATGAAAAAAAGATTATTATTTATCGCTCCAGGCTATTATGGTTTTAATGAAGTTGTTTATGACGGATTAAAAAAATATAGTGGTTATGAAGTAACCCATATTAACTCTACACTTCCTTATCAGTATAAAAATATTTTAGAAAAAGTCTATAATTTTTTCTTGAAATTATTTTTTAAAAAAAACATAAAGAATATAAAGCGAGGAGAACATATACAAAGGATAATCAACAGCCATAATTATGATATAGTACTTATCAACAGACCCGATGTTTTAACTGAAAATGATCTATTATCAGCTATTCAAAAAAGTAAAAGATCAATCGCGCTTTTTTGGGATAGTATCCAAAAAATTCCTTCGCAAAAGAATTACATTAAAAAATTTGATGTTTGTTGTAGCTTCGATTCGGAAGATTGTAAAAAATATAAATTAAATTATATCACTAATTTTTATTTTATAGAACATCATAAAAAAGAAGAAAAATATAATATTGGCTATTTGGCAACTTATGATAAAAGGATTAAAGAAACAATAACATTATTTAATTATTTCAAAGAAAAAAATATTTCAGCAAGAGGAAAAATTTTCACATATAAATCAATTCCTGTTAAGGAAAAACTCCCTTCAAATCTTGAAATTATTCATGAAATTATTCCATTCTCAACATCATATAAGTATTATTTTGATTTCAAAATAATACTCGATATTGCACATCCTCATCAGAAAGGCCTTTCATTCAGACCATATGAAGCTATTGGATTAAATAAGAAATTAATCACAACCAATCAGGAAATATTACATTGTGACTTTTATAATCCTAATAATATTTTGGTCGTTAATGATGTACAAAACATTTTAATTCCGGAAAGTTTTATCAGTAATGATTATGAACAGCCAGAACAATGGATAAAGGAAAAATATTATATTAAAAACTGGATAAAAACTATACTTTCACTTAATGAAAACTAAAATATATTTCATCTGTCCTACTAATAAATTTGCCAGTGGTGGGGTAAAACAAATATACCGGCAAGTTGAAACATTGAATAAAAATGGTTTTGAAGCATATTTATTACTTAAAAAACCTGGAAAAAAGGAAAATTGGTTTAATACAAATGTTACAATAAAGTACAGTCCATATATATTTAAGCAATTAAAATATTTCTATAAGGGAAAGAAAATTAATTTCCTGCAAAAATTAGTTTTATTTTTTTTGAAAAATAAAAGTGAAGAGATTGATAAAAATGGTATTTTAGTTTTTCCTGAAATCTACGGCCCTGACATTCATAAAGTAGAGCCGGAAGTATCTAAGGTTATTTTTAATCAAAATTGTTATTATACTTTCGGATATTTTTCTCTTTATGAAGATTATAAAATAAATCCATATAATCATTCTAAAACTTTAGCAACAATTGTTGCCTCCGAAGACGCTGAGAAATATATCAATTACTCTTTTCCTAATTTAAAAATTTTGAAAATGAGATTAGGCATTGATTATAAAATATTCAGTTACTCCGAAGACAAGGAAAAACAGATTTCTTTCATGCCAAGAAAACTTAGTGATGATGTAACGCAAGTAATCAACATCCTGAAACAAAGAAATTCATTAAAAGGTTGGAATCTTATACCTATTGACAATAAATCGGAATTTGAGGTTGCTGAAATCATGAAGAAAAGCACCCTTTTTTTAAGTTTCAATCATAAAGAAGGATTTGGACTTCCTCCTGCAGAAGCGATGTCTTGTGGATGTTATGTGATAGGTTATACAGGACAGGGAGGAAAAGAATATTTAAAACCTGAGTTTTCTACACCTATAGAAGATGGAAATATTATAGAGTTTGTGCAAAAAATTGAGGAGACTATAGAAGCTTATGAAAATAATCCTCAGGAAATTTTAAATAAGGGGAAAATAGCTTCTAATTTTATTTCAGAAAATTATAGTATAGAACATGAAACGAATGATACAATAAATATCTGGAATAAAATAAGCCAAGATTATTACATTTGATTTAGAAAAATGTCACTTAAAATACTTTGTAATGATAAATTAGCTCTGCATGTTTGAAGCAATTTTCGGCAGTCACTAGTCACTTCTAAACGAATATTTCTTACATGAAATTCTAATATTAGCTGATAGCCAAGTACACTACTTATGTAATCCGAAAAATTAAATAAATGCCAAATATACATTATTAGGCATTTTCTATTTATTCGTAAAAGTATAGACAATCTTTTCTTTAACTTTAGAAAATATAATTTGACAGAATTTTTAATTCCTATCATACTCATCTTCAATCCTCACAATATCATCTTCCCCAAAATAAGTTCCGGTCTGAACTTCTATGAAAACAACAGGTTTTTCGGAAAGATTCATCATACGGTGCTTTGCACCCAAGGGAATGAAAATACTTTCCCCGTACGCCAATTTAATTTCTTTATCATCCAGCACAACGGTTGCGTCACCTTCAATGATTGTCCATTGCTCTTGTCTTTTGTGATGGTACTGGTAAGACAGCTTCTGACCCGGATCTACTTCGATCCTTTTTAATTTGTAATTGGGCTCATCTGCCAAGACAAAATATTTTCCCCAGGGTCTTTCTCCGATTTCCAACATAATTGTTTTTCATTAATTTATACAAATGTAAATATTCAAATCAAAAAACCCAACAACCTAAACATTAAACCGCCCTAAAACACATAATTTTAAGTAAATTTGCACCAAAATTTTTATTGATATGGGGAAAGTAAGAGTACGTTTTGCTCCAAGTCCTACCGGACCTTTGCATTTGGGAGGCGTAAGAACGGCATTATATGATTATCTTTTTGCCAAAAACCAGGGCGGTGAGTTTGTATTGAGAATAGAAGATACAGATACTGCGAGATACGTGGAAGGCGCAGAAGAGTATATTGAGGAAGCCTTGGAATGGTGCGGGATTATTGCTGATGAAAGCCCTAAAAAAGGAGGTAAATTTGCGCCATACAGACAATCTGAAAGAAGGGATATTTATGACCGGTATACTGCGCAGATCCTGAAAACGGACTATGCTTACATCGCTTTCGATACTGCTGAAGAACTGGATGCCATCCGTGCTGAATACGAAGCCAGAGGCGACGTGTTCTCTTATGATAACAAAACCAGAAACCGACTAAAAAACAGCATGACCCTTTCTGAAGAGGAGGTTCAGAAATTACTGGATGAAAATACGCCCTATGTGGTAAGGTTTAAGATGCCCGTTGACAGAACTTTGAATCTTGTGGATATCATCCGCGGGAATTCTTCCGTAAATACCAATACATTAGACGATAAGGTTCTGGTAAAAAACGACGGAATGCCGACGTATCATTTCGCCAATATCATCGATGATCATGAAATGGAAATTTCCCACGTTATCCGCGGTGAAGAATGGCTGCCTTCTTTAGGTCTACATACTTTATTATATGAGGCGATGGGTTGGAAAGCACCTCAGTTTGCCCACCTCTCTTTAATCCTGAAACCTGAAGGCAAAGGAAAACTCAGCAAAAGGGACGGCGATAAATTCGGGTTCCCGGTGTTTCCTTTAAACTTTACCGATCCTGCTACAGGAAATATTTCCAAAGGATACCGGGAAAGCGGTTACCTTCCGGAAGCATTTATCAATATGGTGGCACTTTTAGGCTGGTCGCCTGCCGATGATAAGGAAATCCTCTCTCTTGACGAAATGGCAAAAGAATTTGACTTGTATAAAGTGCATAAAGCCGGAGCCAGATTCAGCAAAGAAAAAGCGGAATGGTTCAATCACCAGTACATCCAGTTGAAATCTGACGAAGAACTGCTGAAGATATTAAAGAAATCTGATCTGAATTTAAATATTGAAGATGAAAAATTGTTAAGAATTATTCATCTGATGAAAGAAAGGGCAACGTTCCCCACCGATATTTATGAAAACGGAAAGTTTTTCTTTGAGGCACCAGCTGCTTATGACGAGAAAGCTTCAAAAAAGGCATGGAATGATGAAACTTCTACCGTTTTAAGCGAACTGGCCTCTAATCTGGAAACAGCAGAATTCAGTGCGGAAAGCCTGAAGAAAGCAGTACATGATTTCGCGGAACATAAAGGCCTGGGGATGGGTAAAGTGATGATGCCACTGCGTTTGGCGCTGGTAGGGGAACTGAAGGGCCCCGATGTGCCGGATATCCTGGAAATCCTTGGTAGAGAGGAAAGTATCTCCAGAATACATAATGCGATCAATAATATTAAATAGAATTTCATAATTTTTCATACATTTGAAAGATTTAATTTACTTCAAGAAATGGAATATTTAAGTTTCGAGCTTCCTATCAAAGAACTGGTGGATCAACTTCAGACCTGTTCTTTAGTAGGGGAAGAAAGTGGTGTTGATGTAAAATTAGCATGCAGCCAGATTGAGGACAAGATCATAGAAAAGAAAAAAGAAATCTATTCTAATCTTACACCTTGGCAGAGAGTACAGCTGTCCCGTCATCCGGACCGTCCTTATACATTAGACTATATCAACGGAATGGTGGATAAAGGGAGCTTCCTGGAGCTGCACGGGGACAGGAATTTCGCAGATGATCCTGCCATGATCGGCGGCCTGGCTACGCTGGACGGGCAGAAAATTATGATTATCGGGACACAGAAAGGCAGGACCACCAAAGAAAGGCAGCACAGAAGATTCGGGATGCCCAATCCTGAAGGATACCGGAAAGCATTAAGGCTGATGAAGCTGGCTGAAAAGTTCAGGATTCCTGTAGTTACTTTGGTAGATACCCCGGGAGCTTATCCGGGACTGGAAGCTGAAGAAAGAGGACAGGGTGAGGCCATTGCCCGTAATATTTTTGAAATGACCATGCTGAAAACGCCTATTTTCACCTACATCATCGGTGAAGGAGCCAGCGGCGGGGCATTAGGAATCGGTGTAGGGAATAAGGTGTATATGCTGGAAAATACCTGGTATACAGTAATTGCACCGGAAAGCTGTTCCTCCATTCTGTGGAGAAACTGGGACCACAAGGAAGATGCGGCCAACGCCCTGAACCTTACCCCACAGGATGCCTTAAGAGAAAAATTTATTGACGGAATCGTTGAAGAGCCTCTTGGAGGTGCACACTATGACCCGCAAGCCACTTTTCTGCATTTGAAGAGTTCAATTTTACAGAACATCAAGGCATTCTCAAAATTCACAGGTAAGGAACTGGAAACCCAAAGGCAGGACAAGTTCATTGCGATGGGGCAATATAAAGGATAAAATAAAAAACGGTTAAGAAATTCTTAACCGTTTTTTATTGTTTTGTTTTATTTACAAACTATATTTAATCCTCCCTCAGATTCAGTTCAATTTCAATATCCTTATTGATTTTCTTTAAAGAAGAATATTTGGCATCACATACCATGGTAGTCAGGATGTACTCTCCTTTTTCTACCAGCAGGAAGTTCTGTCCGTTGGCCGGAACATCAAGGTTGTAATATTTTTTTCCGTTGATCTTTACGATCAGGTTGCATTTGGATCTGTTTTTAATATTGATATAAGCCTCTTTCTCCATCGGGTCATTATTGAAGAGATGGGTCAGCATTGCGGCTGTTTTTTTATTCTGTTCGCTTGGGCCAGCTACTTTTTTACCGGTTGCCGGTGCCACGCTTGCATAATTTACCGTTCTTTCGGGAGCTGCTGCAGATCCTGTATTGGATGCCAGTGTTTTTGAACTGTTCAGACTGTTGTTTTCCAGAATCATTTGCTTTACCTTATCTTCGCTCAGAGGCTTTATCGTAGGCTTGGCTTCAGGGGAGTTGCTGGCCATCACAATCTTCATCAGCTTTCTTTTGAAATAGTCTGTTTTGGCGTGTCCCGGGTTCTGCTTCAGGAACCCTGCAACAATCCTGGCTTCCGCAGTGGCTTCCGCATCATTTTCCGTATAGATGATCACGGTTTCCTTTTCTACGATGGCTTTGGATTTCGTCTTTTTCTTTTTCTGCGAGAAGCCCAAGGCAAATATGCATAAAAACAGGAGAAGAAATATTTTTTTCATTAACTGGACGTTTAAAATTTTATTAAATATATAAATAACGCGAAAAGTCATTTTTTAGTTTATCATTAAAATCATTATCTTTGCACTGCTTTAAAATTAAGCTAAAAATTAATACTAATCTTAAATATAAAAAATAATAGATAATTATGTCTTATACACCAGTAGCTGCTGACGTAGCAAAATTGAGAAACCAAACGGGTGCAGGTATGATGGACTGCAAGAAAGCTTTAGTTGAAGCAGAAGGAGATTTCGAAAAAGCGGTAGATATCCTTAGAAAAAAAGGACAGAAAGTTGCGGCTAACAGAGCGGACAGAGAAACTACTGAAGGAGTGGTAATCGCAAGAGTAAACGAAGACAATACATTAGGTGTTGTAATCTCCCTGAACTGCGAAACTGATTTCGTGGCTAAAAACGAAGCGTTCATTGAACTGGCTTACGAACTGGCTGAAATCGCAATCACAGCTGCTACCAAAGAAGAACTTTTAGCTACGGATTTCCACGGGATCACTGTTGCAGAGAAATTAGTGGAGCAGACAGGTGTTATCGGTGAAAAAATCGAAATCGGAGCATTTGAAAGACTTGACGGTCCTTTCCTGGGAGCTTATATCCACGCCGGAAACAAAATCGCTTCGATCACTGCACTTTCTGCTAACGTAGAAGGAGCTGCTGAAGCGGCTAAATCCGTTTCTATGCAGGTAGCTGCCATGAACCCGATCGCTCTTGACGAAACTATGGTTTCCCAGGAAATAATCAACAAAGAATTGGAGATCGAAAGAGAACTGTTAACCAAGGAAGGTAAGCCTGAAAACATTATCGAAAACATCCTTAAAGGTAAAATGCAGAGATTCTACAAAGATAATACTTTGGTGCACCAGTCTTTCATTAAAGACGGCAGCATGTCTGTAGCAGACTATGTGAAATCTGTAAACGGTGACCTTAAAGTAACCGGATTTGTAAGAGTAAGCTTATAATTAATCTTTTCAGATTCAAAATATTAGTCCCGGTGATTTTCACCGGGACTTTTTTATTTACACCATTATGAGATTATTCTACATATGAACGGATAATTAAATATTCATTAAAATCAGCAAATAAGTATTGATAACAATAAAATTTATGTAAATATTTGATTATTAATATTTACATTTGCAGCCCTTATTGATAAACATGAAAAAAATTTTACTGGTTATTTGTACTTTTTTTTGCTTATTATGTAATGCCCAGCTGGACACGGACCATTGGTTTGCGCCTATGGCGGCCAGATCCGGAATGGCCAACCTGCAGGGGTATCTGTACCTCTCCACCAATGAAACTACTCCTTTTTCCGTACAGATTTTCAGCGGCAATACACTTTACAATACCGTTCAGGTAAGCAAGGGAAACCCGGTACAGGTTAATATTCCCAATTATTTCATGATTGCTGACCAACAGGGAGATCTTTTTACACCCAATTCAATGGGGATGTTTGTGAAAGGCACTAAAAAGTTTTTTGCCAATTACCGTTTTTCGGTTCCCAATCATGCTGAAATCATTACTTCCAAAGGCCTGGCCGGCCTCGGAACAAAATTTTACGCAGGCGTTGTCCCGCTTACAGGCTCAAATTATTACATCAACTCCACCATAGGAATCACTGCAACGGAAGACAATACTTCTGTGGTGCTTTCAGGCTATGATCCGAACGTTGTTTTTTCAGACGGCACTTCTGCAGCTACCAAAACATTTATCTTAAACCGCGGACAGTCTTATATTATCGATGCCGTAAGCAGTGATTCCGGTTCCAATATGGCCGGCCTGACAGGAGCAAAAATAGAAGCTACGAAGCCTGTTTCGGTAACCAACGGAAATTTTAACGGGATCTACAATGTACTCAATACAACCAACAATGACATCCTGATGGATCAGGCCGTGCCTGTTGACCGCCTGGGAAAAGATTTTGTGCTGGTAAAAGGGAACGGAAATATCATCTACCAGATGGAAACAGCCCTGATCATTGCCACAGAAGACAATACGCAGGTTGCTTTCAATGGCGGTACTGCGGCGGTTACTCTTAATGCAGGACAATACTTTATGGTTCCGAGCAGCAATTACCTCAACCAGGGAAGCGGAAATTATAATATGGGGATTTCTGCCACCAAGAATATTTATGTATATCAGCTGCTGGCAGGGATTACCGGAAGTGCTTCCGTAAATGAATATGCTACCGGAGGAATGAATTTCATACCGCCTTTAAGCTGTTTTATGCCGAATAAAGTGGATGAAATTGGTTTCATCAATAAAATAGGCAGCCAGACTTTCAACACCAGATTAAATATCATCACCCAGACCGGTGCTGCGGTTACTTTAAACGGGAACCCGATTGCAGCTGTCAACGGCCCTTACCCTGTAACGGGGAACCCGAACTGGGTAACCTATTCCGTACTGAATGTATCGGGCACCGTTGCAGTAAGCTCTACCAAATCCGTTACCGCAGGAATTGCAGCAGGAAGCGGCGCGGTAGGCTATGGCGGATATTTTGCAGGCTTCTCGTCTATCCCTGTCATTTCAAAAACCGGAGATTGTTACACAGGCCTTCTGTTGCAGGTTGACAATACGTATGATGCCTATCAGTGGTACCTTAACGGAGTGGCAATTCCAGGTGCTGCTTCTTATTCCCTTAACCCTGAACTGTACGGAGCCGGGACCTACACCTGCCTGATCACAAAAAACAATTGTGAGTCTAAACTTACCACACCGTATGCTTATATGGCCTGTCCACCGATAACCACAACAACCTATACCATCGGGTCCTGCAGCACAAAAACCATTACTCCTGCCTTTACGAATTCTACCCAGACAATTATTCCTGTCAATACAAGCATTACTTTAGCACCAGTTTCAGGTACAGCAACCGTAAACCCTGTAACAGGTCAGATTACCTATACCCCAAACCCGGGGATCACTGCCAATATAACCGATTCGTTTATTTACTATATACAGGGCAACGGAAACCCTTACGATTTTGAATATTTTAAAATCAATATCAACATCAATGTCCTGCAGACAGTCAACGGTACTTTAACATCCTGTGCCGATGCCAGTGGAAACGGTACTTTTAACCTGACTTCTGTCAATGTTTCTCCGGATCCGGGAACTGCGGTCCAGTATTTTACAAATCCTGCACTCACAGGAGCACCTATTGCAGTACCGGCAGCGTACACCGGGCCTGCAGGAACCATTTATGCGAATGTAACCTCTCAGTACGGATGTACAAAAGTGGCCCAGATTATGCTTTCCACTACTCCATCTCCTAACATCAATACCGGTAATTTTAATGCTGCCCTTTGTGATGATAATTTTGACGGGACCATGAACGTTAATTTTTTAAATGTCACATCTGCTATCGTAACCAATCCGGCCAGTTTCAATGTAAGGTATTACCTTACCCAGGCAGATGCTACCGCCGGAAATGCAAACAATTTACCTGCAAACTGGACGTATACAGCAAATACAACCGTTTATGTAAGAATGGACGCGCTTACCGGAGTTTGTCCTGCGGTGTTCGGTCAGATTAATTTCAAGATCGGAAACAGAATTACCCTGATTACCGATAACCTGATTAATGAGATCTGCGATAACGACCTCAACGGTTCGGAAAATGTAAACCTTAATGACTATAAAAATTTATTCACCACCAATACAGGTGTTGCCTTATCATTTTATTCCACTTTAGCCGATGCCCGTAACGGCGTCAATACAATTTCCCCGAATCAGGCCATTATTACTGTAAGCACATTTTATATCCGGTTTACAAGCGCTTCCGAATGCCCCAATACAGCTGTTTTAAAAATAACACTGAAATCACCTAAAAAATCAGACCGTCTGAAAGACCAGCTGGTATGCAGCAATGACAAAGCTATACTGGATGCCGGTTCCGGGTTTACATCTTATGCATGGAGCACCGGAGCAACAACGCAGACCATTAGTGCAGGAACAGGAAACTACTGGGTCGATCTAGGATTTAACGGCTGTGTTTACCGTCAGTATGTGAATGTTACAACAGCACAGGCACCAACAATTACCAAGATTGAGGTTTCCGGCTCCGATGCCACGGTATCGGTTTCCGGAGGAACCCCTCCATATCGATATTCCCTGAACGGAATTGATTATCAGACGCATAATGTCTTCCAGGGACTATCAAGAGGCATGCATATGGTGTATGTTTTAAGTGCAGACGGCTGCTCTCCGGTAATCAAAGAATTCCTGATACTGAATCTCGTGAATACCATAACCCCTAACGGAGACGGCCTCAACGATGTGCTGAATTATTCTGACCTGAGGATCAAGCAGAATGTTTCCATAGAAGTAGCAGACCGCTACGGAGCACCGGTCTATAAATCATCAGATAAAAACTATATCTGGGACGGAAAGGTAAACGGAAGGCTGCTTTCTACCGGAACTTACTGGTATTTACTGAGATGGACAGAACCCGACACCAAATTGCCGGTTTCATATTCAGGATGGTTATTAATTAAGAATCGGGAATAGAAATTTAACTCTGTTTATAATTTATTAACAATATTTCAGATTTTATGTTAAATTTGTAGAAATCATAATTCCTGATATATGAAAAGATTTCTACTCGGCTTAGTATTGGTTTTTTTAACAATTAATACTTTATCTGCACAGAGAGATACAGAGCATTGGTTTGCACCGGTAGCCGCATCTTCATCTGTGATGTCAGCCTTTAATCAAGGATTGTACTTTTCTACAGATTCAGTAGATCCGTTTGATGTAAATATATACACCAATGACACTTCCGGAAACAGTGTGGTTATAGGAACGGTAACAATTAAGAAAGGAGATCCTAAGGTTTTCAATTTCTCGACTCCTACCCCGCCCGTACCCGGAGTTACTATGGGAACTATAATGGTTACAACTGCAGCTGCTGATAAGTTTACCAAAGTAAATAAAGGGATCTATACACATGCCAGCAAACCCTATTTTGTAAATTACAGATTTGGTGTTTCCAGCCATGGTGAAATTCTCACCTCAAAAGGCAAAGCAGGTATCGGCAAGTTATTCCGTGCAGTAGTTGCGCCGGTTACATACCTGAGCGCCGGTTCATTATTAAACTTTACAACCGGGATCATGGCCACTGAAAACAATACCACGGTTACCGTTTCAGGATACAACCCCACGGTTCAGTTCTCCAATGGTGTAACAGGAGCTGCCAGCCCTACACTTACAATAAATCTTAATAAGGGACAATCATATATTATTGAAGGAGCAGGTACTGTTGCAGGAAACCCTACCGGATTTATCGGAGCCAAGATAGAAGCCGACAAACCTGTTTCCGTAACCAATGGAAATTTTAACGGTCAGTTTGCAGTCCTCGCCCCGAATAATAGTTTCGACGGTTCGGATATTATCATGGACCAATCCGTACCTGTTGACAGATTAGGAAATGAATTTGTTCTTGTAAAAGGAAACGGAGATATCTCGGAAGGCATGGAAGACGCTCTTATTGTAGCAACGGAAGACAATACAGAAGTGTATGTAAATAATGAAACCACTCCTGTTTTTACCCTTAATGCCGGTCAGGGAAAACGGGTCTGTTCCCCTGATAATTTAGTTTTTACCAATAAATATATCGATCAGGGAAGCGGCCATTATAACATGCGCGTGAAAACTTCTAAGAATGTATATGTATACCAGCTTTTAGCAGGGATCAGCAACAGTAATGCAACGGTTGGTTTTAATTATGTTCCTCCTTTAAACTGCTTCCTGCCGAGAAAAATTGATGAGATTGCGATGGTGAATATTTTACCTCCGACTACCAATACCGTCAAGCTTAATATTCTTACTGAGGCAGGTGCAGCCGTTACCGTTAATGGTTTACCTTTACCGGCTAATCAAGGTCCGTATCCGGTTTCAGGAACTACGGCATGGGTATCTTACTCAGTGCCCAATGCATCCGGCAATATAACCGTACAATCAACAAAAGCCGTTACAGCAGGCATTGCAGGCGGAAGTGGAGCCGTAGGATACGGAGGCTATTTTGCAGGCTTTTCTTCAATTCCCGTTATTGCGAAAAAATCAGGAGAATGTGTACCGGGTATTGTCCTGGAAGTGGATGACAGTTATGAAGGCTATCAGTGGTCCCTTAATAACGTAATAATACCCGGTGCCACTCAAAATACCTATACCCCTACACAGGCAGGAAATTATACGGTCAAGGTATCAATGGGAACATGTCCCCCAATTACAACTCCTGTCTACAAAGTGTTTGCATGTTTAAGAAATACAACGGCTGCTTTAAATGCCTGTGCCACTAAAGTAATTGCTCCCGCATTCTCATTCACTACATCGCAGATCCCTGTAGCCAGTACCGTAGCTATACTTACCTATCCTACCCACGGAACTGCTACAGTAAACGCGTCAACAGGGCAGATCACTTACATCCCGAATCCCGGTTACGTAGGCCCGGATACCATAGTATACCAGTTCTGCGGCAATGCCCCCGAATTCATTGACTGTGAACATGTTACTTTAAATCTGACAGTTGTCCCTTTTATCTTAACGGACAGGACCATTAAAGCCTGCCAGTACAACGGAAAAGGGTTCTTCGATCTTACTACGGCTAATGTAACGGACTATACTCCTGTGGTGAAGAAATTCTATCCTACCCTGGCTGATCTTAATGCATCATCCAACGAAATAACCAACCCTACCAATTACTTTTCTTCAGAAGGATCGGTCTATGTAAAAGTAACCACCAGCGAAGGGTGCGTAGGAAACGCCAAGATCACCCTTGCTTTCCTTCCTGCTCCGATAGTCAACGAAGCTACTATGAGTGAATGTTTCCTTGAAACGGATGAAACCAGAGCTGTATTTAACCTGACCACTGCAAATGTCTCTTCGGAAACCCCTATTACGAAAAAATATTATCCTACCTTCACGGATGCCAGCAACAATACCAATGAAATACTGAATGCCGACACTTATATTTCCGGAAATACAACCGTTTATGTAAGGGTATTCAACAGCAACCAATGCTACGCCATTGCCAAACTGAACTTAAAGGTAATTCCTCCGAAAAGGTCTGCTATACTGACTGATAAGATGATCTGTATCGACGGCAGGACAAATCTGGATGCAGGGCCGGGATACACCTCTTACGAGTGGAATACAGGAGCTACAACCCAGATTCTGGAAGGAGCAACAGTCGGGGAATACTGGGTAATCCTTGAAGATAACGGATGTTTTGTAAAACAGATGGTAAGCGTTAAAAAAGCACCGGATCCCGTGATTTCAGAAATTGAAATTTCCAACAATACGGTAACCGTTCAGGTAACGGGAGGCAAAGCACCTTACCAGTATGCAGTGGATGCACCAACCAACTGGCAGGATTCCAATGTATTCACCGGGCTTACCAGAGGGCAGCACACGTTTTATGTAAAAGATTCCTACAACTGTACGCCGGTTTCTGTGGAAGTTACCGTACCGAACCTGATCAATGCCATTACTCCGAACGGAGACAACAAGAATGATTTTATTGATTACAGTGAGCTGGCTTATAAGGAGAACCTTTCGTTCGTCATCTATGACCGGTACGGCAACAAGATCTTTACCGGAGACAAGTTCAACAACTACAAATGGGACGGTAAACATTACGACAAGAAATTAGTCACCGGAACCTACTGGTATCACATCAACTGGAATGAACCGAATAAAGACAAAACACCTATTAAATACACCGGATGGATCCTGGTGAAAAATATAAATTAAGTATCCATATCAATTCAAACCGAACGATAACTGCTTAAGCAGCCTATAAAAAACACTAAAGTTTTCTTTAGTGTTTTTTTTATTAAGCTTCAGATCCGGTATAATAAAATATTAAAACACCATCTGGACCTCTGCATTTCAAATTAAGTTCTGCTCCATAAACAAGTACTCAATACACTTAAACAGAAGAAGCAGGAACTCCCTTTATTATTCCTGCAAGCATTCCTGATTTTGCCCTAATTATTCAAATTCTTTCCGGTAAGAGTCAGTATCTCTTACTCAGCAGGCTGTCGGAGATGTACGCACTGGATAGTTCCGATTGCCTACTGACTGGAGTTCATGAAGTCAGGACAGGCTTATGTTAATATTCGGGCTGGAATATACAAAGGGTTCTTTAACCATAACATCCGTTTTAACGGTAAGACGTGTTCAGCATATCTTAATACAACATTTCCGATCCGTTATTATAAAATACAGAATGACATCATTTATCATAAATTATTAGAAATACGGCTTTAAAACTGTGTTTTTTTTATGTTTTTTACAAAATTTAGGAAATAATACTTTACTTTTGTCAATACTAACTGATCAACCATGAAAAAGCAGTTCTATTTTATTATTCTATTCACGCTTACGTTTATTAAACTTTCAGCCCAAAGAGATACAGAACATTGGTTTGCTCCTTTTTCAGCTTCCAATTTATCTTCTACGGCAAAGCAGGCACTGTACCTTTCTACGGATTCAGTAACTCCTTTTACCGTTACCATTTACAATAACGGAGCCGTTCTGGGAACATCAACCATCAGTAAAGGCAGTCCGCAGGTATACGACATCAATGCTTCTGATATGATCAGCTCTACAGTAGGGGAACTTTTTACAGTCGGCACCAAAGGGCTCTATCTTAAAGGCACCAAACCTTTCTTTGCAACCTTCAGGTTTGTGGTTCCTGCGCATGGTGAAATCTTAACATCCAAAGGAAAAGCAGGGATCGGAAAGAAATTTTATGCCGTTGTGGCACCGATTACAAACTCCAGCTCAGGGATGAATTTCACAACCGGAATTCTGGCTACGGAAGACAATACCACCGTTACGGTTTCAGGATATTCCCCTGCTGTGGTGTTTAGCAACGGCGTTAACGGTACGGCTTCTCCTACTTTAACCATGACTCTCAACAAGGGGAAATCCTACATCATTGAGGGAAGAGGGAACCAATCCGGCAACCAGTCCGGTTTTATCGGGGCTAAAATAATTTCAGACAAGCCGGTCTCCGTAACCAACGGGAACTTCCTGGGTGAATACAACATCGGTACCGGATTAACGGGCGGGGATATCATAATGGACCAGTCTGTTCCTACAGATAGGTTAGGAAAAGAATTCGTTATTGTAAAAGGATTCGGTAATATCGCCGCTAAAACAGAAGATGTATTGGTGGTTGCAACGGAAGACAATACCGGAATATTTGTTAACGATAACCCTGTTGCTGTTGCTACTATTAATGAAGGGCAGCATTACCGGGTAAATGAGCCCAATAATACCAACTACATAGACCAGGGAAGCGGCCATTACAATATGTACGTAAGAACTACGAAAAATGCTTACGTTTATCAGCTTCTTGCCGGTACTGCCACTTCCAGCGCAACGGTCGGGTTTAATTATATTCCTCCGCTAAACTGCCTGCTGCCCAGAAAAATTGACGAGATCGGGATGATAGAAATGCTTCCCCAGGCTGCCAATAACATCAAACTTAATATTTTAACGGAAAAAGGAGCATCAGTGACAGTCAATGGTGTGACGCCGACTGCCGCACAGGGACCTTATAATGTAACGGGAACTATGGATTGGGAGTCTTATTCCCTTACCGGAGTTACCGGAAATGTTACCATTATTTCCAACAAAGCGGTTACGGCAGGGATCGCCGGCGGAAGCGGTGTCGTGGGATACGGAGGTTATTTTGCAGGTTTTTCTTCTGTTCCGGCAATCAGCAAAACGGGAGAATGTATTCCGGGAGCAGTACTGGAAACGGGTGACAGTTTTGAATCTTACCAGTGGTTCCTGGGCAATAGTCCTATTATGGGTGCCAATACCTACACCTACACTCCGATGCAGGCAGGAAATTATACCGTAAAAGTAGGCATGGGGGGATGCTTTGCAACAACACCTGTCTTCTTAGTAGAATCCTGCTATGAACAGATTACAAAAAGCTTGATTATCTGTGATTCCCAGAAAACAATTATTCCGAAATTCACCAATTATGCCAACATTCCGGTTATTTTAGGCACGGTACAGATTGATACGCCGCCTACAAAAGGAACAGCAACTGTAGATCCTGCAACGGGAATCATTACCTACACCGCAAATTCCGGATTTTCAGGCAATGACCTCATGGTGTATCATTTCTGTGCGAATCCTGCTACCGGAGTAGGCTGCGAACAGGTAACGATGACCCTGATTGTGGCTCCAAATCCTGTAGTAAAAAACGTATCCATCAGATCGTGCTATATTGAAGGACGCCCTACCATGGCCATGTTCAATCTTGAAACATCAGGGTTCACAACGCAACCGGGGCTTACCAAGAAATATTATGCTACCCTCGCAGACCTTTCCAGCGGAATCAATGAAATCAACCCGATAGACTATATTGCTTCAAACACAAAAGTATACGTAAAAGTAATCAACTCCAACGGATGTTTCAGCATTGCGGAAATTACGTTAAACGTGATTCCTCCGGTACAGTCTGCTGTCCTGAGTGATAAAATTATCTGTATAGAAAATAAAGCCACGCTGGACGCAGGACCCGGATTTGACGGCTACCAGTGGAGCACCGGGGCAACAACCCAGACCATCAGTGCAGGAGTAGGCACCTATTGGGTCAGCCTTAAAACCGGAGAATGCTTTACCAGGCAGAATGTAAAGGTAATCCCTGCAGTACAGCCCGTAATCTCAAATCTTGAAATTAAAAACAACACCATTACCGTGAGTGTGATCGGGGGAACACCTCCTTACAAATATTCACTGGACGGCATCAAGTGGCAGGATTCAAACTTTTTCGAAAATCTTCCGAGAGGTGAAAACAGTATCTATGTGAAGGACTTTTATAACTGTGAGCCTATCGATGTAACCGTAACCGTTCCGAACCTGCTTAATGCCATTACTCCGAACGGGGACAATAAAAACGATTACATTGACTATTCTGAGCTGGCTTACAAGAAAAACCTGATATTCAATATTTATGACCGGTATGGGAACAAAGTACATCAGGCCCATCAATTCAATGCTTATAAATGGGATGGAACCATGTACGGTAAAAAGATCCCGACTGCCACATACTGGTACGAGATCACATGGACAGAACCCAACAAAGCACAGACCCAGGTAAAATATTCAGGATGGATCCTTGTAAAAAACATGGAATAATATCTCACAATAATGTACTGAAAACCATGATTTTAAAATCATGGTTTTTTATTTATTTTTTAAGCCGCTAAAACTTTTTATTATTAAATTTGTAATAAATACGACCTCTGAATGAAAAAAGTTCTATCTTTTTTGTTTATATTTTATTTTTTCATTTCTGCATTTGCACAATTGGACAGGGAGCATTGGTTTGCGCCTATGGTAGACCGCACGGGAAACCCGAATCCCAATCAGAAGCTTTATCTCTCCACCAATCGAACTACTCCTTTTCCTGTAAGCATTTATAACAATAACATCCTGATTGCTACGGCAATAATCAGCAAGGGCAATCCGCAGAAAGTCGATATCCTACGCGATTATATCATCACCACCCAGCAGACTGACCTTTTCACACCGATTACGAAAGGCCTCTACGTAAAAGCCGAATTCCCTTTTTATGCCAACCTCAGATTTTCCGTGTATAACCACGCAGAAATCATAACCTCAAAAGGGATCCCTTCCACCGGGAAGCTTTTCTATGCTGCCAATGCCCCGATTACGGTGAGCAATTCAATCCTGAATTTTATGGCGAGCGTACTGGCAACGGAAGACAATACTACGGTTACCGTATCAGGGTATAAGCCTGCCGTGCAGTTTTCAAACGGTACCACAGGTACTACGACACCTTCAATGACTTTTACTCTAAATAAAGGACAGTCTTATATCATTGACGGCAGCGGGAGCAATACCGGAAATTCCGACGGTTTTATCGGGGCCAAGATCGTCTCCGATAAACCTGTGAATGTCACGAACGGAAATTTTAACGGCCAGTATGCCGGAAACTATCCCAGCAGTTCGGATATTTTAATGGACCAGGCCGTACCCGTAGAAAGATTGGGAAATGAATTCGCCCTGGTAAAAGGGAACGGAAGCATTACTTCAAATATGGAAGGCGCGCTTGTCGTGGCCACTGAAAACAACACGGAAGTCCGGGTTAATGATGAGGTTGTTCCTATTGCTACTTTAAATACCGGACAGTATTTTATGATCCCGGGCAATAAATACCAGCTTCAGGGGAACAGCCATTATAATTTATACATCCGGACCTCCAAAAATGCTTACATTTATCAGGTATTGGCGGGAGATTCCAACGCAACAGGAAATGAAGTGGCCACAGGCGGCTTTAATTTTATTCCTTCGCTGAACTGCTATCTGCCCAAACAGATCAACGAGCTGGGCTTGATCAATGAGAATTTTGTCTACTCCGGAGGGAATCCGTCTGGCATATTAAATATCCCGACAAAGCTTAACCTGATCACGGAAAGAGGAGCAGTAGTTACGGTCAACGGTGCTGTACCACCGGCAGCCACCGGCCCTTTTAACATGACCGGAACCAATAACTGGGTAACCTACGGAATCCCAAACACAACAGGAACCATTACGGTGGTTTCTTCCAAAGCGATTACCGGAGGAATTACGGCAGGAAGCGATGCGGTGGGCTACGGCGGTTTTTTTGCAGGTTTTCCTACCCAGCCTGTGATCCTGAAATCCGGAGGCGACTGTATTCCGGGGATTATTCTTACCGTAGACCCGGTTATTTATGAGACCTATCAGTGGTACATCAACGGAACGCTTATTCCGGGTGCCACAGGACCATCCATCACGCCTGCCCAGTCAGGATACTACACCTGTTCAGTAACGATGGGAAGCTGTGCGCCTCTGGTAACCGAACAATTCAAAGTATTGAACTGTACCAGACTGACAGCAGCAGCATATGATGTCTGTACCACAAAGACCATTGTGCCTGCATTTACAGCATCTGCGCAGACACCGGTTCCTTCAACAGTAGCCATCCTTACGCCGCCCACTTCAGGAACAGCAACTATAAATGCTGCAACAGGCATTATCACTTATAACGTAACCAGTCCGGGAACAGTAGGAACCGATACCTTTACCTATACATTCTGCGCGAATAATCCTGATTTCCCTGATTGTGAAACCGTAACGGTAACCATCAGCATTCAAACTTTAACCGTTAACAATGCCACACTGAATGCATGCGATACAGGATCCGGACAGGGAATATTCAATCTGACAACGGCCAACGTCACCGGCAGTTCACCGGTAACCGTTACCTATTATCCTACATTGCTGAATGCCCAGAATGAAACCCCCGGAACATTAATAGCTACCCCTACAGTTTATCCTGCAACTAACGGGACTATTGTCTATGCCGTGGTGAAAAACAATATAGGATGTAAAAGCATTGCACAAATCACGCTTAACGTATATCCTTTTGCAAACGTAATCAATAATTATACGGGGGCTTTCTGTGATGATAATTTAGATGGTGTGGTCAATATAACCTTATCCGCCATTACTCCGCTTGTTGTGGGTAACCCGTCTTATTTCACTGGCGTGAGGTATTATGCAAATATAACGGATGCCAATGCCGGAAATGCGAATACCCTTCCGAACAGCTGGTCTTATACGGCAACAACCACCATTTATATCCGGGTAGATTCTCCGGACGGATGCCCACCTGTCATCAAACCTCTTATATTTACCATCGGGGCTAAAATCCCATTGATCAAGACCAGCCATACTGTTACCCTGTGTGATGACAATTTAGACGGGATTAAATCCATAGACTTAACTTCCTACATCAGCCAGTACACCGCTGACCCTCTGGTTACCGCAACTTTTCATCCTACCCTGGCAGATGCACAGAACAATACCGCCCAGCTGTCAAGCCCGGTAAACTTAACGGGAACCCAGACCATTTACATCCGGTTTGAGAAACCGGGGGTCTGCCCCAATATCGCTTCCATCAGCATTACAGTAACCATCCCTAAGCACTCCACTGTTTTAACAGATAAAATCATCTGTCCGAAAACACTGACGACATTGGATGCAGGGCAGGGATTCGACAGTTATCTTTGGAATACGGGAGCAACCACTCCTTCCATTACAAATGTTACGGCAGGGACTTATTGGGTAGATCTTACTTCGGGAGGATGTACGTACAGGCAGACCGTTACCGTAACTGAATCTGTGCTTCCGGTGATCAGCCTGATTGAAATCAGCGAGAATACGGTGACCATAGGAGTCAGCGGAGGAACGCCCCCTTATGAATATTCTTTGGACGGAAACATCTGGCAGGCTTCAAATGTATTTATGAATGTACCGAGAGGAAACCATATCATTCATGTCCGCGATGCCAACCGGTGCGATGAGGTGACCAGGACTTTTGTTATTATCAATCTTATCAATACCATTACTCCGAATATGGACGGGTATAATGATGCCATAGATTATTCGGCATTAATGGATAACGACCGTATCGAGTTCCGGATTTTCGACAGATACGGTTCGGAAATTTTCAGGGGCAGCAAGGCCAACCGGTTTATCTGGGACGGAAAAATTACCGGAAGGTCGGTAAATACAGCTACGTATTGGTATTTTATCAGCTGGACGGAATTCGGGGGAAGTACAACGGTAAAATATTCAAGCTGGCTTCTGGTAAAGAACTATTAAACCGATTATAATTTTGAAAAAGACTTATTATATTTAAACCATTCTTATAACATTCATTAACAGTTTTAAACTAAAGTTTAATATAACTTTAACCACGGGAACTGTCTTCACAAGATATAAATTGATGCAATTGTGCGTAATTTTGTATTCACTTATATGAAGAAGCTATTTACCCTATTGCTGTTGGTTTTTCTGGCAAAAATTAACGCCCAGCTCTACTCCGGAGAAGTTTTTCTGAAAGACAATTCCGTTTTATATCTCAACCAGGTATACGTTACCAACCTCACCACGCAGAAGACTGTTCTGAGTGATTACAACGGTGATTTCAACCTTCCTGCCAATGCCGGCGATATTGTACGTTTCACTTCTATTGTTACGGAAAGAAAAGATATTAAGCTTACGCCTCAGATGGTCGACCAGAAAAATCTGGTCGAGTTGAAAATTGCGTATCATGATATTCAGGAAATTGTCATCAACAGATTTAAGCCTACGGGAAACCTGAGGTATGATGTAAATGCCCTGAAGAAAGAAGATAAGGGACTTGCCATAAAAAAAGTGATCGGCTTGCCTGAACCTAAGGGTGACGGCACTCCTCCGCAGCTTCCGGTGGCGGGATTAAGGGACGGCGGCCTTACCTTCAGCCTGGAAAGCATATACGATATCCTTTCCGGAGAAAGGAAAAAGAAACAGCGTTACCTGGCATATGAACGGATGAACAATTCTGTAGCACAGATCAGAAATTATCTCGGTAAAGAGTATTTCACAAGATTAAAAATTCCGGAAAATCTTATTGATAACTTTATTCAGTTTGTCTATACTTCAGAAAATGTTGATCCGTATGTGGCAGCCGGCAATTTTGAGGCGGTAAAAATCCCAATAGAGAAGTACCTGCCGATTTATCAGAAACGGTTAAGAAACTCCCATCTTCAGGAAATCCTGAAATAAATCCCTGCTTTTATCAGGCCGGAAAATGTATATGGCAAAAATTGCGGTATACATTTTTTGTTTTTATCTAAATTATAGTAATTTTATCGATAAATCTGGGAATGGAGAAAAATCACACTGCTTTCACAGAATGCATTTATACTGATAACCTGAATTCAATGAGGCTGAGAAGATGTTTTTATTATAAATTAATTTTAGTAAATGAAAAAGCTGCTTTTATTTTTTAGTGCCTTTCTTTTTATGAATCTTTCAGCCCAGTCAACAGGAAAAGATTACCATAATATTTTAAAAAGCAAAAATATTTACGAGATCAATGCTTTCTTAAGAGATGCCCATCCGGATGATCCCCGCAGGTCTGTCCTGAAACCCCGCGTGATGGAGATGATGAAGGAATATATTAAAGATGCCAAGCCTGGAGATACCAAAGTACGGCAGATGCAGGATTGGCTGGCCATGCTGAAAAGGCGTTCTTCCACCAAGATATCCTTTGATGAGATGAATGCGATCATTAAACAGAAGCAGATTGCAAAATATCAGAAAGAACTGCAGGCCGGGCAGTCTGCCGTGGTCTATACCCCGAGTAATCCTCAGAACGTTTATATTGCGCCTGTAGCAGCTGCAAAACCTGCCGCGGCCATCCCGGATACGGAAGCTTCAGAATTCAACATGCTGATGGCCGAAAACCCGGTAGAGCATAAAAACAAAACGGTAAAAATCCTGAATTCCCTTTTCGATAATGATCCCAATGCCAAAGAATGCATCATCATGATCGAAAATAAATCCGACTGTAATATTATCGTCCGGATCGAAGGCATCGGAACTACAAAATACAGGCTTCCGGTCCCTTCACATGGTGATAATTCAATTGTGGTACAGAAAGGCGACTATCTGTTCACCAGTATTGTCTGCGGTGTGCAGTATGCCTCACAAAAGACCATCCAGAAACCTCTGATGGTTGCCTTAGGCAGTTCTTCAAAAAAATAAGCATCAGTTTTCTATTTTTAATATTAACCATAAGGCATTTGTGTAATTTTCGTTATTTTTGCGGGATTTTAAATTTCTCATGGGTAAAAACAAATTAGTAAGATTCGCAGAAAACAAAGTATTACCGAATGTAATCCAGCCGACAAGGGAGGAAGCACTGAACGGCTTTGGCCTCAAAGGGAAATGGAGAACGGACTTCTTCAAAAACGACAACCCGATTGTTCTGGAGCTAGGATGCGGAAAGGGTGAATATTCTGTAGGACTTGCCAAGACTTTCACTGAGAAAAATTTTATCGGGATCGATATAAAAGGGGCAAGATTCTGGTTCGGGGCCAAAGAAGCGGTTGAAAGCGGCATGAAAAATGTTGCTTTTTTAAGAAGCCAGATCGAATTGGTTGACCATTTTTTCGGGGAAAATGAAGTGGATGAAATCTGGATTACGTTTCCGGATCCGCAGATCAAATACAGGCGCACAAAGCACAGGCTCACCCATCCTGACTTTTTAGAGAGGTACAAAAAATTCCTTAAGCCCGGCGGAATCGTTCATTTAAAAACAGATTCTGAATTCCTTCACGGCTACACATTGGGGTTCTTACAGGGCGCAGGCTATGAAATCATTACGGCGCACAATGATATTTACGGAGCTCCGGAATATGACCCGGATACGCCTCATTTAAGGGATATCAGGACCTATTATGAAGAACTGTTTTCGGCCAAAGGAAAAACAATTACCTATATTAAATTCAGGATCAATTAAAAAAATTTAATCGTTCCGATTAGTTATAATAAGGGATGCCCATAAAAGAGGCATCCTTTTTTTATTCATTATTTATTTAATTGCTGCCTAAAAAAGATGACCGAATGTATGCGAAAGAAAATTTTCAATAAAAACAATTGTATATAATCCGGAAAAAAGGCTGCTGAAAAAAGTAAAAATATTACATTTACACCCAGATACTTTGTCAATGAAAATACTACTTTCCTTTTCTGTCATGGCTGCTTTATTTCTGAACAGCTGCGGCAGCACAGCTCCGAAGAAACCTGCTTATCCTGTAAGAAAAACGGTTCCTGCCGTTGTTCCTGCGGTTTCAAATACGGGAAGCAGTACTACGCCTGCGGCGCAGGCAGAAAGAGAATATCAGGCATTAACTAAAACCTACAAATCCGAAACGGCTGCGGTTTTAACGGATATGCTGAACGGTTCCTCGGATCCGACCAGAACATCGGTTACGGCAGAAAATAAATCCCGCTGTAATATCGTGCTGACCGTCAGCGGAAACAACTACTTTAAGAAAATTCCGATCGGGATCAATAAAAAGGCTGCCGTTATGGTTCCGAAAAACCAGAATTACAACTTTTCAGGGATGATCTGTGATGCAGTGTACCAGAAAACCAAATTCGTAAGCAGTGCTTACAGCCTGGTGCTTTCAAATCAGGCCGACTGATTAAAATGAACTGTGACACTGAAGATTAACCTAAATCCCTCAGCTTTATCAAATAAAAAAACCACTGAATCTGAGATCCGGTGGTTTTTTGTATGGTAAGGAAAACCTTAATTATTCTCCGTCAAAGTCAGCATCTTTATCAGCAGATACTGCTTCTCCTTCTTCTTTAGATTTTTCTTTATCAGCTTTTCTCTGAGACTGACCTTCTTTGATAGAATCTGAAACAATGTTCAGGATCATATCGATGGATTTAGAAGCATCATCGTTTCCTGGGATAACGAAGTCTACTTTTCTAGGGTCAGAATTGGTATCAACAATACCGAAAACAGGAATTCCTAATTTCTTAGCTTCCGTTACAGCGATGTGCTCTCTCATGATATCTACAACGAAGATTGCAGAAGGAAGACGAACCATGTCAGAGATAGAACCTAAGTTTTTCTCCAGGTTAGCTCTTTGTCTGTCTACCTGTAATCTTTCTTTTTTAGATAAAGTTTCGAACGTACCGTCTTTTTTCATTTTGTCGATAGAGTTCATCTTCTTTACAGCCTTTCTGATCGTAACGAAGTTCGTTAACATACCTCCCGGCCATCTTTCTGTGATATAAGGCATATTAAGTTCAGCAGCATGCTTAGCAACTACTTCTTTCGCCTGCTTTTTAGTGGCTACGAAAAGAACTTTTTTACCTGCAGAAGTTAATTTTTCCAAAGCGCTGCACGCTTCATCCAGTTTAACTGCTGTTTTATGTAAGTCTACAATGTGAATACCGTTTTTCTCCATAAAAATGTATGGAGCCATATTTGGATTCCACTTTCTGGTCATGTGACCGAAGTGTACGCCAGCCTCTAGAAGGTCTTTTACATTTGCTTTTGCCATGTTTTCTGTTTTTGTTAGTTTACTTTCCGTCTCTTAAACAATCAACAACTTCTTTAGATGGGAGAAGCGTTTGGATGCTAAACGTAACGGGCAATTTTAAAATTAGATTAATAGATTTCAGATACAAGATAACAGACGAAAAAAAGTCTGAAATCTGATATCTCCAATCTGAAGTCTGAAAATTAACGTTTTGAGAACTGGAATCTCTTTCTTGCTTTTTTCTGACCTGGCTTCTTTCTTTCCACCATTCTTGCGTCTCTTGTAAGTAAACCAGCAGGTTTCAAAGCTAATCTGAATTCAGCATTGATTTCACATAAAGCTCTTGAAATACCTAATCTGATAGCCTCTGCCTGACCTGTATTACCACCACCGAAAACATTAACGGTAACGTCATACTGACCAACAGTTTCAGAAAGGATAAACGGCTGGTTTAATTTATAAACCATCACGTCTGTAGAGAAATAAGTTGCAGCATCTTTACCGTTTACTGTAATGTTACCGGTTCCCGGCTTTACATAAACTCTAGCTACAGAAGTTTTTCTTCTTCCGATTTTGTGAACTATAGACATAATTAATTATTTAAATTCGTTAACATTAATTGTTTTAGGCTGTTGAGCTTCGTGCTTGTGCTCAGTTCCTTCATATAAATAAAGGTTCTTCAGCAATGCAGATCCTAATCTGTTTTTCGGAAGCATTCCTTTTACGGATTTTTCCAATACTTTTAAAGAATCTTTCTTTTGAAGTTCAGCCGCAGTCATAGACTTCTGACCACCAGGATAACCTGTATGCCAGATGTACGTCTTATCGTCCCACTTGTTTCCGGAAAGGGTAACTTTCCCAGCATTCAAAACAATTACATTATCACCGCAATCTACATGGGGTGTAAAGTTTGTTTTGTGCTTACCTCTCAAAATCTTTGCAACCGTAGAAGCTAGTCTTCCTAACGGCTGTCCTTCAGCGTCTACCACAACCCATTCTTTATTAGCAGTAGCTTTGTTCGCTGAAACAGTTTTGTAACTTAATGTATTCACACGTTTTAGTTAAAGATTAAACATAATTTTCCCCTAAAAGGGTGTGCAAAGGTACACATTATTTTCAGAATGCAAAAACATATTTTGTTTTAAATACTCAGGCCCTTTATTTGTGTTATTTTGTTAAGAACGTGCATACTACACAATGAAGGCGTAAATATGATAAAAAAATTATGCGTTTTAATTACGCTGAGAATAAAAAGTATGTTACTGTTCCTCTATAATTTATAAAGGAAATATTCATATAAATCTGCTTCTTCTGCTTATAATGGAAAGCAAGCTGCATCAAAGTTCTAATGAAACAATGAATATAACGGAATGTGATGGGATAAGAATTACTTCCTGAGCGTTTTATTTGCCCGGAAACTGGCAATCAGGTAATAAGCCACAAAAACCGTTGAGAATTTCAGGATGGAAGGAATCGCAAGTTCAAGATTGAAAAGCAGGGTTCCAACCATGACAAGTGCTCCCATGGCAGAAAAAGAATATCCCATTTTCTGAGACAGGGTAAAGTCAGGCGTATCCAGGTAATAAGCAATCCCCCACGCAAAACCGAAAGCAAGTGCGTAATAAATATCGAGTCCGATATTTTCTGAACTGTAAAAGAAATAATTGATCAAAAAACTGACAACCGTTCCCAACGCAAAATATAAGAGTGCCTTTTTCATACTCAAGATAAATAAAATAATAAGATGCAAAAATAGAGATTTTTAATTTGGAGAGCCTGAAATTAATCAATCAGGAAATAAAACGGTTGAAACAGGCCTGCAGCCCGGCAGTGATATATTTAAGTATTTTCTTTTAAATCCAAAATACTAAAAACCAATTATTTAAATATAAAGCACAGGTTGTTATTTTATTATTATATTTGAAAATTCAGAAAATTTCTAGATTTTTTATGGAAACCCAAAAATATACTCCAATAAATAAAGTAAGAATCGTTACCGCGGCTTCATTGTTTGACGGCCACGATGCAGCGATTAATATCATGCGGCGCGTGATCCAGGGAACAGGATGTGAAGTCATCCACCTTGGCCATGATAAGTCGGCAGAAGAAGTAGTGAATACGGCCATTCAGGAAGATGCGAATGCCATTGCCCTTACCTCTTACCAGGGCGGCCACAACGAATATTTCAAATACATCTATGACCTTTTGAGGGAAAAAAATTCTCCACAGATCAAGATTTTCGGCGGCGGCGGCGGTGTAATTCTTCCTGAAGAAATCGAAGACATCATGTCTTACGGAATCGACAGGATCTATTCTCCGGACGACGGGCGGGAACTCGGTTTACAGGGCATGATTGATGATCTGGTGAAAAGATCAGACTTCGCAACCGGAAAAGAAGTTACGGCTGAAGACCTAGATTCCATCAGTTTTGAGAATTCTACCAGCATTGCTAAAATTATTTCGGCTGTTGAAAATTTCTCGGAAGAAAAACCGGATTTGGTAAAAGCGATTGACGAAAAATCAAAAGATTTAAATATTCCAATCATCGGGATCACAGGTACAGGCGGAGCTGGGAAATCTTCTTTGACAGACGAGCTGGTAAGACGTTTTATCCGTTCAAATCCCGACAAAAAAATTGCTATCATCTCCATTGACCCTTCCAAAAAGAAAACCGGCGGTGCACTTTTAGGAGACCGAATCCGTATGAATGCGATCAACGATCCGAGGGTATATATGCGTTCAATGGCAACAAGGGAAAACAATGTTTCCGTTTCTCCGTTCATCCATTCTGCTCTGAATGTCCTGAAACTGGCTCATCCTGATGTGATCATTTTAGAAACTTCAGGTATTGGACAATCCGGCTCGGAAGTATCTGATTTTGCAGACGTTTCCATGTATGTCATGACTCCTGAGTACGGAGCTTCCACGCAGCTGGAAAAAATCGACATGCTGGATTATGCAGATCTGGTCGCTTTGAATAAATCCGACAAACGCGGCGCTTTGGATGCCCTTCAGGCCGTAAAGAAACAGTTCCAGAGAAACCATTTGTTATGGGAAAGTCCGCTGGATGACATGCCGGTGTATGCAACAAAAGCATCTCAGTTCAACGATCACGGAACCACTGATTTATACAATAGATTAATTGAAAAAGTTAACGACAAATATTCTGATTTAAATCTAAAAGGTTTTGTTGAACAAGAAGTTTCTGAAGACATCACTATAATTCCTCCCAAAAGAGTTCGTTATTTATCAGAAATTGTTGAAAATAATAGAATTTATGACGCCAATGTTGAAAAACAGGCTGATTTAGCAAGGAAAATGTATCACATTGAAGGCGTGAGAAGCTTCCTTTCCAACGAAGTGCTGGATGCCGAATATCAGAAAGCTGAAAAAGAGCTTCAGCAGGAGAATATCGACTTTCTACAGACATGGGATGATACAAAAGAGGCTTTCAAAGCCGAGTTTTATTCTTATTTCGTCCGCGGAAAAGAAATCAAGGTGGAAACCTCAACAGAATCTTTGTCACACTTAAGAATTCCAAAAATTTCTTTACCGAAATATACCGACTGGGGCGACCTGATCAAATGGAAAGGCCAGGAAAACCTTCCGGGAGGATTTCCTTACACCGCCGGAATTTATCCTTTTAAAAGAACCGGAGAAGATCCCACGAGGATGTTTGCCGGAGAAGGCGGGCCTGAAAGAACCAACAGAAGGTTCCATTATGTTTCTGCGGAAATGGATGCCAAACGTCTGTCAACCGCTTTTGATTCGGTAACTTTATACGGCCAGGATCCTGCCCTGCCACCGGATATTTACGGCAAAATCGGGAATGCGGGGGTTTCCATCGCCACTTTGGATGATGCCAAAAAATTATATTCCGGATTTGACCTGGTGAATGCCATGACTTCGGTTTCCATGACGATCAACGGCCCGGCACCAATGCTGTTGGCCTTTTTCATGAATGCAGCCATTGACCAGAATGTTGAAAAATATATTGCTGAAAACGGACTGGAAGCTAAAGTAGAAGAAGTTTTAAAAGCAAAATTTGACGATAAAGGCTTGGCCAGGCCGAAATATAACGTAGAATTGCCTCCGTCCAATAACGGTTTGGGCTTAAAATTATTAGGAATCACAGGGGATGAAGTCATTCCTGCGGAAGTTTATGCTGAAATTAAAGCTAAGACGATCGCAACCGTTCGCGGTACCGTCCAGGCTGATATCTTAAAAGAAGACCAGGCCCAGAACACCTGTATTTTCTCTACTGAATTTGCCCTTAGATTGATGGGTGACGTCCAGGAATATTTCATCACGGAAAAAGTAAGGAACTTCTACTCCGTTTCTATTTCCGGATATCACATTGCAGAAGCGGGCGCAAACCCGGTTTCCCAGCTGGCATTTACCTTAGCCAACGGTTTCACGTATGTTGAATATTACCTGTCAAGAGGGATGGACATCAATGATTTTGCCCCGAATTTATCCTTCTTCTTTTCCAACGGGATCGATCCTGAATACTCCGTGATCGGACGTGTAGCCAGAAGGGTCTGGGCAAAAGCCATGAAGCTTAAATACGGTGCGGATGAAAGAAGCCAGATGCTGAAATACCACATCCAGACTTCCGGACGTTCGCTTCACGCACAGGAAATTGATTTCAATGATATCAGGACCACGCTTCAGGCGCTTTATGCCATCTATGACAACTGTAATTCACTGCACACCAATGCTTATGACGAAGCCATTACGACTCCTACAGAGCAGTCAGTAAGAAGAGCCATGGCCATTCAGCTGATCATCAATAAAGAACTGGGACTGGCGAAAAACGAAAACCCGCTTCAGGGTTCATTTATTATTGAGGAACTAACTGATCTGGTGGAAGAAGCCGTGTATGCGGAATTCGACAGAATCACGGAAAGAGGCGGCGTTTTAGGAGCCATGGAAACCATGTACCAGCGTTCAAAAATCCAGGAAGAATCCATGCATTACGAATGGCTGAAGCATACGGGGGAATATCCGATCATCGGAGTAAATACGTTCCTTGGGAAAGACGGTTCGCCGACAGTACGCCCGGGAGAAGTAATCCGTTCGACGGAGGAAGAAAAGCAGGTTCAGATTGAAACGCTTCACAACTTCCAGAAATCGAATGAAGATAAATCCGAAGACGCTTTAAAAACATTGCAGCATGCAGCCATCAACCAGCAGAACTTATTCAATGTCATGATGGATGCCGTTAAATACTGCTCGCTTGGGCAGATTACCAACGCACTTTTTGAAGTGGGCGGTAAATACAGAAGGAATATGTGATGACAAAGAAATATAAAAAAGGCTGTTCAATGAACAGCCTTTATAATTTTATGAAATTTCTAAAATTAGCTTTATAGATATTTCTACAAATTTATCAAGAGGAATTTCACCTTTCATACTTTCATCATCTAACATTGATGTAATATCAATTTCCGACCTAATTTTTGTTTTATTCTTCACAAAAAATGTTTTCGTAATCTTATTTAGCTGAAATGTAAATGAAACTTCGTCATAAAAATTCCCTTCAATCTCAACTTGCTCATCACCTGTATAACTTTTACTATGAATATTAAACAAAACTTGTTTAAAGTTATCCTTTGTAGATGATTTTTGGAATACCAACTGAGTCGTCATTGTCCCATTATTAGAATCACTTACACCGTCGAACAATTCTGAAAAACTATTTGGAATGATATTTTTTTCAAGATTAATTTCTTTCAGCTCTCCAAACTCCATCATTCTTTGCATCAATTTTGAATTTGGTGCGTGTGAAAGTTTAATTCTGATTCTATTCTCACCTTCAAAACCTTTGCTCACTAAAAAATTATTAAAGCAGTCTTCTAAGCTCTTTTGAATACTATGAGTGGACTTTCTTTGTAATACAATAAAGCCTTCTTGTTTATTTTTAGGAATTTGAGCATAGAAATTCAAAATTCTAGCTTGAAGTTCATCAGGACCAACAGAATAGTTGGTTTCATTAGTTTCTGGGTCGTTAATATTAACGGGGTCACCTGTCGTTCCCGCATCAAATTTACCAAAAATTTGTCTTTTTTCTTTGTCAAATTTATGTGGTTCTCTTAATGTAAGACTTTTATCTTTCCCGTTTTCATTAAACTTTTTAGTATTTGAAAAAATGTCTGTACAAAATTCGTCAAATAAATTTTGAAAATCAATTTTCCCAGGTAAGTTCGCTAAAAAGTGTTTTTCTCCTCTTTTATTTAAAATGGAGAATTTAAAAGTTGATACTTTGTAATTCATAATGCATTTTTTCTTTTATAAATTTCTTAATAAATAATAATCTCATTTTTTAAATATTATTATTACTCTAACGTTCGTGAGTGTTAAAAACGAATTTAATTTTGGAAAAAAGAAACATTTGAAGTATCTTTACACAACAAAAGTAGATGAGGTAATCTCACTTCTTCTTAAGTAATTTTGTTTAAAAAAATTAGGGGTCGCAATCCAAATTAAAACAAAATTTGATAAATTTTCCTCGGCTGTTTATTCAGCCTTTTTTTATATTTTCTTTCCCTCGATATTATTTTTTTCTTTTAGTTAAAATAAAAAATTCTGCACGCTCAGAATTTTCTTTCCTTATATCATATATATAACTTTTATTTTTGTAATCAATTCCTTTTCTATCAAAAACATTTTTCAAATTAATGTAATAATATGAACCTGCTTTGGAAACTTTAAATGCCCCCTCTTCTGTTGTAGATGAAACCATATATATTATTTCTCCCGCATTTTCACTATTAAATCCTATTTTAAAATAAGGTGTATCTTTTAATCCCATAAATTCTTCAGCACCAGAAGAAAAACCAATCTTACCAGTTTTCTGAATTGTTGCTTTTATTGAACCTCCTATTTTATCAGGATCTTCAAATATAATATCTTTTAAAAAATCCATACTATAATATTTAGTTACAAATTTAAATAAATTATTTCATATATCAAAATATATAAAATAATTTATTAGATATACATCAATTTTATTTCAGTTTATTATAATTTAAAATCAAATTAAATATATAATTCTTTATACTATTATTTATATAACAATAAATTATTCTTACTTATAAAAATCTTCTGTGGCTTTATAAATGTTATTTATTAGGCAGATTACCAACGCTTTGTTTGAAGTAGGTGGTAAGTACAGAAGAAATATGTAGTCCGTAGCTGGACGGGCAATTTTGACACCAACCGTTTCAATAATTATAAATCAACCTCAAGGAATTTCTTTGAGGTTTTTTCTTACTTTTACTCTCGTAAAAATTTCAAATGACAAAGTCCATTTTATTTCTTATAGGAATTATTTACTGCGGATATTTCAATGCACAACAGGCTGACAATAATCTGCAGGGTTATTTTATAACAAATGCTAAAGAAACTTTATATCCGTATTTTGCCTTTGACGGTAACGGGAAAGTCAATATTGCAGGCTATGGTAAAGGTGATTATTTTGTAAAGAATGACTCGGTAGTGGTATTTCCGGATAAGGATGTTTTTGTATTTAAAATATCTAAGAACCGTTTAACAGGGATTTCCTCATGGGTACAGAATACCAAATGGGACATGAAGAAAGACAGCATCGCTGAAAACAACAGGAAAGATGACGCTTTGGCTAAAAAAAATGCACAGCTGCTGGATGAATATTACCATAAGACCAGAGCAAAATCCAAATCCAATGATTTTGACAAGCTGTTTGATGACAGCGCAATGGGCAATTATTCCAAAAACATAGACGACTTATGTACCAGAGGCCTTGCAAAAGCCTGTATGGAGAAATTCGGAATCATGGTCATGCAGGATGCCGGCGGCATAGGAGCCATCTTAAAAAACAAACCTAAAAAACTTAAGCAGAACCCTGAAATTATAAAACTGGGACAGAAAATCATCGGCATGGGTGAGATTGAAGGGCATACTGTTCTCGGAAGCTATTATTACAGTCTGGAGACAAGATCAAAGCTGAAAAAGAATGGCAGAAAGCCGTTTGACAAAGGCAGCATGAAAGCGGGCCTTGTACAGGCGGAAGCAGAAATGAAAAATGTACAGGAATAAAATAATCTGTTAATCAGACTTTATCAACCAATGAAACCGAAAGCCATCTTCAACTGGAGCAGCGGAAAAGATTCTGCGCTTGCCCTGTATACCATCTTAAAGGAAGACCGATTTGAAGTTTCCTCCCTGCTGACGAGTATCAATAAGGAATTCCAGAGAATTTCCATGCATGGCGTTCATGTTTCACTGCTGGAACAGCAGGCGGAAAGCTTAGGATTGCCTTTGATTAAAATGGAGCTTCCGCAGGAACCTTCCATGGAAGAATATCATCAGATCATGACCAAAACCATGAATGAAATACAAGCCCGCGGCGTAACACATTCCATTTTCGGGGATATTTTTCTGGAAGACTTACGCAGATACCGTGAAGACCAGCTGCAGACTATCGGCATGGAAGCCGTTTTCCCATTATGGAAAAAGAACACCACAGACCTCATCCATGAATTTTTAGACTTAGGCTTTAAAACGATTGTTACCTGCGTCAACGAAACGTTTCTCGACAAAAGTTTTGCAGGCAGAATTATTGATCAGGATTTTATTAAAGATTTACCTGCAAATGTTGATCCCTGCGGAGAAAACGGGGAATTCCATACCTTCACTTTCGACGGGCCTATTTTTAAAAACCCGGTGCAGTTTGAAATTGGCGAAACCGTTAGAAAAACATATCCGAAACCTAAATCTGATGAAAATAAAGGTGATGAAGAAGGAGAATATATTTTCTGGTTCTGTGATCTGATTCCTTCATAATTCCAGGAACTGTTATTCTGATGCCTTGCTTAAGAAATCCCGCATTTTATACAATGATTTCTTATGCTTGAAAAAATTAATAAGTACAAAAATAATCATTACCTGTAAAATAAAAGGAACGAGCAGCGAAATCATTAACGGCAGCAAGGCTACTGAATCTTCAGTTCTGAAAAATTTAAAAACGTATCGGTCTTTCCTTAGTATAATCTGGAACATGACATTGGCACAAATGATATATAGGCCTAGATTCCGCTGATATAGCGTATAAAACAGCTTTCCCTGATATTTGAAATCCCATCTTACATATTTCCGCATTTCCGGACTAAAAACCCAGAACAGAAAGGGGCTCAGGACAAACAGGGAATTATACAATCTGAAAAGATCGTTATAAACTTCCTGATCTGCGGACAGATAAATAAGCATGAGATTAACTGCAAATGACAGTATTCCGAAACACAGCGATTTCTTAATGATGCCGTTATACTTTTCTTTTATTATTTTTTTAACTATTACCGGGATCTCTTCACGATAAAAACCCGGGTAACCTGTCATTTTAAACTCATCTGCCCAAAGCTTCTGTGTTTTTAAAAAAGCTTTGTCAAAATCCGGGTTTTCCTGCCTCTGAATATCAGAAACCTGTTCTGCCATATGGTCTTTTACTTCCAGCAGAATATCTACAGGAAGCCTGTGCAGGATCAAATAATCAATAATCTGTTGTTCCTGTTCTTCTGATATCATTGTTTAGGATTTAACATAATCAATTCAGACTAAAACATTTATTCTTTTTACCTTAAAATATAAGATCTGCAGCTGTACAAGAGTGGCGTATACGAGGAAGAACCGGTTGATTTCCACATCTGTAAGAGCCGTAATAAAATCAACAGGAATAAACCCGACTAAAAAAACTAAAGCCACTGACAGCAGTATATTCCGGATTACCAGCGGATGGAAGCAGATCGCTACGTAATGAGAGAATGTAATTTTTTTAGTTAAAAAACTATAGCCTAACAGGCTTATCCAGCTTCCCATTAATACAAGCTGCAGAACTGTAGAAATTTCTGCACTCATAAAGAAGAACGCGATGAATAGCAAAGTCCAGGCAGCAGAAGAAAAGATGATTTTCCTGAATCTTTTTTTCAGGACCTGCTTTTCAATCCTTGCAATCTTCTTAAAGGAGAAAATATCGGCACGCACCATTTCAAGTTCTTTTCCCCAGTCTGATTTTGTTTTTAAAAATGCCTCCTGAAAACCGATGTCATGATTTGCCATTTCATCAGAAATCTGAGACATAAAATGGTCTTTTATTTCCAAATGCAGTTCATGGTAAAGTTTTTTTGATTGCAGATAAGTTTCAATCTGAAGTTCATGGTCCTGAGTAATCATATATTAAAAATGGTATTTAGGTTAAATAAATAGTTCTGCATTTCCTGTTCCTGCTCAATCTGCTGTTTTTTTCCTTTGTCTGTTAAAAGGTAATATTTGCGGTCTCTTCCGCTTACTTTTCGGATTTCAGAAGCAATCATCCCTTCTGCTTCCAGCTTATGGAGAAGCGGATACAATGCGCCTTCGGTCATTTCCAGCTCGCCTTTTGTAAGTTCTTTAGCACGCTGGGTAATCTGGTACCCGTACATTTTCACTTCCTTGGCAAGCAGCTTTAGGATAATATTCTGGAGCGTTCCTTTATAAAGGCTGTTCTTTTTCAATACTGTTCTTTTATACCTAGCAAATCTATACATAATTTTCTTATGTATCAAAATTATTTTATATTTTATGTCTAAAATTTCCTATCCGGAAAATGCAGAAGCCTTATCTTTGCCGTAATGACTGCAGAGAAGATTATTTTAGGGATTGACCCGGGCACTACGATAATGGGGTTTGGACTGATTTCCGTGAAAAAAGGAAATATGGAGATGGTTTCCATTCATGAACTGATTCTTAAAAAATACCCCAACCACGAAACCAAGCTTAAATATATTTTTGAAAAAACCCTGGCGCTGATTGATGAGTACCATCCTGATGAGGTGGCCCTGGAAGCTCCTTTCTACGGCAAAAATGTCCAGAGTATGCTGAAGCTGGGCCGTGCCCAGGGTGTTGCCATGGCAGCAAGCCTGTACCGCAATATCCCGATTACAGAGTATTCACCGAAAAAAATAAAGATGGCGATTACCGGGAACGGAAACGCAAGCAAGGAACAGGTGGCAGGCATGCTGCAGAACCTTTTGAAACTGAAAGAATTCCCTACAAAATATCTTGATGCTTCTGACGGACTGGCGGTTGCGGTATGCCATCATTTTAATTCCGGCACCATTGCCGATACCAAATCATACACCGGCTGGGACAGCTTTTTAAAGCAGAATCCGGACCGTCTGAAATAATCAGTCAATCCGGATTAAGTATCTATTTAAAATTTCAGTATTGAAACTTTTAAATCTTATTTTTAAATATTTCCTACGGGTTAACACAACCTGGAAATATGCGGAAAATTATTTACGGGATATGTTTATTTATCTGCTTTGTATTCGGCAGGAGCAATGATAAAATCCATGGTTGGTTTCCCGTTTTTATCGTAATAAAAATAAGTCATGGTAACATCATTGTCACGGAATTCCTTAATCTCCGGCGAGGTTTTTACAACAGACAGCGCTCCTTCTTTGGCCTGTTTTTTAAAGGCTTCTATTTCTTCGGGGCTTACACTTTCTTTTAAGGCTTCCGTTAAAGTATAATTGTACTTGAAGATTTTTCCGGGCTGTGCGGAAACACTGTCGAGGCGGATCCCGTTACTCATCATCTGCGGGCCCAGCTTGTTCATTCCTGCCGCCGCTTGTTTCAGCTCATTATCAAAGGTTTTTTCCTGGTTACACGAAACCAGCGTCAGTGCCAAGCAGACAGCTGAAAGTCTTAGTACATTTTTCATAATAATTTTTTTGATTGATATTTAAATATAAGATTTTTTTCCGATATAAATTTAATTTATTGATTTTCAATTTAATGACGGTTACAATAAGCATACTGGGTTAAACATAATACTATCTTTTGCATTGGTATGGTTTTTAGTAGTACCTTTGTATAAATTTTCAATAATGAAAAACAATCAACAAACTATAAATCAAGCCAATCATAAGATCAATTGGTTTCAGAAGTTTCTGATGGTCTGTTCCGGAGGAAACATTCATATCCTCAGAAAAACACCCAGTGAATGGAACAAGTTTGCTGGTATCGGTGGTATTGTCCTTTTTACGGCGGTTTTTGCCACACTGTCTGCCGGTTATGCAATGTACACCGTTTTTGATGAGATCTGGACAGCAGTCGGCTTCGGCCTTCTTTGGGGATTGATGATTTTTAACCTTGACCGGTATATTGTGTCTTCCATCAAGAAAACAGGAACCTGGTGGAACCAGATCCTGATGGCCATTCCGAGACTGATCCTGGCCACTTTTTTAGGCATTATCATTTCCAAGCCGTTAGAGCTTAAAATTTTTGAAAAGGAAGTGAACAAACAGCTGAATACCATTATCCAGAGGAATAAAAAACAGCTTCAGGGCGAGATGAGCGGAAGGATCCTTCAGCAGAGCGGCCCTTTTGAGACGGAGAAAAAACAGATTTCAGACAAGATTATCCAATACCAGAAATCCTATGATTCTGCAGCGGTAGAGCTTGAAAAGGAAATCCTTGGGAAGCAGTCCGGACTCACCAGCGGAAAAGAAGGTTTCGGCCCGAATGCCAAACGTAAGCAGGAACTGAAGGAACAGCGAAGGCTGGATCTTGAAAACTATCAGAAACAGGTGACCCCGAGACTGGCGTACCTGGACAAGGAAATCTCAAAAGTCTATACCAACCTGGAAACCGAAAGGAAATCTACGGAAACTTTTGAAGACCGCTTCAACGGTTTTGCGGCAAGGCTGCAGGCGCTGGATGAACTGGGTAAAAACTCGGCCATCATTGGCCTGGCGGCAACATTTATTATGGGACTTTTTATCTGCCTGGAAATTTCTCCGGTCCTGGTGAAACTGATTTCCCAGGTCGGGCCTTATGATTACCTGTTGGAAAAAACGGAAAATGATTTCCGCCTTTATTCCAAGGAAAAAATTGAAAAGGGAAATGCCCTGACGGACTATCGGATTGATGATTTTAAAGATAATCTAAATCAATAAATCCACTAACCGGAAATAAAATATAATCTTTAAATACTAAGAATTACCTTTTTAACCTAAGAAGACTGCCCAGAATTTGGACAGTCTTCTTATTTTTTATATCGAAATGATTTTATTATAAAGAATAATTCGGGGCTTCCTGCGTGATGATTACGTCGTGAGGATGGGATTCTTTCAATCCGCTTCCTGTGATCATTACCATTTTGGTATCTTCCTGCAATGCCTTGATATCTTTGGCACCGCAATACCCCATTCCGGCCCTCAGGCCTCCGGTCAGTTGGAAAATTACTTCTTCCAATGACCCTTTGCTAGGTACTCTTCCCTCAATTCCTTCCGGAACGAATTTCTTGGCTTCACTCTGGAAATACCTCTCCTTACCTCCCCTTTTCATGGCAGAAAGGCTCCCCATTCCCTGGTAGGTTTTAAATTTCCTGCCCTGGAATATGATTTCTTCACCCGGTGCTTCGTCTGTGCCTGCCAGGAGAGATCCCAGCATCACGGCTCCTGCCCCGCTTGCAATGGCTTTTACAATATCACCGGAAAGTTTAATCCCTCCGTCGGCAATTACCGCCACATTTTTAGAACGGGCATATTCGTAAACATTATAGATCGCAGATAACTGGGGAACCCCAACGCCTGCAACTACCCTTGTCGTACAGATGGAACCGGGCCCTACTCCTACTTTTAGGACATTTGCCCCTGCCTTGATCAGGTCTTCCGCAGCTTCAGCAGTTACGATATTCCCTCCGACAATATCCAGATCCGGATAGGCCTTCCTGATTTCAGAAATCTTATCCAGTACGCCTTTTGAGTGCCCGTGAGCAGAATCGATCCCGATAATATCAACACCGGCTTTTACCAGAGCTTCAATCCGGTCCAGTGTATCTTCACCGACTCCAACGCCTGCACCGACAATCAGGCGGCCGTTATCGTCTTTATTCGCGTTCGGATACTCAAGCTGGTTATCAATGTCCTTAATTGTAATCAGGCCCACCAATTTGTTATTTTTATCAACGATAGGAAGTTTTTCAATCCTGCTTTTAAGAAGGATTTCTTTTGCTTTTTCCAGGTTGGTATCTTTATCCGAAGTGATGAGGTTCTCTTTGGTCATGATCTCCTCCACCTTCATCGTAAGGTTTTCCTGATATTTCACATCTCTGTTGGTAATGATCCCGATCAGAGTATTTTCAGCATCTACTACGGGAAGACCGGAAATTTTATATTTTGCCATGGTCTCCTTGGCTTCAGCCAGCGTATGGTCTTTTGAAAGCGTAACAGGATCTGAAATCATTCCGTTTTCCGAACGCTTTACACGGTTCACCTGTGCAGCCTGCTCCTCAATCGTCATGTTTTTATGAATAAATCCCAGACCGCCTACCCTCGCCAGCGCAATTGCCAGTTCAGCTTCCGTAACGGTGTCCATGGCAGCAGAAACAATTGGAACATTAAGCGTAATTTTGTCAGTAAGTCTTGATTTTAGTGAAACCTGGTTAGGTAAAACTTCTGAATAAGAAGGGACTAGAAGCACGTCATCGAAAGTGATGGCTGTCTCTACAATTTTGTTATGAATAGACATCTTTACTTTCTTGCAAAATTAAGGTATTTTACTGAATTACGAAAATCGATTTTAATAGTTTAAATAAAACTTAACAATCAATAACTTAAATCAAAAAAGCCGCTCCAAAAATCCGGAACGGCCTTTATAAAAAAATACAATTTAATATAATTTGAATATGAAATTACCTATTTATCTCTTGCAGCAGCAATCATTTTTGAAATATCATCAGCCGTAAAACTTCCTTTTATGTCCAGGAAAACCAGTTCTTTATCGGAGTTTACGGTAATCAGCATATTTTTAATGGTTTCACCTTTCTGCTTTACACGGATGTTTACGTTTTCGCCGTCATGCTTTATGGTTGCCCAGTCTTCGTAATGGTTATCGTTCAGATAACCGGCAAAGTCTTTCAGCATGGCACGGTCCCCGTTTTCAACGGTCAGAACTTTGATCTTAGAGACTTTTCTAATCATCCGGATAACCTCTTCATTGTCATTGCCATCTTCTCTCAGTGCTTTTTTAATAACAGGCTTGGCCAAAAACATCGGAACATTGATGCTGGTAAATTTCGCTCCCTTAAAATCGTTTCCGGAATCTGAAAAGTATGCGATATTCGCTTTTTCGGAGACAATGCATGACTGCATCAAAAATAGGGCACAAACGGTTATAAAAAGATATTTAAGTATTTTCATGGCTATAATTTTTAATTAATTTGTCTTAAAGATCCTCCTGAACTTTTGCTGATCTTGGAATCAATCTCAGGATTGCCCTTGTATTTTACCGAAGCGCCTGATGAAGCCTCCACTTTGAGTTTATCTTTCACGCCTAAGCTGATACTTGCACCTGATGAAGATTCTACATCCGCCGTGCTGATATTTAAATTTTCTGCCCTGCACATGGCTCCGCTGGTCACCTCAAATATTCCCATGCCTGCCGTTCCTTCGAGATTGGTATTGGAACCGCTCGTTCCCTTAAAAACGATTTTCCCTGAAGTTACCCCTGCTCTTATGTTTGAACCTGAATCTACGGATACATTCATGTTATCAGACACATCAAACTTTCCGTTTATATTGGATCCTGATGAAGCCTCCACATTCAAGTTGTTTTCCCGTATGGTATTTACCACGATGAAGCTTGCCCCGGAAGTAGTCTGGATATTTTCCATGCGCGGAGACGAAACACTGACACTTAAGTTTTTAAACTTGAGGTTTTTTACGCCTTTGTTATCAATATATATTTTTAAGATCCCGTTTTCTACTTTGGTAACCACATATTGAAGTTTATCGGCATCGGCAGTTACCTTTACGCTGGCCGGGCTTTCCTGTTTAAAAACCACATTTACCCCTGTGCTCACCTGGATTCCTGTAAAGTCCTTTACATTTCTGGATTCTACGTTCAGGTATGAAGAATTCCCCTGGGAGGAAAGATCATTTCTTGTATTGGTAACAGGATTGGTTTTCGTCTCGTTTGAATTGACAATCTTACTGATATCGTCCATGGAAAGCCTTCCGTCCAGCTTCACCAGAATACTTTCTTCGCCGCCGCTGTCTATACTTAACAGCACATCATCCAGAATGCCGTTTTTTTCCTCTGCCGACATAAATTTTATTTTGGCGCCACCACTGTTTATGGACATGATTTCACTGTAGTCCATGCTTTTCAGGTAAGATGAAATATCTTTACCGATCTGCGAAAGCTGCCTGCCTTTAGCCGATTTTCCATCGGTTGATTTTTCCGCAATCAGAACTTTCAGCCCTGTAATTTTTGACAGCAGGGGCTTGATCTGATCCAGCTCTGCATCTCCCAGATCCAGGCTGCTCAGCATCCCGAACATAGGTTTTGAAATCTTAATGGAAGTTACGCCTTCCACATCCTGGTATTTTTCAAATAGCAGGTCTAGTTTATCCTGCGCGTACACATTAAAGAAATGTGAAAAAGCGAGTGCGAATATGAAGAATATTTTTTTCATGAGTCAATTTTTTTATTTTGATTATGTGTGCCTGATCAGGAAATATAATCGGTTAAGGTTAATTAATAATCGTCGTCAACGACTTTGGGTTGTGCTAATTTTTCACTGACGTTATTTGCAAATATCTGAAATGAATACTTAGTTACATTAATGGCTTCTTCCACATTTTCGATTCTTTTTCCGTTTACAATCACGTAAGAATCCTGATAGGCTGCTGCATCTGAAGCGGTAGGTTTGCCCGGAGAGTTATCTACGAACTTGGGTTTTCTTTCTTTTTTAAGACGGCCTCTCTTAGGCAGGATTTCATCCATAACATCTTTTTCGGCAACGGTTGTTTCCTGAAGTATCGAATCTTTTTTAGCTCCGGAAACAGAGTCTGAAGGCTGGTTCAAGGCTACTTGCTCCTGATGATCTGTATTTTCTTCAATGAAATCACCTTTCTGCTGCTTGATCTGATTTTCAACCAGCTGTGCCTGTTCCTCAACCCCATTTTTCTGATTATGGCTGAATATAAACCCGATGCTCATCAGTACAGCCACACCTGCTGCCATCCAGAACCATTTCGGGAACGAAGGTTTTGCTTTTGTCCCCATCGGAATAATGGGTGTCTTATTATCCTGAACCTCATCATTGTTCCCCTCTGCTTTTTTCAGGAAATCTTCAAAATCCCAGTCCATCTTTTCTTCCTTGATGTTCTGGAAGACTTCGTTATATTTATCTTGAAATTTGTCTTTGCTCATAGCTCATCAGTTGTGAAATTTGTTCTTTTACTTTCTGTCTTGCCCGCATAAGGTTTACCCTTACTGCATTTTCTTCCATTTCCAGCATTTCCGCTATTTCTGAAACTTCATATTCTTCTACATCTTTCAAATGGATCACGGCCTTCTGTTTTTCCGGAAGCTGATTGATAAAACCTATGATATGTTCCTTCAGGTTATTGACTTCCATGCTGTACAGTTCTGACCGATGAAGCTGCATATCTGCAAACCCCAGCTTTACATCGTGGTGCTTCAGGCGGTTCAGGCATTCATTCCGGACGGCTTTCAAAGCATAGGATTTTAAATTCCCAAACTGTGCCAGTTCTTCCCGTTTCTGCCAGAATTTAATCATCAGGTCCTGCACCACATCTTCTGCCTCGTCACTGCTCATGACAAACCTTTTCGCAAAGCGATACATCTCATTTTTGAGAACGAATACCGAATCCTTAAAGATTTCCTGGGTCATAAGCTTGTTTCTATAAGTAAGACAACGGGCTTTTACATTTTATTACATCAAAAATAAAAAAACTTCAAAAAAAATTGAAGTTTTTATTTTTTACCGAGAAGCTGCCTAAGAAATTCGATCTCCGTGTCTTTGTCTTTCAGCCTTTGTTCGTATTGTTCTATCAGCTTTTCGGATAATGTGATAGGTGCATAATTCTGTGCTACTGCGATCTCATTATTATTTTGATTTACTGTAATACTGTCCCCGCTCAAAAAATCAAGGATGCTTGTTTCCAATACTTTTGCAATGTCTTCTACCTGGTGGAAATCCGGTTTGGTTTTATCATTTTCAAAGTTGGAATAGGTTTTTTGTGAGATATTCAGCATCTCAGCTAAATATTCCTGTGTAAAGTTTTTATGAATTCTCGCTTTTTTCAGTTTTTCACCTAATGTCATAGCACAAAATATTTACCTCAAAAGTACATAATTTTTTCTTTTAGAAAAATCCTACGGAAATCAGTAATTTCTTACTGTATTTTCTCAGATTGTTTTTCACACCTTTGTTGAGTAAAAAAAATATTTTATCTTTAACCCATTAAAAACAAAATGACTATGACGAAAAAAATTGTTTCATGGCTGGCCTTTGTAGCCGTTTTCTGTTTACTGCTTTACTCCTGCAGAACTGATGAATCCATTTATGAAAGCCGGGTACGTCCTGAAAATGACAAAATTGAAGCTTTCAGTAAATTTGAAAGCCTTCTTCGTTCGGTAAGCCTTCTTGGTAAAAGCACTTCGGATTATGTGAGCTACCATGAACCCTTTAAAGAAATTATCCAGAATTTTATGAAGAACAATCCTGCATATGCTGCGCGGTTCCAAAGGGAAGCCGGGGATATTTATTTTGATCTCCGGAGCCTTACTTATGGAGAAACCACAAAAGGCCTGGCTTATCCCATTATGAAAGATGGAATGGTAAATGCCGTTCTTGTAGCTATGGTAAATGAGCAAAGGGACTGGATTACTTTTATCGTCCTGAAAAATTCTTCCCCAGAAGTAACAGAGATGATTTCAAAGTTTCAGAAATTTTATGATACTCCAAGTGCAGCCAGAGGAAGGGAACAGATGCAGGAGGAACAGATTGAAGAAGTAGTGATTGTTGTTTATCAGTCGATTCCTGGTCCTTCATACATATATTACCAGCCATATACGGATTACGGCAGCTCAGGCGGTCTTGGACTAGGCATGAGCGGCGGGCCTACAATACATCAGGGAGGCGGGTTTTATAATCCATCGCAGAATAATAATCCGTGTGCAAAACTGAAGGCACAGAATAATGATGCTACATTCAAAGCAAAAATTGATTATTTAAAAACAAAAACTGGAGAATCGTTTGAATATGGATTTAGAGTTAATAATCCTCCCCCCGGGCAAACGGCAACACAATATCAGCAACTGAGTAATGTAGTGGGATCAAATACCATCGATTTTAAGTTTTTCAATACAACCTATGGATACATGCATAGTCATTTTGAAAGATTAATCCCCATATTTTCGCCTGATGACATTAATACTTTTATTAAATTGCTGATTAATGCACATAATAATAACATTCCACAAGAAAACGTTTTTATGAATGTTGTGAATCCTGATGGTACTATTTACCAACTTAGAGGTGATAATATAAATGTTGGAAGCCTTACAATATATGAGCAAAATATAATTGATAAAGAATTGAATAACATTTATGTTAATGATTATAAACTTGGAGAGCCTAATCAATCTCCTGAATTTTATCAAGAAAATTTTTTGAAATTTATGAAAGATAATATGAATATCAATGGAGCAAAAATGTATTCTATTGATAATAATGGAAAGGCGTCACAGCTCTCATTGAACGGAAATTCATTAGATAATTCAATACCTTGCCCAAATTAATAAATTTAAACCAATTAAAATGAAAAATATATTTTTAATAGTAATAACGTTATTTAGTTCATTATTTTTTTCACAACAAATATATCCTCTTACTACAAATGTATCAGAAGTGCCTAATGGATCTTACATTAAAGATCTTGATGGAGAATATAATCCTTATATAGGTTTATGGAAAGGGAATTGGGATGGTAAAATAATATATTTAAAATTTAAAATAGTTAAAGACTCTTCTTTAGGAAACCATTTTTACTATAAAGATAGATTATTTGGTGAGAGAAAAATTGTAGAATCAAATGGTAGCATTTCTGTGGATAGAATTTCAAATTTTGATGATAACCAGTATCATGAATTTAGTGGTATTAACAAAAAGTTCTCTGATCCTTTTCAGAAACAGTTATATTTCTCGCCTAATAATATGTGTGGAAAAACAGCCAATATGGACATAACATTTTTAGATACAGCTAAAACTCAAATGAGTCTACATCTTATTTATAATCCAAGCACAATAGATGATTCATGTCCTCATTATAATTCTGTAATGCAAGGAAATGATTTTCCTATAAACTTTCCTAAAGATATTGTACTTTTAAAACAATGAAAAATACATGAATAACTGCAATACATGAAGTATATTCTAATTATTTTTTTTATGCTTTCAATTTCTATAAGAGCACAAAATAGTTTAGAAATCATTAAAGGTTATGAAGAAAAAGCAATTAATTATGAAAACGAAGAAAGGCTTATAGAAGCTTTAAATTATTACTCTGTGATCTCAAGGCAAGATACATTAGACATTGGAAAAAGAGCAATTAAAAAAATAGAACTTCTCCTTCCAAAATGCCGTGAATTATTTTATAACGAAATCAAAGGTAATTGGAAGTTGAAAAAAAAATTTGATTTAGATTATTACTCCAATATAAAATATACGGACTTTATTAAAGTAGAAAATAACAGAATATTTTTTATTAATAGTAAAAAAATTGTATCAGAAATAGATTTGGAAAGTAATCCTTTTTCATATAATGCCATTGCAGGTTTTCCATCGATAAAATTAGAAAAAGAAATCTGGTATTTTTCTATAAGAGTTGTTAACGGGCAAAAAAGATTGCGATTAAGAAAAAAAACTGATAAAAACGGAAATCTTATTGCCACATTAGACCATAGAGGCGTAATTATAAATGAGAGGAAAACAAAAAAAGCATTAAAGAAAGAAATTAATACCTATTATATTAAAAGATAGTAGTTCATGCAATTTTTGTTTATATAATCAAAATCAGCTAAGTGAAATAAAAAGTAAACAAAGGTATATCTAAGGCAATATAAGTGGGGATTTTTTATGGATATCAGACCCTAATTTTTTAAGAAATGAAAGAATCGATAACAAAAGATATGAAATTTGAGAAATAATAATCGTAAATAATCCGCCACCAGACTATTACTATTTCAATTGTAAAAACGTTAAAGAAGGATTTGAAGAACTAAGAAAAGCTAACACAAATTATCAGTACTTTATGTTTAAAGACAAAACTGCTAATGTTATTTTCCATGATGAATTCATTGATAAACTTTACCTATTATATTCAAACTAAAAAGTAAACCTCAGCACTAACTGAGGTTTTTTTATTTAATAATTATCAAAGATATACTTAAAAATGGCCTTATCTTCCCCTGTTAAAGACACTTTTCTCCTCGCCATTACCTTTTCGGCGACTTCGTAGGCTTTGTCTAATTTGAAACGCTCGTCATCCTTAAATCCGCCCCATGAAAAGTTTTCAATCAGATTCGGGGGGAAACCTTCTTTAAAAATATTGGAAGCCACGCCTATAACGGTTCCGGTATTCAGCTGGGTATTGATAGCTGTTTTGGAATGATCGCCCATAATTAATCCGGCAAACTGCAGTCCCGTATCTTCAAAAGCTTTGGTCCTGTAGCTCCATAATTTTACATGGCCGTAATTGTTTTTCAGGTTGGATGAATTGGTGTCCGCTCCCAGGTTGCACCATTCTCCGATCACGGAGTTTCCTACAAAGCCGTCATGCCCTTTATTGGAATAGCCGAAAATAATAATATTGCTGACTTCCCCTCCTACTTTAGAGTGCGGGCCGATGGTTGTGGCGCCGTAAATTTTAGCGCCTAAGTTAAATTTGGATTCCTCGCAAAGTGCAATCGGGCCGCGGAGGTGGCATCCTTCCATGACCTCCGCATTTTTGCCGATGTAGATTTTTCCTGTTTTGGTATTCAAGGTAGAAAATTCAACCTGGGCCCCTTCTTCGATGAACAGGTCTTGCTTATTGCCTAAAAATCCGTTGGTTGCCGAAAGCTCCTGCGAGGTCCTTCCCTGGGTCAACAGTTCAAAATCAAAATCGATGGCTTCTTTATTATAGGTAAAAAGATCAGACGGTTTTTTAAAGAATACCAGTTCCTCCTTAATATCGGTCATCTTTTCAATCTGGTGCAGCGAAAAACCATCCATATTGATTTTTGCAGCCACCAGTTCATCTTCATACACCAAAGCTTCGCCCTGCTTCAGCTCTTTAATCTGCTGAATGATATGTTCAGTCGGTAAAAAATTCGTTACCAGAAAAAGGCTTTCTTTTTTTTCAGGTTCTGCAAATTTATCCTGTAAATAGGTTTCCGTAAAATAGGAGACTTCCGTATTGCCTAAAATTTTCTGCCATCTTTCGGAGAAGGTAAGGATCCCGCACCGCATTTCTGCAACAGGGCGGGTAAAAGTAAGCGGAAGGAAATCTTCCCAGTATTGTGCATCTGAAAATACCAATTGCATCGTTCAGTCAGGTTTAAGGTTTAACATTCAATAAGGACAAAATTACAATAAAAAAAGCCTTCCGAAAATCGAAAGGCTTTTAAATATTTTTTATCCAAAAAATTACTTAGCGAATTTTTTGTATTTGTTCATGAATTTATCTACTCTACCTGCAGTATCAACCAATTTGGTTTTTCCTGTGTAAAAAGGGTGGGAAGTTGAAGAGATCTCCATTTTGATTAATGGATATTCCTGTCCTTCGTATTCGATGGTGTCTTTTGTCTCAGCAGTAGATTTGCTAAGAAATACTTCGTCGTTACTCATATCTTTGAAAACAACAAGTCTATAATTTTCTGGGTGAAGTCCTTTTTTCATAATACAATTTTTAAAAAAAAATTAAAGTTTTTGCTTTCGAAATAGTAATGGTATTTCTCTGCTGATTTTAGGTTGCAAAAATACAATATTTTTTAAAATATACAAATACCTGATCAATAATTTTTTAGAGATATGAAAATTAAAGTATTTTCGTTACATTTGAAATCTATTTAAACTTTAATTTCGATGAAATTCAAATTAGTACTGGCTTTTTCTTTCTGGATGCTTGTCATGGCTGTATCATGTAATAAGGATGACATCAGTTTTGATGCACCTTCACAGGAATTAAGCTTTTCAAGGGATACCGTTTTCTGCGATACCGTTTATCACCAGGTCCGTTCTGAAACCTATGCGGTGAAAGTATACAATAATGAAGATAAAGACATTCTGATCCCGAGAATCCATCTTGAAAAAGGCACTTCTTCTCTGTATAAAATCAATGTAGACGGAAAACCGGGACATGATTTTAAAGATATCCCGCTGAGAAAGAAAGACAGTTTATATATTTTCGTGGAAATTGCACCGGAAGCCACGGGCCCTGAGGCTATTGCCGAAGATAAAATTTTATTTCAGAGCCCTGCGGGGGAACAGCATGTGGTTTTGTTTTCTGTGGTTCAGGATGCAGAGTTCTTTATCAAGAGTTCCACCAACCCGAATATAATTACTTCTGATGCGACCTGGACCAATAACAAAGCTAAAATAATTTATGGCGACCTAACCGTAGATCAGAATGTTAACCTGAATATCCAGCCGGGAACCAAAGTATATTTCCATAAAAACAGCGGAATGAAAGTTTTGTCCGGAGCTTCTTTAAACATCAATGGAACCTTAGCCAATAATGTCATTCTGCGGGGAGACCGGAATGACCCGGCTTATGATACCATTCCTAAAAACTGGAACTCCATTAAAATGGAAGCGGGATCTGCTCTTACCATGAATTATGCAAGGCTTTTCGGTGGCACTACAGGACTGGAACTGAAGCAGGCCAATGCTACGATAAACAATTCCTTTATCCATACATTTCAGGAATACGGTATTTATGCCGTAGCTTCTACCGTAAATGCCAGAAACCTGGTGACGAACAACTGCGGCGAATCTGCTGTAGGGATTTTTAAAGGCGGAACCCATAATTACACCCATTCTACCATTGTTAATTATTCCGATATCCTGAGTTCTTACAACAGGAACGGGATTTTTGCCACCAACGAATGGAAAAATGCATCAGGGCAAACAGAACAGGGTGCTTTGATCCTCAATGTACGAAACAGTATTGTATATTCCGACCGTGATAATGCCGTAAATTTTGAGCAGACTCCGGGACAAATGTTCAATTTTACTTTTCAGAACTGCCTGCTGAAATATTCCGGTACTTCTGAAGCTGGTTTCCCGTTTGAAAACAATACCAGCGTGATTCAGTCGGTTAAAAACCTGGATCCTATGTTTGTCAACTATTTTGTTGCACAGATGAACTTGAGGGTAAAGCAGAATTCCCCGGCTATCGGAAAAGGAAATGCCGCCGTTGCAGCAACCATCCCTACGGATATTGCAGGGATTTCCAGAACTTCCAATCCTACTTTAGGAGCCTATCAATATTTCTAAATCAATACGTAATGGATATCAATATCTTTAAAACAGCCTTTTTTATCGTACTGGTCTCGGCCTACCTTGTTATAAGAAAGTTCTTTAAAAAAGTTGCTGACTTTACAGAAAATATTGGAAAATCAGCTGATCATGAAGATGAACTGAAAGAGCTGAATACAAAAATTGCCGTTTTAGAACAATGGATCAACAATAAACCATAATGGAAATTACCCATCTGCAGCAGCAAGTTGATGAATGGATCAAAACGATCGGTGTCCGCTATTTCAATGAGCTGACCAATATGGCCATGCTGACGGAAGAAGTGGGCGAAGTGGCAAGGATTATCGCAAGAAGGTATGGCGAACAGAGCGAAAAGGAAAGCGACAGAACCAAAGACCTGGGCGAAGAGCTGGCAGATGTGCTGTTTGTCACGCTATGTTTAGCCAACCAGACCGGAGTAAATCTACAGGAAGCTTTCGACAAAAAGATGAAGGCTAAGACAGACCGGGATAAAGACCGGCATCAGAATAATGAAAAATTAAAATAAGATCTTAGATTTCAGATTTCAGGCACCAGACGGTCTATGTCTGAAATCTGAGGTCTTGAATCTGAAATCCGAAGAAACAATGAAGTTAGAAAAATCAAAATTAATAAAAGATAAGACCATACAAATCAGCGGTTCGAAAAGTATTTCGAATCGTTTGTTGATTTTGGAAAGCCTGTTTAAAGATATACAGATCGGGAATCTCTCCAATGCCCAGGATACACAACTACTGAAAAAAGCACTGTCTGAAAACACAGAAACGGTGGATATCCACCATGCAGGAACTGCCATGCGTTTCCTTACTTCCTACTATTCTATTATGGAAGGGAAAACCACTGTTCTTACCGGTTCCAAAAGAATGAAGGAAAGGCCGATTAAAAACCTGGTCACAGCTTTACAGAGCCTGGGCGTTGAAATTGAATATCTGGAGAATGAGGGTTTTCCGCCTCTGAAAATTACCGGGAAGAAAATCACACAGGCTCAGGTGGAGGTTCCTGCCGATATTTCCAGCCAGTTTATTACTTCTCTCCTGCTGATTGCTGGAAAACTGGAAAATGGCTTGAAAATAAACCTTGTCGGTGAAGTAACTTCAAGGTCATACATCGAAATGACGCTTGATATTTTATCCAAATTCGGAATTAAAAACAGTTTCATCGGAAATACAATCAAGGTTGAATCATTTATCAATAATCATTCATCAATTATAAATTATGAAGTGGAAAGTGACTGGAGCTCCGCATCCTATTTCTACTCTTTTGCAGCTTTAGGACGGGAAACTATTCATTTAAAAAGCTTTTATAAAGCTTCTACCCAGGGAGATGCTGCCATTGCCGAGATATATAATGAATTTTTCGGGATCAATACTGTTTTTACGGAAAGCGAGCATAAAATTTCCCTTCAGCCTGTCCCTGATTTCCGGTTTCCGGAAAAGATTGTCCTGGACATGAACAACTGTCCGGATATTGCCCAGACCCTCTGCGTAACCGCATCAGCATTGAAAATCCCTTTTGAAATTTCAGGATTGGGAACGTTACGGGTAAAAGAGACCGACCGGTTGCTGGCCCTTTACAATGAACTGAAAAAACTGGGCGCTGAAACTGAAATTACAGAGTCTGCCATTAAATCAGTAAACTTCAATGATCCGGAAGAAAATATTTCCATTAAAACCTACCAGGATCACAGAATGGCGATGAGCTTTGCTCCATTCTGCCTGATTAAAGAACTGACTATTGAAGACGAAAATGTAGTGGAAAAATCATATCCGATGTTTTGGGAGGACTTATCTGAGATATTTGCTGTATAATGAAAAAAGCACTATTTTTCTTAGTCTTCTTAATTTCAATATCAGTTTTATTAAGCGTGGCAGTTTTAAAAAAAGACTATCAGGTTATTATTGCAAGATTCGAAAAAGATTCTTTTAAGATTTATCCAAAAGATTGTTTTGTGAGATTTGAAAATAAAAACTATCTAGCAGTAAACCGATGGATTTATCACTGGAATATTTTGTCTAAAAGAATAACCCCTCACAATGAAAGCATTGTTGTGGAAAAGTTTAATTTTTTTGATCATCCTTATTCAACTGAAGAAAAAGAATTTGCTTTTTTACATTTAAAAGAGAAAGATAAATCTATTAAATATAATGGGAAATTGTATTCAATAGATCATGCAAACGGAGATTCAATATTCTCAAAATCTCATACTGATGAAATTATTATTTTTATAAACTCAAAAAATTCAGACTGAATGTCAAAAACAATCATCATTACCGGGACTTCATCAGGAATCGGTTTCGCATTAGCAGAATATTTCGGGAAGAAAGGCCATAGGGTTTATGGCTTAAGCCGGAAGCATACGGAAAGCCCGTATTTCACATCTATCCCAACCGATGTTACAGATCTTGGTGCAGTGCAGAATGCCATTGGAGAAGTCCTGAAAACGGAAACCAGGATTGACGTGCTGATTAACAATGCCGGAATGGGAATGGTAGGCTCGGTAGAAGATTCCACCAAAGAAGATATCCTGAAATTATTTAATCTGAACCTGGTTGGTGCCGTTCAGATGATGACTGCCGTAATGCCGAAAATGCGTGAACACCGGTTCGGGCAGATCATCAATGTCTCCAGCATCGGAAGTGAAATGGGGCTGCCTTTCCGCGGCTTTTATTCAGCTTCAAAATCAGCACTGGATAAAGTGACCGAGGCCATGAGATACGAAGTGTATTCCTGGAACATCCATGTCTGTTCGCTTCACCTGGGGGACATTAAAACCAATATCGCGGAAAACCGTGTAAAGACAAAAGTTTCGGAGCCTTACAGAAATGTCTTTGATAAAGTATATGCTTTAATGAATTCCCATGTCGGCGACGGGACAGAACCATTGGAAGTAGCGGAATATATTGACGGACTTTTAACTAAAAATAAATGGAAAGCTCATTATTATTTCGGTAAATTCGGGCAGAAAATCGGCGTTCCCTTGAAATGGATCCTGCCACAGGGAACGTATGAGAATTTAATGAAGAAATATAATAAACTGGCTTAGTTTCAGTTAAACTTATTAGGCTTTTTATTTTAATGGTAATCCTTAATCAAAATAAACGGCATTAGTCATTCCATGGGAATTGTGCAAAGCATTTGCTTGACTTCCTGCGGGATGACAAACAACAATATCTTTTTAAACTTTTGTATTAATTGAAATTATTTCTAAACATATTCTTTATCCTGTTTTGCGTCGTTATACAGGCGCAGAAGAAAAGCTATTTCCTTATTGATGCCGAAACAAAGGTCAGAAAAAAAGTAAATGACTCTGCTTCTGCCGTAAAGTTCCTGGATTCCCTTGCCCAGAACAATTATTTTTTTACCCGGCTGAAAGAAGTCAGGAAGAAAGGAGACAGTACGGAAATTATATATGATAAAGGGAAAAATTTTAATGAAACCTATGTCAGCCTTTCAGATTCAATTACCTTGCGCACAAAGATCCAGAAAGAGTTTTTCACTAAAAATTTAGATTCTACCAAGAAGAAAATCAGCAAAACCTATATTGATGACGGTTTTGCCTTCAGCAGGATCAAGTCCAAATACAAAGGCCAGAAAAACGGTTATCCCGTGGTAGAGCTTGATATCAACAAAAACAATAAAAGAACGATTGACGGTTTTGTGGTAAAGGGCTATACCGGTGTCCCGAAGAGGTTTATCAAAAACCTCGAAAAGGAATTCAAAGGGAAAACCTATGACGATAAAAACCTTATCGCGATTAATAAAAGTTTCCAGAGCCACCAGTTTATTACATTGGAACGCCCTCCGCAGACTTTATTTACAAAAGACTCCACGAGTATCTATCTATTCATGGAGAAGAAAAAGACAAACAGCTTCGACGGGGTCATCGGTTTCGGTAATGATAAAACCGATAAATTTACCTTGAACGGAACCCTGAACGTGAATTTCAGGAATATATTCAACGGTTTTGAAACCGTAAATCTGTACTGGCAGAGAAACCCGGACAAAGGCCAGACCTTTGACCTTCAGACGGACGTCCCGTACCTTTTCAAGTCCAATGTCGGGCTGAATATGAAGGTAAATATCTTCAGGCAGGATTCCACTTTTGCGAATGTAAAAGCACTCCCCGCATTTTACTATCATCTTAATTCAAGGAACAAACTGGGGCTGAGAGGAACTTTTGAAAGCTCGAGCATTATTGATACGCTGTATGTCCAGGGGAAAGATTACAACAAAAAAGGAATCGGGGTCTGGTTTGAAATGGTGGAACCTACGGATATTGATCTTTTTCTGTACAAGACCAGGATCAATGCGGGTTATGATTATCTGACGACTACGTATACAAAAGACAACATCAGGTCTCCGCAGAACCAGTTTTACTTTTTCGGAGAGCACAACTACCACATCAACGGCAACCATTTTCTCAATATGAAAGCAGAGGGTGCCATGATGGACTCAAAGATCGACTTTTCCGCCAATGAACTCTACCGCTTCGGGGGTTGGAATTCCATGCGGGGCTTCAATGAAAATTCCCTGGCCGCCGACTTTTATTATTACGGAGGCTTAGAGTACCGTTATCTCATCGGAAGCCAGGCTTTCTTTGATGTTTTCGGGCAGTATGGCCAGCTCAACAACAAATCGCTGAATGTAAAGCCAAAACTTTACAGTGTCGGGCTCGGCTTTAATTTCTTTATTCCAATCGGTCTGATGAGCTTCCAGCTTTCCAACGGTAACGAGTTCGGAAACCCTTTTAAATTCAATGATATTAAAATCCACTGGGGGATTCTGAGCAGATTTTAAACACTTCTATACCCGAAAAAATAAAAGTCTTACCCATCTGATGTGTAAGACTTTTTTTGTGAAATTGACTGAAATCATAAATCATTAGTATAAAAATCAACAAATTGCACTAAAATATATTTCATCGCATGTTGAATTTTACTATCTTTTTAAAACAAAATCATACCACCATGAAAAAAGTTACCTTTACTTTAGTGCTGTCTTTGTGTGCATTTGCAGCCTCTTCAAAACTTAATGCACAGGACACGAATACGGACAACCACACGATTGCCATTACCATTCCTGAAGTCGCACTGGTAGACATAGAACCGGCCGCCAACAAGAATATTACTTTAGGATTTACTGCTCCTACTGAAGCCGGATTACCTATTGTAACAAGCGGGACTGACAATACGCTATGGCTTAATTATTCTTCGATTAAATCTGCTACTGATGCCACCCGGAATGTTTCCGTAAGATTGGATGCCCTGGTTCCCGGAATTGATATCAGGGTGACTGCCGCTACGGCAACGGGAGCCGGCGGAGGAACTTTGGGCGTACCTTCTGCACAATTAACACTGAGCGCAGCCGACCAGACTCTTATTTCAGGGATCGGAAGTGCCTATACGGGCGACGGTGCAAATAACGGCCATAACCTTACCTATGACCTGGCTCCGGGAAGCGGAACCGGTACTGTTGCTGCGTATGCGGACCTGGAAGCAACAACTACAGCTGTAGCCACTGTAACCTATACGATCTCTGATAACTAAGGCCTGAAAGCCGTGTGTTTTAATCTGGAGAAGCTGTCACCGGCCTCTCAACATTTACTGTGATTTTTTCTGAACTTAAACTTTACACTGAAATGATAAAGCACATCTCTTTTTTGCTGATTTTTTCAATCCTGTCCTGCTCTTTAAAGGGTAATATTGTGATCCTTAACGGCCTTACCCATCACTATAAGGTAGAAAACGGACAGGTTTACAAAGGGAAAATCTCAATAGAAAATACAAGCAGCCAGCCTCAAAATGTGAAACTGTTTTTACAGGATTATGTTTATCACTCAGACGGATCTGCAAGTTATACCATTCCGGACAGGGTTAAAAATCTAAAAAGCAATACAGGCTGGATCATGCTTAATACGGATCTTGTCTCTTTAAAAGGGAAAGAAAAGACAGAAATTTTCTATGAAATAAAAGTCCCGGAACAGACTCCGGACGGAGGGAGCTATTGGAGTGTTATTATTGCAGAGCCTGTGGAAGACATTAAGCCGAGCAATGACCAGCAGCAGGGTGTCAATATCACATCCATCGTCCGGTATGCCATACAGATTATAACTGATGTAAATTCTGAAAAAGCGAAACCGGACCTGAAATTTGAAGGTATAAAAATTGAAAAAGAAGTCGGCAGGAAATTCCTGAAAGTGGCGATGGCCAATACGGGAAATCTCTACTGCAAGCTAACCGTAACTGCCGAAATCTACCATAAAAAGAACGGACAGAAAATCGGTAGCTTTTCCAGCCAGGCCATGGGATTGTTGCCCCAGACTTCCAAATCTTTCCTTATTGATCTGGATAAAATACCGCCTGCCGAATATAATGCCGTACTGATTGCCACGGATGAAGACGACAATGCTTTTGCCCTCAATGTGGAACTTGAAGTAAAGAATGATTAGAAAATATGTATTATATTTTACTTTGTTATTTCCGGTACTGATTATTGCCCAAGGAAAAAATCCTGACCACAATAAAGACAGTCTGCAGCCGGGGACATCCACCTCCGTTCTTTTTGTAATAGAAAACGGTACTTCCGGAAGTGTTGTTTATGAAATCCGTGTGGCTGCTTCAGATCCATTCATTCAACCCATTTTAAAAAATGGAGAGTTAAAAATAAATGCCTATGAAAAAAGCATCTATCCCGTACCTATAAAAATTGCTGCAGAAGCTCCTCAGGGAAAATACAATGTCACTTTATATGGGACAGAGAAAAATACCGGTGAAAAATGGGTTAAAAATTCCGAATTCACAGTCTCCGGAAGCCGGAAGATTTCAGTAAGTATGCTAAATTCTCCGGAATATGTAAAAGCAGGAGAAACCATTAATGCCTCTTTCCTGTTAAAAAATAAAGGAAATGTATCTGAAAATGTCATTCTGGAAAGCACAAATGCGGCTGTTATTGAAGGAACCCCTTTAACATTATTACCGGGAGAAGAAAGAATAATTACCATCCAGAAAAAAACAAACCCGGATCTGGGTAAAAATGAATATCAGAATTTAAGCCTGTCTGTATATTCTGAAGATAACATAAAGCAGAAGCAAACCACCTATACCAGCGTGAGAATAATTTCAGTACAACCGGCAGAAGATGATATTTTCCATCGGCTTCCAGTAACAGCTTCTGCTTCATTCATCGGAATGCGGAACCGTGGCGAATACAATAACGGCTTTCAGGGGGAGATATATGGAAAAGGAAGCCTTGATAAAAACAATGAGCACCTGCTGGAATTTAGGGCCGTTACAAAAAACCCTGTGGAATTTAATTCTTTTACGCAGTATGAAGAATATTTTATCAATTACAAAAAGGATCATTTTTTTATTCATTTGGGAGATAAGAATTATTCATCTTCTTTTTTAACGGAATATGCACGGTACGGCCGCGGTGCAGAAATCCGTTTTGATATGAAGAATGTAAGCCTGGGCGGATTTTACAATCACCCGAGATTTTTCCGGGATATCAAAGATGAGTTTAATATTTACTCGAAAGTTAGGCTCGCCGGAGCATCGGAAATTACAGCAGGGTATTTATACAAGGTACCGAGAAGGGAAAATTTGGGGCTCCGTTTTTCAGGTTTCAGGCTGAATTCTGATGCGCATCTGCCCTATCTTGCCGGAAAGTTTAAACTTAACAGCCATCTTGAAGTATCCGGGGAAGCTTCGTACAGTAAAACCCATAATACGGACGGGACTGCCTTTATATTTCAGGCTGCTACAGCTTTTGAAAAGATCAATGGAAATATTATGTATACGAGATCAAGCCCTGAATATGCCGGGTATTTTAATAATACCAGTACATTTAACGGAAACCTTCAGTACAGGCTTTCAAAAAAAATAAATGTGCTGGCAAATTATGTACAGGATGCCAGGAATTTCCAGAGAGATACGCTGTTGCTTGCTGCTCCTTACCGGAAATTCCTGCAGTATGGCGTACAATACAGATATTTGAAAAGCGGATCTGTAATGCTGCACAGCGGATTTCAAAGGTATGAGGATCGGCTGATGCCCAAAGAATTTGATTATAAAGAACGGTTTTTCAAAATAAGCATTGACCAGCAGATCGGAATTTTCCAGCTGAATATGGAAGGACAATTCGGAAAAACGGATAATTACCTGAGTGGATTTTCAGGGAATTCAGGCTTCTATACGATGAATATAGGATTTGAAAAATTTAAAACTTCATTTAATCTCTACGGAAGTTATGCCAATACGTCCCGGTACCAGATGCAGGAGCAGAAGCAATTCTATTACGGAGCGAGAATCTTCAGCCGCTTTTCAGATCGCATGAGCTTCAGCATTTTCTATCAAAACAATTACATACCGGAAGATTACTATGCGGACCGGAACCTTTTCGAGATCCTTTTTCGCCGCCGGTTATTTCCGGGACATGAAATTGATATTTCAGGAAGATATGCTTTACAACGCAGAGACCTGAATCATAAAGATTTTATTTTTTCCCTGCGCTATGCCGTACACTTTAATATACCTATGCAAAAGACGGCAGATTATACAGCCCTCTCGGGAACCGTCAGGAACCTTGGAGTGAAAAAGATTGAAGGAATCCGCCTGATATTAGGCAACCATCTTTCAGTAACTGATAAAGACGGGAATTATACCTTTAAAAATATTATCCCCGGAAATTATATTTTAGAGATTGACAGATCCACAACAGATATGAATGATATTCCTGATGTTAATTTTCCTGCTTCATTAATGCTTGCCGGTAAAGAAAACATATTCAATTTCGGATTGCTGTCGGCCGGGCAGATCCAGGGAAATATCCACTATTCTGAAAGTGAAAACGCATCTGCTTTTACGGGTATTCCGCCTAAAAAAGAAAATAAGAAGAATAAAAAACTGATTCTGGAAGCTTCTAACGGTGACCAGACGTGCCGGAAAATAGTCGGCATAGGGGAGAAATATGACTTTACCTATCTGCGTCCCGGCATATGGAACGTAAAAGTGTACAGGAATGGGTTGGAAAAAAGATATAAAATCCCGGTTGACAGTTTTCAGTTTATATTAAAATCATCGGAAACAAGAGATCTCATAATCCAGGTGATTAAACAGGCATCAGAAATAAAATATCAAAAGGAAAGTATTAAAGTAATGTATAATAAAAAGTAGAATGAGACAATTCGGAATACATGCGGTGATTTTTCTAATGATATCATGTAGAATATCCGCTCAGAGTACAGGAAACAGAACCATTGCCCTAACCTTACCTGTAGTAACATTGATCGACATTGAGCCTACCGGTACTATTACTCTGGCTTATTCTGCACCTGCAGATGCAGGGAGGCCGGTAACAACACCTTCTGCGAATATGACCAAATGGATTAATTATACTTCAGCCATAGCTCCGGGAGGAATTAGCAAAAGAATTACAGCAGCCGTCAATCAGGTGATTCCGGGGGTAAATGTAAGAATTCAGGCATCTGCGGCTTCAGGGGCCGGAGGCGGGACGTTAGGTATCCCTTCTGCGCAGATAACGCTTACAACCACGCCACAGACCATCATCAGCGGAATCGGTGGTGCCTTTACAGGGAACGGAGCCTACAACGGTCATCAGCTTAATATAAGCCTTACCACAAATATTTACGCTAATTTATATGCCAGAACAAATACTCCGATTGTCATCACCTATACCATCACTGAATAATTATAAAAGCATGACCTATAAAAATATTTTACTGAATAAAGGCTTCTTGTATAAAAGTATTATTCCTGTTTTTTTATTTGTCTCATGTCATGTAAAATCACAGCGAACCCTTACTGTGGGGGGAACCAACTGGATTGTAGCTGTGCCATCCATTACCGAAGCAGGCAGCAATTATTCAGGGACTTATGAAAGTGCAAATAATCAAGTACTGCTAAATGCCAGTATCCCGCTGCTACTGGGAAACGGCAAAGTGACAGTACGGTATGAGCCTGATCCTAGTTGGGACATCAATTTAATTTTGTATGCAAAACGGACAGGGAACGGGACTACGGCCTGCATTGCATGCACCATAACCGGAGGAACTTCTTATGTAATAATTCCGTTAACCGATGTGGAACTCTTCCGTATTCAGGCTACGCTTGCATTGGCTTCTTATACGAATATTCCGGTACAGCTGCAATTATCCGGTGTCTCCGTAACTATTCCTGCACGTACTTATAACAGTCGAATTATTTTTACGATAGGTGCTTTATAAAAGTATTATATAAGAAGTATGATTTATAAACGATGGTCTCAATATGATTACTGGTCAGATATATTTAAAATTAAGTTAAAATGGTCCTGATATCTTTTTAAGTTGAATACTTAAGATCTTCCGTGTATAAGAATATTTGTATAGCCATAAATATGTCAATGCATTCAGTTTCTGTGAATGTATTGCAATATTATTGTATTGGTATGTGTAGTGTAAGTTTTGGTATTTTGGCTTCAGTTTTTATAAATGTTTACAGTTATTGAGCCGTTTTGCTTTTAGAATTCCACATCTTTAAGCATCAGTTCTTTTTGCAGATGTGTGTATGTATGTATGTATGTATGTATGTATGTATGTATATATATTTGATTTTGTAATAGTTTCTAAACGCAAAAACTCCTTCATCGGATGATGAAGGAGTTTTATAAAATAAAAAAAGACTGGCGGCGACCTACTCTCCCGCTTTCGCAGTACCATCGGCGCTGGTGGGCTTAACTTCTGTGTTCGGAATGGGAACAGGTGAGCCCCACCGCTAAAACCACCCTAAAGGTTGTATATAGCTGTAGGCAGTAGGCTATAAGCTTTAGGCTTACAGCGTAAAGCATACTGCTTTTTATCGGTAAATATCATCACAAAGGCAAAACCATTTTGGCACTTATAAGGCTTGGCTTATCGCATGAAGCTATAAGCTTACAGTATCCTGATAGGCAATAAATCTACGGGTAATTAGTACTACTCGGCTATGCTGTTACCAACTTTACACCTGTAGCCTATCAACGTGGTCATCTCCCACGACCCTTAAAAGATGTCTCATCTTGAGGCGAGTTTCACACTTATATGCTTTCAGTGTTTATCTCTTCCAAACGTAGCTACTCAGCGGTGCACCTGGCGGTACAACTGATACACCAGAGGTTTGTTCAATTCGGTCCTCTCGTACTAGAATCAAGCCCTCTCAAACATCTAACGCCCGCAATAGATAGAGACCGAACTGTCTCACGACGTTCTGAACCCAGCTCGCGTGCCACTTTAATGGGCGAACAGCCCAACCCTTGGGACCTTCTCCAGCCCCAGGATGTGACGAGCCGACATCGAGGTGCCGAACCTCCCCGTCGATGTGAGCTCTTGGGGGAGACTAGCCTGTTATCCCCGGAGTACCTTTTATCCTATGAGCGATGGCCCTTCCATACGGAACCACCGGATCACTATGTCCTGCTTTCGCACCTGATCGACTTGTAGGTCTCACAGTCAAGCACCCTTATGCCATTACACTCTACGCACGGTTACCAAGCGTGCTGAGGGTACCTTTGAAAGCCTCCGTTACTCTTTTGGAGGCGACCACCCCAGTCAAACTACCCACCACGCAATGTCCTTCCATACAGAAGTTAGGCTCCAAGTAAGTAAAGGGTGGTATTTCAACGTTGGCTCCACAGACACTAGCGTGCCCGCTTCATAGCCTCCCACCTATCCTACACATTACTTACTCAAAGTCAATACGAAGTTATAGTAAAGGTTCACAGGGTCTTTTCGTCCCATTGCGGGTAATCGGCATCTTCACCGATACTACAATTTCACCGAGCTCGTGGCTGAGACAGTGCCCAGATCGTTACACCATTCGTGCAGGTCGGAACTTACCCGACAAGGAATTTCGCTACCTTAGGACCGTTATAGTTACGGCCGCCGTTTACTGGGGCTTCAGTCAAACGCTTCGCATTGCTGCTAACGCCCTTCCTTAACCTTCCAGCACCGGGCAGGTGTCAGACCCTATACAGCATCTTTCGATTTAGCAGAGTCCTGTGTTTTTGATAAACAGTCGCCTGGGCCTCTTCACTGCGGCCAGCATTGCTGCTGGCGTCTCTTCTTCCGAAGTTACGAGACTATTTTGCCTAGTTCCTTAGCCACGACTCACTCGAGCACCTTAGGATTCTCTCCTCGACCACCTGTGTCGGTTTTGGTACGGGTTGCTTCACTTCGGCTTTTCTTGGAATCTATTTCCTTACAGCAGCTTCGCCCGAAGGCTAGGCCTTGACTATTCCGTCAGTCTCCAGTAAGTACGTAAATCCGTCCCCTTTTTAGTGTGAGCAAGTATGGGAGTATTAACCCATTGTCCATCCACTACCCCTTTCGGGTTCGCGTTAGGTCCCGACTAACCCTCAGCTGATTAGCATAGCTGAGGAAGCCTTAGTCTTTCGGTGAGGGGGTTTCTCGCCCCCTTTATCGTTACTTATGCCTACATTTTCTTTTCTGTCCGCTCCACAATACCTCACGGTACTGCTTCGGTGCAAACAGAATGCTCTCCTACCAGATATAATAAATTATAAATCCATAGCTTCGGTAATATGCTTATGCCCGATTATTATCCATGCCGGACCGCTCGACTAGTGAGCTGTTACGCACTCTTTAAATGAATGGCTGCTTCCAAGCCAACATCCTAGCTGTCAATGCAGTCCAACCGCGTTGCTTCAACTTAGCATATATTTGGGGACCTTAGCTGTTGGTCTGGGTTCTTTCCCTCTCGGACATGGACCTTAGCACCCATGCCCTCACTGCCGCAGAACATTTATTAGCATTCGGAGTTTGTCAGGAATTGGTAGGCGATGAAACCCCCGCATCCAATCAGTAGCTCTACCTCTAATAAACTTTATTGCGACGCTGCACCTAAATGCATTTCGGAGAGTACGAGCTATCTCCCAGTTTGATTGGCCTTTCACCCCTACCCACAGGTCATCCGAAGACTTTTCAACGTCAACCGGTTCGGTCCTCCACTCTGTGTTACCAGAGCTTCAACCTGCCCATGGGTAGATCACAAGGTTTCGCGTCTAATCCTACTAACTATGCGCCCTATTCAGACTCGCTTTCGCTCCGGCTCCGGACCTGAAGTCCTTAACCTCGCTAGTAAAATTAACTCGTAGGCTCATTATGCAAAAGGCACGCCGTCACCCAACTTGTGGGCTCCGACCGCTTGTAGGCGTACGGTTTCAGGTTCTATTTCACCCTTCTATTCGAAGTGCTTTTCACCTTTCCTTCACAGTACTTGTTCACTATCGGTCTTTCAGGAGTATTTAGCCTTGGAGGATGGTCCCCCCATATTCAGACAGGATTTCACGTGTCCCGCCCTACTCATTTATCACTCAAATATGCCTTTCATGTACGGGGCTATCACCCTCTACGGCTGTTCTTTCCAGAACATTCTATTAAACATATAAAAGCTTTTGGGCTAATCCGCGTTCGCTCGCCACTACTTACGGAATCTCTTCGATTTCTTTTCCTCCGGGTACTTAGATGTTTCAGTTCTCCGGGTTTGCTCTCTAAATAAATTTAGAGTGACTGGTCTTCAACCAGACGGGTTGCCCCATTCGGACATCTCGGGATCAATTCGTGTGTGCCGATCCCCCGAGCTTTTCGCAGCTTACCACGTCCTTCTTCGCCTCTGAAAGCCTAGGCATCCGCCATACGCCCTTAACGATTTCTTTCCTATTTTTTAGGTTACTCAAGCACTTATAAGTGCTCGGTTTTCTCTTTGTGATGTCTTTACCGTTAATGTCAATGATCTTTGTTCTTGTACTTAAGCAATCAAGTGAAGCATACTAATGACGGCTCCGTCATTATGTAGAATATACACTTTCTTTTATTACCCTCATACATCATACCCTATTACCTAAGTAATTAAGTACAATCCGTGGAGAATAAGGGAGTCGAACCCTTGACCTCCTGCGTGCAAGGCAGGCGCTCTAGCCAGCTGAGCTAATTCCCCCTCTAGTCAGACTTAAAAGACTCAAGATCCTAGAGACAAGACTTTCTAATTGACAGTCTTGGTTCATGGCTCTCTACTCTTCCCGTCTTTTGCAATTAGTAGTCTCGGGCAGGCTCGAACTGCCGACCTCTACATTATCAGTGTAGCGCTCTAACCAGCTGAGCTACGAGACTGTCTTTTAGACTAACAGATCCCAGATGCTAGATACAAGACTTTTACATTGGTCTTGGTTCTTGGCTCTCCGCTCCTGTATCTCTATCCCTATACTAATTCCTAGTGGGTTTGTATTGTATTTTATGTAAGATAGCAACCAATAAAAAAACTAAAGCTCTAACTTTAAGTAAGTACTTGGTACAGTTAAGTACCTAATTTTGTTTATACTCGCTTAACGAGTCTCTAAAATGAGATGTTCCAGCCGCACCTTCCGGTACGGCTACCTTGTTACGACTTAGCCCTAGTTACCTGTTTTACCCTAGGCAGCTCCTGTTACGGTCACCGACTTCAGGTACCCCAGACTTCCATGGCTTGACGGGCGGTGTGTACAAGGCCCGGGAACGTATTCACCGCGCCATGGCTGATGCGCGATTACTAGCGATTCCAGCTTCATAGAGTCGAGTTGCAGACTCCAATCCGAACTGAGACCGGCTTTCGAGATTCGCATCTTATCGCTAAGTAGCTGCCCTCTGTACCGGCCATTGTATTACGTGTGTGGCCCAAGGCGTAAGGGCCGTGATGATTTGACGTCATCCCCACCTTCCTCTCTACTTGCGTAGGCAGTCTTACTAGAGTCCTCAACTTAATGGTAGCAACTAGTAACAGGGGTTGCGCTCGTTGCAGGACTTAACCTAACACCTCACGGCACGAGCTGACGACAACCATGCAGCACCTTGAAAATTGCCCGAAGGACGGTCTATTTCTAAACCCATCAATTCCCATTTAAGCCTTGGTAAGGTTCCTCGCGTATCATCGAATTAAACCACATAATCCACCGCTTGTGCGGGCCCCCGTCAATTCCTTTGAGTTTCATTCTTGCGAACGTACTCCCCAGGTGGCTAACTTATCACTTTCGCTTAGTCTCTGAACCCAAAAGCCCAAAAACGAGTTAGCATCGTTTACGGCGTGGACTACCAGGGTATCTAATCCTGTTCGCTCCCCACGCTTTCGTCCATCAGCGTCAGTTAAGACATAGTGACCTGCCTTCGCAATTGGTGTTCTAAGTAATATCTATGCATTTCACCGCTACACTACTTATTCCAGCCACTTCTACCTTACTCAAGACCCGCAGTATCAATGGCAGTTTCACAGTTGAGCTGTGAGATTTCACCACTGACTTACGAGTCCGCCTACGGACCCTTTAAACCCAATAAATCCGGATAACGCTTGCACCCTCCGTATTACCGCGGCTGCTGGCACGGAGTTAGCCGGTGCTTATTCGTACAGTACCTTCAGCTACTCTCACGAGAGTAGGTTTATCCCTGTACAAAAGAAGTTTACAACCCATAGGGCCGTCGTCCTTCACGCGGGATGGCTGGATCAGGCGCTAACCCATTGTCCAATATTCCTCACTGCTGCCTCCCGTAGGAGTCTGGTCCGTGTCTCAGTACCAGTGTGGGGGATCACCCTCTCAGGCCCCCTAAAGATCATCGACTTGGTGAGCCGTTACCTCACCAACTATCTAATCTTGCGCGTGCCCATCTCTATCCACCTCAGTTTTCAATAAAAAACGATGCCGTCTCTTATATTATGGGGTATTAATCTTCCTTTCGAAAGGCTATCCCCCTGATAAAGGCAGGTTGCACACGTGTTCCGCACCCGTACGCCGCTCTCTCTGTCCCGAAAGACAAATACCGCTCGGCTTGCATGTGTTAGGCCTCCCGCTAGCGTTCATCCTGAGCCAGGATCAAACTCTCCATTGTATGTTTGTCTGACTCACTCAAAGTTATTTTACGCTTTAGTTTTTCCTTATTCTTGGTTGTATATCTGTTTTTCAATGATCTCTCTTCTTCCGCTCCCACGGCCACCCTTTTCTGTCGTTGGGCTTTGCCGTATTTGCGTGTGCAAAAGTAAAACTTTATTTCTAATCCGCCAAATGTTTTTAAGGAAAATTTTAAAGTTTTTTTCTCTAACCTTAACCCCTCTCAACATCCAACCCCTCTACTCCTGCGCTCCCGTTTTACCGGACTGCAAAGATACAAATCTTTTCCAACCATCCAAATTTTATTTATCTAAAATCCTAAAAAGTTTTTCCCGATCCGTATCCTACACAACTGCCTGAAGCAATCCTGTAAGGTAGATGATTAGTTATTTTATTCCGGCTTACCTAAAAGCCTCTTCTGCGCTGCTGATCTACTCTCGTTTTTCAGTGGGGCAAAGATAGAAACTCATCCCTTATCTTCCAAATATACGTAACATTATGTTCATCTTAAAACACAATTTGTGGGAAAGTAAATCCTTATCCAACTGACTGCATAACGTTTACAGACAATTCAGAGTTATCCACAAGATTCAAATACCATGGGTATGGGTTAAAAAACTTAAGGTCATATAAAGTGGTTTCGCCGGTAAATGGAGACCAAAAGGACCTGAAAACAGATTTTAAATCAGTGGCGAAGGTTATAAATCCTACCGGTTGCTGACAAAGATTCTGATTTTTTATAACACAGTTCTCATATAATATATAAGAAGAAGTAACGAAATAAGTAAATTATGCCGGGATGGGTTTATCAAAGTGATTCCTGACAATACAATGATTGTTGAACTGTGATTAGATTAACATTGACCGGTGTAGAAACGACTTTGTGTGATAAATCTGTGAGAAAAACCGTAATGCAAACTTTAATCAAACCTTACAGGTTCTCAAAACCTGCAAGGTTAGGTTTCAAATACTTCTGACGGTAGGTATACTCTATAAGAGTATACAATATATAATAGTGCAATATATAGGAGCGCAATGTTCCAAACCACCCCGTCAAAAATCCTCTGGATTTTTGACACCCCTCCAAAGGAGGGGAATTTTTATAGCAGGATTATTAACACTGACTCATTAAAATTAAACTGGAATGATAACTCCTGATAACTAAGGATGATTCAATAATAATCCGGTAATAGCTAATGGTAATGGTAATGGCAGATGAGAAGTGTGATAATGAGAGATAAGAAGTGGCGGTTAAGTAATAGCACGCAGTAAACGGATTTTATAAACTGGTATTCTTGGGCCGTCCCAAACCCCTAGCCCCGATAGAAACGACTACCCCGCAACAAACAAGGATAGGCGAAGGAAATGCAGTGGCAAGACAAGGCGTGAGGAGTAATAGTGGATAGCGGGATATAGCTCCTAAAGAAAAAAATCAGAGCTTAGTTGCCCTGATTCTGTTTGGTATAGATGGTACTTAAAAATTCCGCAAAGGATTTTTCCAATCCGATGATATCGCCGCTTTTTAAGTTTAAGCCTCCCGTCCCGGTTTCATCAGCTTTCACCTTTGCCGATGAGATCCGGAAATACTGGTTTAAGCTGTTTTGCTTAGGCTGAACTTTTATTGTGGAACCCAGCAGTTTTTTTGTTGAGAGGGTATATACTTCGCCCGGAATTGTTTTAAGTTCAAGATAAGATCTCGGGGAAATGGTATAGTCCTTTTTATTTATAGCTATTGTCTGGTCTTTCTCCGAAGAGGCAAATATATAGATATACTCTTTCTGATCAGTCAATTTTTCTTTCGGCAGATAGTACAGGCTGAACCTATAATTGGCCGGATTGAAATCCTGACGTGAACCGTCAATGCTTTCAAACGGCTTTAATGAAAATGTATTGGCTCCGATTTCTTTTGCCTTTTTATAAATTAATGAAAAGATTTCGGCATCTTCTTTTGAAAAGCCCTGCACTTCTATTTCACCCAGATATTCCGCACCTTCAGTCTTTTCATTGATCTTATATAAAAATTTATCTGTGTTGTCATGTGTTTTTTCAACTTTTGTGAGGTATACATTCTGTGCACAGAAAAAGTGAACCAGAAAAATGAAAATAAATGCGCTAAGGTTTCTCATGTTATCTGTATTTTACTGTGTAAGGATATGAACACATTCTTCCAGGCTGTTTTCCCAGTGTTTGGGCTCTATTTTATAAACTTCTTCAATTTTATCAAGGCACATCGTACTTCTTGCGGGCCTTTTAGCCGGCGTAGGATATTGCTCTGTTGTTAATTGATTTAATTTTACTGATGATTTTGAGAACTCAGCGATTTTCTGCGCAAACTCAAACCAGGTGGCTTCAGGATAATTGGAGAAATGAAAGATGCCATATGTTTTTACAGGATTCTCAATAATCTGCATAATGGCTTCTGCCAAATCGTTTGCATTGGTAGGCTGGCCAAACTGATCTGCCACGATTCCCAGTTCTTCTTTCTGCGCGAACAGGCTCAGCATGGTTTTAACGAAATTTTTATTAAATTCCGAATACAGCCATGATGTCCTCAGAATAATGGTTTCAGGATAAATATCCAGTGCCAGTTCTTCTCCTTTTAATTTTGAGGCGCCGTAAACTCCAGTCGGATTTGTGAAGTCATCTTCAGAATAGCATAAATTGGTATCTCCGTCGAAAACATAATCTGTGGAAACATGAATAAAAGCTGTTTCATGTTCTTTACAGGCCTTTGCCAGATGGGCTACCCCTCCGGCGTTCACTGCAAATGCCCTGTCTTTCTCTGTTTCTGCAAGATCTACGGCCGTATAGGCGGAAGCATTAATACAGAAATCCGGTTTGTGATTATGAAAGAAGTCATTTACCGCGTTTTCATTGGTAACGTCTAAAGTCTGTGAATCGGCAAAGATAAATTCATAGTCCAGTTCAAAATCCGGAGCGATTTTTCTGATGCAGTTTCCCAATTGGCCATTTCCTCCTGTTACTAATATTTTTTTCATTATGAATTTTTTGCGTTTTGTGATCTCAGGAATTTAACCCTGGACTGAAAATCTTTCTGTTCCAAATCTACATAAAACTGCTTAAAGGTTTCCTGTATTTCTTCCGGATGTACTTCAGACTTTCTTGTTTTAATATTAAAATAAATTACCGTTACCCACAATACGGCATGTGTTGTTTTCTCATCCAGGCTTTTCATGAGGATTTCGACTTTGGATGTCCTGTCCTGAATATCGATGGTCTTGCTGCTGATTACTACGGAAGTATTATACCTTACTTCTTTCATGTAAGCGATTTCGTTCTGAATGGCAATCCATGTACATCCTGTAAGCTTGGTATATTCTTCATAGGTGAAACCGTAAAATGTTTCCACATGGTCTTCCCTGGCATTAAACATATAGTCAAGATACTTCACATTATTCAAATGGCCGATCGGGTCGCAGTCACTAAATCTAACCTTTACCGTGGTTGATACTTCTTTTTCCATTCTGCAAAAATAAAAAAACCACCCCGATGGGAGGTGGTTAGTTTTATAAATGTTTGTTAATTTCTAAAAATTACTGAACACCCAATTCTTTTTTCACTGCCGGAGTAGCATCTACGCCTCCTTTGAATACGAAAGCTGAAGAATTTGCATCCATGATATATTCATATCCGTTTGCTTTAGCCACTTTAGAAACCGCATCGTTCAGTTTTTTCTCAATCGGCTCATAAGCAGTATCCTGCTTAGCCACGAAATCTTTCTGGGCTTTATCGTTCATCTGCTGAATTTCCTCCTGCATTTTTGCCAATTCTGCCTCTCTTGCTTTGTTCTCGTCAGCTGTTTTCTTAGGTGCTTCTTCAGAATACAGCTTTAATTTAGCCTGTCCTGCATCTGCTTTTTTCTTAATTTCAGCTTGTTTAGTATCTAAGAAAGCTTTAAGATCAGTATCTGCTTTTTTCTTTTCAGGCATTGCATTTAGAACACCTATAACATCTAAAGTAGCAATTTTTTGAGCTTTTGCCATACCTACTGATACAACCATCATTACCGCTGCAAATAATACACTTAATTTTTTCATAATTGGTAAATAAATAATTTAATTTGTTTTTAGATTTGTAAATTTAATAAAAGTTAAACTTTTATTTTTTGGTTTTCGTTTTTTCTTTCTTTTCGGTATCCTTTAATAAGATATCCAATACTTTATCTGAGTAATCGAATCTTTTCTGGAGGAAAATGACATTGTTGCTTGTTTTGTCAAGAACCATACCCAAACCGTTTTTTTCAGACATTGTTTTTATCGCTCCCCAAATCTGATCCTGAAAAGGCTGTACCAGATTGGTTCTCAGTTTTTTTATTTCTCCTGTAGCTCCAAAACGCAGACTGGTGGTAGTTTTAACATTTTTTTCAAGATCCATCACTTCTTTTTCCCTAAGCTTCAGCTGATCGCCGATGAGAAGAACTTTTTCACTTTCGAAAGCTGATCTCTTCCGCTCATATTCAGACTGCAGGCTCTGCAATTCCGACTGCCATGTATCAATCTGTGCATTCAATCTTGCTTCTGCTTCTTTGTACTGCGGCATTTTGCTCAATATATATTCAGTATCCACAACACCCACTTTCTGTGCATTGCTTAGACCGAATAGCAGGAATAATACGAATGAGAAAACAATTCTGAAATTTTTCATAACATGAATGGATTATAATGATTGGTTCATCAGGAAGTGGGTCTTCCATCCGGAAGGCTCAGTTCCTGTAACGGTTTTATCGAATCCGTAAGCGAAATCAAATCCAATCAACCCGAATGCTCCCATGTAAACCCTTACACCAACACCCACGGATCTTTTTAACTGGAATGGATTATAATTCCCCCAGGAATTCCACACGTTACCTCCTTCTGCAAACGTCAACGCATAAATTTTCGCCGTCTGGTTCAATGAAATCGGGTATCTTAATTCTAACGTAAATCTGTTATAAATAGTACCTCCCCCTGTAGGCGTAATATCTTCAGAAGTCCCTCCGTAAGTAGAAGCATTTTCATACCCTCTTAACGGAATCAATTCTCTACCGTCATACCGTCCTCCGAAAAGCCCGGTACCTCCTACATAGAATCTTTCAAACGGCGGAGCCCCCAACTGTTTGTTGTATCCGTCCATGAATCCCATTTCAGCAGAAGACCTCAAGACCAGTTTCCCGACAATTTCGTTGTAAACATCGGCTTTGAACTTCACCTTGTAGAATTCCATCCACTTATACTTTTCCGTTGGCGTCATTGTAGAATAATCTTTATTATTAAACAATGAATACGGCGGAGTCAGTTTTACCGAAAGATCCAGGTTGGAACCTGTTGTCGGGAAAATCGGGTCGATACCGGCAGAGTTTCTGCTTAAGCCTATATTGACACTTAAGTTATTTGCCGTACCGTAATATTCTGTAGTTCCTCCGAAATCGAAAGGATAGTTTTTAAAGTCATATTTCTGGAACTGAAGTCCTGTATACAGAGAGAAATAATCATCCGGCCATTTCAGCAATCTGTTTAATCCTACTGTAGCGGAGAAAATATTCAGCTTCTGGGAAGATCCGAACTGATCTGAATATTTTACCCTGGAATTGTTTAAACTTACAGAAAGTGCAGTAGGTCTGGTCCCGAATAACCAAGGTTCAGTAAATGAAACTCCGTAATTCTGGAAGTACTGCCCTGCCTGTGCCTGAAGTGACAAAGTCTGCCCGTCACCCTGAGGAACCGGTCTAAAGTCTTTAAACTTCAGAAAGTTTTTTAACGAGAAATTATTGAAGGTTAATCCTAATGTCCCGATGAAGCTGTTCCCTCCGTAACCGGCCTGCAATTGTACCTGTGAAGATCCTTTTTCTACCAGCTTCCAGTTAATGTCCACAGTATTATCCTGCTGATTCGGCTGGATATCCTGTCCTACCTGTTGAGGATCAAAGAACTGCATCCCTGCCAGATCAAAATAGGTTCTTTTAATATCACTCTTAGCAAACAGGTTCCCCGGTCTTGTTCTCAGTGCCCTGAGAATTACGTGGTCATGGGTAGTGGTATTTCCTTCCCACGTCACCTTGTTCCAGGTTGCTTTTTCTCCTTCATTGATCCGGATTTCAAGATTGATCTTGTCACCGCTTACCGATTTTTCCACCGGTGTCACATTAGAGAAAAGATAGCCGTTGTTCATGTACATCGACTTGATATCTGAGTCATCTTCTTTTCCGCCGTCTTCCCCAACTTTTTTGTTGAACCCTACGGCATCGTAAATATCTCCCTTCTTATATCCCAATAACCTCTGAAGATAATCTGTAGGATATACAGTGTTTCCGGTAAAGGTAATGTCACCGATATAATATTGCTTTCCTTCGCTAAGCTTTACATTAATTTCGTAATTGTTTCTTTTATTTCTCCATACAGAATCTGAAACAATAGCTGCATCCCTGTATCCTAAGGAATTGTAATAACTGATCAGGTTCTGTTTGTCTTCCTGGTATTTGCCTTCGATAAATTTTGAAGACTTCAGGATTCCCCCGATCCCGAATCTTTTCTGTTTGGTTTCCTTAAAAGCGTTCTTTTTAAGCTTTCTGTCAGTCACCGCCTGATTTCCTTCAAATTCAATGTGATCTATCTTAATCCTTTTCCCTTTATCGACATTAATCGTCCAGTCTACCAAATTAGGGTCACCTGCATTTACTTTATCCTGAATGGTAATTTTAGCATCTGCATATCCTTTTTTGATATAGTCTTTAGGGATATTTGTTTTAAGACTTGAAACTAAGTTCTGGGTAATTTTAGTACCGGGCTTCAGATTGTTATCTTTAGCCATTTTCTCATTCTTCGATTTACCGATCCCTTTCCCGGTGAATTTCACTTCACCAAGGTCTTTAAGATCCTGCAGGTAGAAACGCAGGATTACCGTTTCGCCTTCAATACTCTGTACATACACTTCCACCTCAGAAAAAGACTGGGTGTCCCAAAGTTTTTTAACAGCATTGCTGATTTTCTGTCCCGGGATATCTACAGTTTCACCTTTTAATAATCCTGTAAACCTCAGAATCTGAGCTGGCGTATATTTTTTAACCCCATCTACAACAATGTCTTTCAAGGTGTAGGTTCCTGCCTGGTTTTCTGCATGCACAGAATTGCTCACCTTTGTGCTGTCCTGTGGAGTTACCTGTCCATAAAAATGTGCAGAAGCAACAAACATGATGATGGGTAATAGTCTAAACTTCATTTTTATCGTAGTCTTTCTTTTCTTAATTTACTGGATTTTTATCTGTTCGCCGGTCATTCCGAATCTTCTTTCCTTGTTTTGATAATTAACAATACACTGAAAGAAAATGTCTTTTGTGAAGTCCGGCCACAAAACATCTAAAAACTGCAGTTCTGCATAAGCGATCTGCCAAAGGAGGAAATTGCTGATTCTGATTTCGCCGCTGGTTCTGATCAGCAGATCAACAGGCGGAAAATCTTTTGTATATAGGTAACTTTCGAATAATTTCTCATCAATATTTTCTACATCTACCCTGCCTTCTTTTACGTCTTCGCTTATATTTTTTATGGCATTCAGTATTTCATTCTGGGAACCGTAGCTGATTGCCAGTACCAAATTGCCTTTTGTGTTTTCTTTTGTAAGTTCCACTACCCGGAGAAGCTGGTCTTTCACCAGTGACGGCAGTTTGTCCAGATTCCCGATAACATGCATCCTTAACCCTTTGCTGAAGATTTCCTCCGCCTCCAGAAGTAAGGTTTCCACCAGCAGATTCATTAAGGTATGTACTTCTTCTGCAGGGCGGCTCCAGTTTTCCGAGGAAAAGGTATACAGCGTTAAATAGGGAATGTTTATTTCATTGCATGCATTAATGGCATTCCTTACCGCATTAATGGCATTCCTGTGGCCGAAAGTTCTTTCTTCGCCACGTGATTTTGCCCATCTTCCATTACCGTCCATGATGATTGCAACATGTTTTGGTAAATTTTCAGGATCTATTTTATCTTTTATCAACGACATATTAATCACAATAACACGGAGGTCTTCCGAATGAGTAGGTAAGCCCTAAGCTTACGGTGTTCATCCAGTCCTTGGACTTAAGATCCCCTATATTTCTTTCTCCTATAAATGCAGCTTCTCTTTCTTTGGATACTACATAATATGCATCGGTTTCAAGCAATGATCCTCCGGTAACCGGGCTTAATATATCCCCGTTATAGCTGGAGATTACATCTTTGCTCAGAATTCTGTTGTAATCCAGCTGATCCGTCACCGTATATCTGAAGGTGGCTTCAGCAAAGATGGCCCAATTATAGTTGAACTTATATTTCAAACCTACCCCAAAAGGAATATGCATGGTTGTCTTTTTTCCGGTAGAGTATACCGGTGTTGTGGTAAAATCCAGTTCATTGATCGGGGCCAGTGCCACTCCGTCTGAGTCTCTTCTGAAATCATTTACCAGCGTGGCTTTCGGCGCATCAAACATCAAGGCACCTATCCCACCGAAAATATACGGGCTCACCATATTTTTCTGCTCATTGTTTACCGGGAAGAAGTTGTATTCGAAAACCAAACTTGCTTCATAAACATTATTTTTCCCGAATGAATTCCTGTTCTGCCTGTATTCTTCTTTTGCTACTTTATCATCAAACTGTATCTGGTTATACCCAAGATCCAATCTTACGGTCTGATGGGGATTAAAATTAAATCTGTATAAAATACCCCCATAAAACGGAACTCCCCACTCCGACGTCTTACTTAAATCCAATGGCTTTTGTAAAAGATAATTCGTTCTCCCTATATCCCCAACTAGGTTACTCATACCTAGACGAACTCCAAGTTCGTTTCTTTGAGCTTTAACGCTTACCACTGTTCCTAGAGCGGCAAGGAAGCTAAACAATAATTTTCTATTCATAAAAGAATATGGATTTATGGTTATTTTAAAATTTAATTTTTGCAAATATAAAACATTTTTATATTAAAGATAATCTTAATGCTTAGTTAAAAATAAACAAAAAAACATAATTTGTTATAAAGTAAACGGTAAACTCGCCAAATTATTCTTTTTTTAATAGATTCAACATGATTACTACAGTAATAAACCCCCATTAAATGAGGGCTTAAAAGTATTATTTTTTATTGAATATCTGCTGAACTTTATTCCTAATTCTTATCAGTAAAGGTTCTCTATAGAATTTGTCTTCATCAAAGTAGCCGTAACCATAGCCATAACCGTAGCCGTACCCATAGCCCTGCTTAACAGTATAGTCATTATACACGATTCCCAGATGATTGATTTCTCCGTTATGGTATTTCTCGGTAATCATCTTCAGCATATATTTTTCCGTATATTCATGACGCACCACATAGATATTCGCATCCGAATATTTCATCAGTTCATAAGAATCCGCTACCAGGCCTACAGGTGGAGAATCAATGATGATAAAATCATAAAGTTCTTTAAGATCTTCTATAAACTTGATATTCCTGTCGCTCATCAAAAGCTCGGAAGGGTTTGGCGGGATAGGTCCGGAGGTTGCCACGTCAAGGTTAGGGATTCTCGTTTTGTTGATGATCTGTTCCATTTCCACTTCACCGGTCAGGTAATTTGAAATCCCGTATTTATTGTCGATTTTAAAATCCCCGAAGATCTTAGGTTTTCTGAGGTCCATTCCCAGAAGGATTGTTTTTTTATCACTTAAACCAAGCACCGAGGCCAGGTTAATGGAAACATAGGTTTTCCCTTCTCCCCCGATTGAAGAGGTAATGAGTATCGTTTTGCTCTCACCGTTTTCACCGGATAAGAACCGCACATTCGCTCTAAGTCCCCTGAAAGCCTCTGAAACGGAAGATTTTGGCTGATCCAGTACGGTAAGCATATTTTCATTACTGTTATTCCCGATCACGCCGAGCAGCGGAATCCTGGTGGCATTAAGCAGTTCTTTGATATTCCTGATTTTGTTGTCCAGCAATTCTCCTATTAAAATAAACAGCAATGGCAAAACCAACAGCCCACCTATGATCCCTAATTTTGTTGCTTTTATATTAGGTGCAATTGGTGGCTGTCCTACATTCTTCGCCGGGTCAATCACGGTAATATCCGACTGGTTGCCCGCCATTCTCATCTGGGTTTCATTCTGTCTTCCCATCAAACTGTTGTAGGTAGCTTCAATCATACTGTACCCTCTTTCCGCATCCAGGTACCTTCTCTGTTTTTCAGGGTAGGTTGACAGATCTGAGTTTGCCTGATCCACCTGCTGGTTGATTTTTCCGATCTCATTATAATATCCTGAATAGTAATTCCTCAAGGCACCGCTAGAATTCATTTTAGCATCGTCAATCAATCTGTTGATCTCTTTCATCGGCTCAGAATCCGGCTTATAGATCAATGCCATTTCACGTTTTTTCAGATATAATGCTTTAAGCTCAGAAACTGAAGCACTGAAGAACCCATCCTGAAAACCGGCCGCCGTAGTACTGATCATTTTTTCAAAACTCTGGGCTTCCAGGCTTTGTTTGATCTGGTTTAAGGAAGTGATCTTGCTTTCGATATCTGCCTTTTTGGCCTCCAGTTCTTTAATCTTTGTTAAGGATTTCTCATCACGGTCTTTGATATCGTAGAGCTTTTCACTGGTTTTCATATAATTCAAGACATCAGCACTTGAATCCAGTTTTTTCCTGATTCTTTCAAGATTATCTTTTAAATAAACATCTGTATTTTTATCAACCGTTAGTTTATCAGCTAATCTGCGTTTCTGCAGCTGGTTGACAGACATGTTGAGAAAGTTCACTGTGCTGTTAAGATTATATCCCGTCTTCGTTATGATCATAATGGTACCGATCTCCTTATCAAAATCCACTCCTATATTGGAAACAATATTGGTAACCGACTGGTTTACCGTGTATAGTTTGACAATAATATTTTCAAGCTTGATTTCGGACTTTTTGGGATTGGCAATCAGCCTGAACCTAAGATTCGGTGATGTATACCACTCTCCGATTTTTATTATCTTATTGGCCGGCCTCTGATAGGGATTAATGTTGGAGAAGCTTTCTGCCTCATAACTGTACAGATTAGTGGACTGTCCGTCTTCCGGAAGAACCACTTCAAATGTATTTTTACCTTTAGGAACCAGGGTCACCGGATAATCCATCTGCTGAAGATGCTTCCTGTCTATCTGGAAGGATACAGGAGAATCGTCCCTATCCAGATAAGTGGATTTTATAACTCCTTTTGTAGAGTAATTAACAAAAAGATCAAGCTCTTTAACCAAAAACTCATTATGGGTTCTTGATAAAAGCATTTTTTTCAGATATACACCGTCCTGGTTTCCACCCTGTCCCCAGATGAAATTAATTGACTGATTGGGCGTAAAAAAGCTTGATGTATTATTGGAAATACTTAATGAAATATTGGAAGCATATATATTCTGTGCGTAATATTTGCTGTAGACCCAGGAAATTGCGTACCCTATGAAAAACATAAAAGCAAACCAATACCAGTTTTTCAGCAATCTTCTTAAAAAATGTTCAATATCAAACAGAGCGAAAGAGCCGTATTTTTCCTTTTGGGTCTCCACTCTCTCTGTCGTAGTATCTTTTCCTGGAATCATGCTGTTAAAGGTTTTTTAGAAGTAGATAAATTGATAATGCAGTAGTGATTACCGATACTCCTGTTGTTAAAGTCTGAATAGGGTCTTTTCCAAGCCCGTTTAAGCTCTTGGCCCTGGTATTCAGATAGATCTCATCTCCGTTCTGTACATAGTAGTAAGGAGAGTTCATCACATCTTCACGGGTAAGGTCTATTTTTGCGATCTTGATCCCTTCCGGAAGCTTTCTGTGGATTATAATATTTTTCCTGTCTATAGTCCTGTTAAGGCCGCCGCTTATCGAAATGGCTTCGGTAATGGTAAGTGTATTTTTATGCACTACCTTCTCTCCGGTCATTCCTGTTGTTTCGATATCGCCTAAGACATAGAAAGTAATCCCGTTGGTATTAAGCCTCACCTCAGATTTGCCTTCCTGAAAGTTTTCATTAACTTTCTGCTGGATTTCTTCACTTACTTCCTCTATCGTCCGCCCATCTACTTTTATAAAACCGATCCCGAAAACATTAATATCACCTTTGGAATCTACCTTTAAACCGTTAAAATAAAATACGACACTTCCTCCTGAATTACCGCCTCCGCCTGTTGCACCGCCTCCACCGCTCGCTACGGCATTTGTAGTTGGGGCAACGGTAGATCCAGATGTATTCAGAGAAGAATAAAACTGTGCCGCATCACCTTTTGGCGTGGTTACAATATTAAGGTTAAGGATATCATTTTTGGTAATTCTGTAGACCGGGATATTATAAGGAACCAGCCCTTCTTCATTAATGACCAGACTTTCGTTAGGCTGCATGTAACGCACATCTTTTGTTGTGATACAGGATGTCATCATCAGGAAAGAGAATAATAAAAGGAATATGTATTTATAGTTCTTCATCATATTTTCAAATTATTTGCAAAAGTAAAGATTTAATGATTAGTCTTTTTATTATTTTTTATAACATAGATAAAATCCGGAATATAGGCCCCTAAAAAGCCTACCAGCAAAATAACCACTAACAAAAGATTGATATTTATATGTCTGAAATAATAAGCAACGCCTACCACAAAAAGGTAATATAAAATAATATAGAAGCTGGATCTGCGGTGGGTGAGATTCAGCTGTAAAAATTTATGATGGATATGATTCTTATCGGCATCAAAGGGCGATTTTTTGTTTGCCAGCCTGATGATAATGACATTCAGGGTATCTACAATTGGCAGAATAAGGATGGCTACTGCCATTACCGGAGCAGACTGCAGGTAATAGCGAGGAACACCCGGAAGCTTCCTGTCAATAAAAACATCAATAAAACAGATGGAGGTAAAGGCCAGTAGAAAGCCCAAAAGCATTGATCCGGTATCTCCCATGAAAATTTTATTGGTCCTGTAATTGGATAAATTATAATACAGAAATGCCAGTACTGCCCCGATAATAATGACCGATAAAACAACAAGCGGATAATTATAGGCACCCAGCCTGTAATAACTTACGCCGAAAAGCACGCTGCAGATCACAGAATACCCTCCTGCAAGCCCATCGATCCCATCAATAAGATTAAAGGCATTGATGAGTATAATGAAAGTGACGATGCTGAAAATTACGCTGATAAAATACTTGAGTTCATAAATTCCCAGAATACCGAAAAGGCTCCTGATCCGTATGTCTGAGCCAATCACAATCAGTGCCGAGACAACAATCTGTGCCACCAGTTTCTTATAGGCCCTCATTACCACAATATCATCCATAACCCCGATATACAGGAGAATGATCATTGAAGCGAATAGAAATTTATAGAGGTCAAAAAGTTCATACGCAAAAATGGAAGCGGATACCCCGATAGAATAGAAAATAGCAATACCTCCGAGATTGGGGATCTTTCTCAGGTGGGAACTTCTTACCCCCGGTTCATCCATTAAGTTTTTCCTTCTGGAAATTTTAATGATCGTAGGAACGGAGAAAAAAGTGATTAAAAACGAAAATAAAAAACCCAGCCCTATTTTAAAATAAAAAATAGGAATTCCCGATTGAGTTAAGAACAATTCAAAATTCTTCATTTTTTCTATTCAAGTACTTCCATATCTTTATTAAGGGCTTATTAATCCGACTTTTATACTCCCGAAACAACAGTACTTAACATTTGTGTTAAATTAATTTCCTTATCAGTTTTTTCTGCCCTGCAAAAAATAACAGATAAAATATCTTTTTTTTCAGCGGCAAAGATAACAGATAATTTTGATCAAAACGATTATACTTTAATATATCTTTCAGTGTTATATTTCTTTTTTTTATAAAAAGCTCCAGTTCCCCGGCCATTTCATTGAAAATTTTTTCTTCTTTTACAAAAGCCAGATAAGCCAGAAATGAATATACCCCTTCAAAAATTTGAAAACTTCTGAGTTCTGATTTTCTGTCTGAATACCGCGAATGGGCAAAATGAAACTCCACATCTTCTACGGCCTTCAGGATGTCCAGGCCCTTTGCCGTATGTGTCTTTGTAATGGAATCCGTTCTTTCGAGATACTGGTAATGAAATTTCTGAGTCTGGGCCACCGTATCACATTCCAGTAAAAGCTGCGGAATCAGCTGGATGTCTTCAAAATGAACGGACTTCTTAAACCTTTTTCCGTTAAACAGTTCTTTACTGAATAATTTATTGCAGGCAAAATAACTCAGGTCTGCAAAAACCGAAAAATTGTCTTTAAGCGCAATGTATTCCGGCATATTCGGGATCTGGGTCAGCTTTTGGGTAACATTTCCATTCTGGTCAACTTTCTGAATGTTGCAGATTACCATTTTAGAATGATGCTTTTCTGCCAGGGCCAGCATTTCTTCAAACATATCCGGCGTTACATAATCGTCGCTGTCCACAAAACCGATATAATCTCCCGTTGCCCTGTCAATCCCAAAATTGCGGGCATCGCTTAATCCTCCGTTTTCTTTGGTGAACACTCTTATTTTTTCAGGATACCGATGGGCAAAATCCTGTATAACCTGTCCGGAATTATCTTTACTGCCGTCATTCACCACCAGGATTTCCATATGCGGATATGTCTGCCCGACCAAAGAAGCAAGGCATTTCGCCAGGTAGTTCTCTACATTATAAACAGGAACAATAACGGAAACTTTCAGGGGAACATCTGTCATATCTTATATTTTGGTAAACCGGGCACTGAGCCAGCCTTTTTTGGCTTCTTCAAAATCTTTTCTGGAGCAGGGAATACAGTTTTCTATATTTTCATCATCCCCAAAATACCAGAGATTGCTGAATGTATCCCTTTTGAAGGCATACTGGCGGTCATCAACCAAAACATAGAACAGTTCATAATGCCTTTCTTTAGGATGGGACCTCTGGATGTTAATCCCTTCTGTAAGGTACCAGATCATCTGTGCGAGAAGCTGATGGTTCAGCTGGTTCCCGGAATAAATATTATAATTGAAGATCCCGACAGATTTCAGGTTTTCGCTCAGCCCGATTTCTTTCATATAGGCACAGATTTCCCTTCTGTTCAAGCCGTTTACCTGCGGATTTACGGAAAAGGGTTCGCTGAAGCTTTCTATGGCATCACAGTTAACTGTTACCAGGTCTGCCTTCCTGAAAAAAGGCTCGGTTTTTTCCGTAGAGTTCATCATTTCTGCCAGACGCACGATATCAAATTCAACTTCTTTGATCAGCCGTATGGAATCTGCTTCATTCAAATGTTTCTGGTAGCCTAAATGATGGTAATTCTTGATAGAGAAATTCTTCGATCCTAAAATTTTGCCTAAAAAAGTGTATTCATCAATTGCCTCTCCCTGGTTCAGGGAAATGATGTTGCTGATCTGGGTGTAATTGATGTGTTTCAGATGAAGGTTCAGGGCTGAAAAAAGCGAAAAAGCAAAATCATTCGAGCCTCCGATAATTACCGGGACTGCTCTTTTAAAATGACAGGCCGATAATACTTCCTGAAGGATATAGTGGGAATCCTGAACGGATTTCCCGGAAACCAGGTCACCCAGGTCCACAACAGGAATATCAAAATCCAGCTGTGACAATTTGTAAAACTCTTTCCTGATCCCGGTAAAGTCTTGTACTTCCGCACTTCCGTTTGCCCCCCGGTAATCCGAAACGAAAAGGAGTACGATGCTGTCTTCCTTTATATTTTTCGTGATCCGGCTCCCGATCTGCCAGTTTTCCGTTTTGAAATTTCTTGGGGAAATAATAAAATCTTCAAAATTCATTCTCTCGTTTCAATCTTAATTTGGGGTCAAAAGTATTAAAATTAAATTATTTGCCAACCATAAAAAATTACTAACACTTTTTGTTAATGGCTTTATATTATTATTTTAATATTATTCCTCTTTTAAGATTTTAAAATCTCAAAAACAAAAGCCGTAGAAGTTCCAGATATGCCGCCCTGCGTGGCCCCGAATAAAAACTGAGGTTCTTTCCTGTCTTTACCCATCAAAATCATCGGGCGTTCCAGCCTTCCGAACCGGTTTAAATGTCTGGGAGGAGCCGGTTCACTGATGTAATGCTTCATTTCCAGATAGGCAATTTCCGGCTTCGTCCAGCGGATCCCGTCTTTTGTGGTTAAATGCAGGCCGTATTCGTGATTATAGAATCCCATATCCCTTGCCACCATATGAAATTTCCCATGCTGCTTCCAGACAAAAGCATCTTCCAGCTGGGCATTATCAGGCAGTGATGAAAAATCAATAACCGGGTTTTCAGATACTTTCCGGTAAGGCCCTTCCGGAAAATCTGCCTTTGCCAGCCCGTATTTCCGGTTTCCTCTTACCGCACCTTTCTGGGTTACATATTCTTCCGTGTTCCAGGATTTGTAGAACAGCCAGTATTTACCGTCGTTTCCTTTTACAAAAGCAGGATTCGTTGTGCAATGGTCGTCCCAGGAACCTTCTTCCCCGGGAAGGAGCAAAGGCTGTTCAGGCCTGGTCCAGTCTCCGTCGAGACTTTTTGAAGTGGCCAGTCCGATTCTTTTGGTATTGGTCTTCCCGTTGGAATTTCCCATGAAGAACAGATAATACCGATCCTCCACTTTTTTAATTAAGGGATTGTGACAAGTTGTGGCATCCCAGAAACCTTCACCTCTGGGAACAAGAATAACCTGCTTATGTTCAAATGTGTCAAACGGAGAATTGGCTTCTGCACGGCAGATTTCAGAACCGTTAAGCCAGCCGCCCATCCCTTTTTCTTTTTTCCACCGGGAATAAAAGAGATGGACTTTCCCGTCTTCACCCCAAATCGGTGAACTGCACCAGATGTAATAGCCTTCCAGAGAAAACTGCCGCCCCGATGGGTTTTAGATTAAAATACGGTTTTTCTTCCGTAGATAACAAGCTTGTAAATGAAGAACCCAAAATTACAGCACCCATTCCCAAGGCTGAAATTTTCAGAAAATTTTTGCGTGTGAATGTCGTGTCCTTAGTCATATCATCTATTTGAAAGCTAATTTAGCAGAAGCTTATAGATTGAGTATCCTGCGGTTTCAGGATTTTAAAATTATGAGTATATTCAAATGAATATACAGAACAAAAATTCATTGTTTTTCTATAATTGTGGTATTCCATTCTCAGAACTCATAAAAGAGAAAAGGACAAAAGAACATATTCCTGCACAAACTTTTTTCAGGATATCCAACAAGTTATAAAAATCAGAGAAAAACTGTTTCAACGTGCTATAATTGTAATCAAAAATATGCTAAAGTGGTTTTCTTGGATAAAAACAAAAAAAGCACAGACTAAAAATCTGTGCTTCATATTTTTTTAAAAATCAATTTATTTTTTTGCCGTTGGCTTTTTCACTGTCGGTTTTTTAGCCGCAGGCTTTTTGGCAGTCGCTGTTGTTTTTTTAGCAGCCGCAGTTTTCTTCGCTGCCGGTTTCTTTTTCTCCGCAAAGGCTTTTGGATCCTGGTCAGTGATCCATTTTTTAACCTCATCAAGAGAAATATCTTTCAGTTCTTCGCCTTCATATTTGGCATCGTCTGATTTTTTCGGGATTTTAAACATGGCTTTACCGAATTTGATGAAAGGCCCCCATCTTCCGTTTTCAATGGATATCTTTTCTTTTTCCCACTGCTGGATATACCGGTTGGCTTCTTTTTCCAGCTTGGCATCAATCAGCTCATTGATATCGCTCTGGGAAAGATTTTCAAAATCATATTTCTTCGGCACATTCACGAAAATACTTCTGTATTTGATGAAAGGCCCGAACCTTCCGGTACCTTTGGTTACCGGCTCGCCTTTATAGCTGGCAATGGGCGCATCGGCTATTTTCTTCTCATTGATGATTTCCTCCGCACGTTTCTGGTCTACAGACAGCGGATCTTCACCTTTCGGAATGCTGATGTAGGTTTCGCCCCATTTTACGTAAGGACCGAATCTTCCGACTCCGACTGAAACCGGCTGTCCGTCCACTTCATTCAGGTCAAAAGGCAGCTTAAACAGCTCAAGGGCTTCCTCAAAAGTGATGGTGGCAATATTCTGTCCGGCCATCAGAGAAGCAAAAACCGGCTTTTCTTCATCATCCGTTTCACCGATCTGGATCATCGCCCCGAACCTCCCGATTCTGGCATGGACATTTTTACCGGTTTTAGGATCTGTACCCAAAAGCCTTTCTCCTGTGGCGCGGTCTGCATTTTCTTCTACATCTTCAATCCTCGGATGGAATTTCGAGTAGAAATCATTCATCATCTGCTTCCATTTCTGGTCGCCACTGGCAATTTCATCAAAACTTTCCTCTACTCTCGCCGTAAAGCCGTAGTCCAAGATTTCTTTGAAATGATCGGTAAGGAAATCATTCACCACTTCCCCGATATCGGTAGGTACAAACTTATTTTTGTCGCCTCCGAACTTTTCTTCAAGGATTTCTTTTTTGATGGTATTTTTTGTCAGGGAAATTTTTACCACCTCTCTGGTCTGAGGTTCAATTTCTCTTTTATCAGCATATCCACGGTTCTGGATCGTCTGAATGGTCGGCGCATAGGTTGACGGACGGCCGATTCCCAACTCTTCCAGTTTTCTTACCAAGCCGGCTTCCGTATACCTTGCGCTTGGTCTTGTAAACTTTTCTGTTGCCGTGATTCTTTTATAGTCTAAAACTTCCCCTACTTTTACTTTCGGAAGCAGCTTTTCATTGTTTTCTTCATCATCGTCTTCTGCTTTTACAATCCCGTAGGCTTTCAGGAACCCGTCAAAGATAATTACTTCCCCCTGTGCCTCGAAGTTCTGAGGCAATCCGGCATTACCGATTTCAATAACGGTCTTTTCAATTTTGGCATTGGCCATCTGTGAAGCAAGGGTCCTTCGGTAAATCAGCTGGTACAATTTATTCAGCTGAACATCCCCTATACTTTTTACGCTGAAATCCGTAGGGCGGATGGCTTCATGGGCTTCCTGTGCAGATGAAGATTTTGTGGTATAATTTCTGGGTGCAGAATATTCTGCCCCGTATTCTGAAGTAATCTGTTTTTTTGCGCCTTCAATGGCTTCCTGGGAAAGGTTTACCGAGTCTGTCCTCATATACGTAATATACCCTTCTTCGTATAACCGCTGGGCAATACGCATGGTATTGGTTACATTATATCCGAGTCTGGATGATGCTTCCTGCTGCAGGGTTGAGGTGGTAAAAGGGGCAGACGCAGAACGTGTTCCCGGTTTTGTCTCAACATTCAGTACTTTGAATTCCGCAGCCTTCGCCAGTTCCAGGAATTTTTCAGCCTCTTCTTCTTTATTAAAATCTTTCTTAAGTTTTGCAGCGATTTCCTGCTGGGCCTGGTTCAGAAAAATACCGTCCAGCCTGAAGCTTGCTTTCGGAACAAATTCGCGGATTTCTTTTTCTCTTTCCACAATTAATCTTACGGCAACGGACTGTACCCTTCCTGCCGACAATCCTGGCTTTATTTTTTTCCAGAGTACCGGTGACATTTCAAAACCTACGATCCTGTCCAACACCCTTCTTGCCTGCTGGGCATTCACCAGGTTCTGATCTATATCCCTGGGGTTGTCAATGGCTTTCAGAATGGCATTTTTGGTAATTTCGTGGAAGACAATTCTTTTGCGGTTTTCAGGCTTCAGCTTTAACTCGTCTGACAAGTGCCAGGCAATAGCCTCTCCTTCACGGTCTTCATCGGAAGCCAGCCATACCATTTCGGCTTTCTTCACTGCCGCTTTCAGTTCCGTTACCAATTTCTTTTTGTCTGCAGAAACCTCGTAATCCGGGCTGAATGTAGCCAGGTCTATTCCCATTCCTTTTTTAGGCAGATCCCTGATGTGTCCGAAACTGGATTTTACATCAAAATCTTTTCCTAAATACTTCTGAATAGTTTTTGCCTTGGCCGGTGATTCTACGATTACTAAATTTTTCGACATCCTAAAATTTTTGCAAAAGTAAAGTTTTTTTATCAGATAGATTTTTTTATTACATTTTATTTAGTAATTCAAGAGGTGCAATACAGACCCTGTACAAGATCCCCTGGAAGGTAAACCCTTTCCCGGACATCTCTACCCTGTAGATTAAAGAGAAAATAATAATAGCCAGTGTGATCCAGAATTTTTTATCAATGACGATCAGTTCAAATCCATATACAGAACTGCTTTTCTTCAATAATAAAGCAAAAAGCACGATCATCATCATCATATGGATATACATCCATCTTCCCCAATCAATTGCCAGGTAAAACAGCGGAAGCGAAAATAAAAAAGCACCGGCCAGTAAAATAGACAACACCTTTCTGTTATTTAGAAATTTTAAATAATAGCTTAGATGAAAGATGCTGAACAGTACGCTTATCAGATAAAGTGCATATTCATTTTTATGTTCGATAATATAGTCTCTTTCATTGATATTCCAGTAAAAGATCCCGTATACCGGATGAACCCCCCGATCGGCGAGGATCTGCAGGGACATTCCTTCATTTACATTTTTCCCGAAGATTAAGATGAGCACAGTCGGGATTATGACGGAAAGAAAGTATTTCAGGTATCTTTTATATTCAAATTTTCCTGTTTTTAAATACAGGGCAATAGCAAAATACGGAATATAAAAAAGCACCACTTCATGCAGTAATGTAGTGATGAAAAGAGCCGCACAGAAAATATATTCCCGGTACCTTGTAAGTTTGCCTCTATCCAGAAGATAGACAAACCAGGTAAACAGCAGAAAAACGATAAATTCTTTTTTCCCGACATAGGTTACCGTGTTCAAAAGCCCTATAAAACCTATTGAAGAAAGCAAAAGAGACAGGTACAGCAGATCTGTCATTTTGTAACTGATCAGTTTTGTATATAGCCAGAAGAAACCTGATATGATTATAAACTGAAAGAAGTAAACAATATAATTAAGGCTCAGCCCTGTAAGATCCTGTAATATAAAAAAGAAGCTTCCGGACAATCCCCTTCTTTTGAAACCGCCGTCCTGGTAATTGATCAGCCAGTCCGCAAGAATATAGCCGTCGTCCTTAAAATTATAATAGCAGGTAAAAACAAGGGTGTAGAGTGCAGTAACCGCTATAAGGAAATAGATAAAAATTTTAATATTAAAGTACTGAACAAATTGGGATGGCCTCATAATGTGTTTAAAATTAGAACATAAAAAAGGAAACAAAGCAGGTTCAGCTTATTTTCATCATTTTTTTGCAGGTTCAAAAATAATGAATTTCAGCGTAAGTCTGCTTTATTTCCTTTAGCTATTTATTAATGCTCAGATTACTCTTTAATAATCTTTACCACTTCTTTTGAATCGTTAATCCTTAATAAATAAGCTCCTGAAATCAGTGAAGAAAGATCTGTTTTCCCGTTCTCAAATTTACCGGATTTCACCAGCTGGCCGGACATGTTATAGACCTGGTAGTAATACCCGTCATTACGGTCCGGTGTCCTGATATAAAGCTCATTTCTTACAGGATTCGGAAAGAATGATGTCTTTTCCCTGGCAGTTTCCTGAATTGCTTTTCCACTGAGAACCGCCGAAGGTTTTGTAGCCGGCAAAGCAGTAACCTGCAGCCTTGGAACCACACCTTCTTCATTTCCGTCAGCATCATATTTAATTTTAACACATCGGCAGCTCATCCCGAAATAAGGGTCATTGTTATCATGGAAGGCAATCATACGGTTGGCATTAGATGCAGTATCAAATAATACATTGATAGGCCTTCCGATATAGTTGCTGTTCAAGGCGGCCGTCCAGACTCCCGGATACTGGAAATTAATGGCATTAAAAGTTCCTGCAGCAGGCTGGTTAGCCGTTACGCTTCTGAATCCGCGTGATCCGGAATTAGGGTAATTGCCCACTCTGTAAGAAGAATCATTAAACGTATAGCCGATTGTATAACTTAGCGAAGAACTTCTTCTTACCCTCTGTCCTGCGTAATCACTCAGCACACTGTATGCAGTAGCTACATTTTTATCTTTTTTGTACCATGATGTAAATCCAAAATCCTGTCCGGAGGCAATGGCCACACCGGTAAGATCAGGAACCCTCCAGCCTTCAGGACACGGATCGAAAGGAGATTTTTCGCCTCCTCTTCCCCAACGGTCCGGAGCCAGATTCGGTTCGGTAGCCAGCCAGTCGGTACCGTTTGTATAAAGCGGTGCCGAACCGTTATAAGGCGCGAAACTGCTCGGAACCATATACACCAGCGGATTTCTTACAGAATAAGAGAGTACTTTTGCAATTTTTTCCGAGGTTTTATCAGTGGTCAGAACATTGGCATTGGAAGCATTTGCATAGGTATTATAAGGTACGATATAGTTTCCTGCCAGATCATTGTAGGAGGCAAAGGAAAGTGTGCTGTACGTAGTTGTTCCGGCTGCATTTACATTTCCAAGGTAAACAGGGTAAGAAGCCCGGTCATCTGCATACTGAAAAACCGGAATCGGGTCTTTTCTTCCCCACTGGTAGTGCATGCCGGTAGAAGCTTTGATCTTTGCCAGTTCTGCTGCGGACGGGGCCAGCGGATTATCCACTACCGGAAAGGCATCCGTGGCGCCCAGGTTCCTGTCCATAAATTCAGTCTGGAAAATATTATCGGACTTTGGCGTGTAATTGACATAATTGGTGACCGAAGAGACCGGTAATTCTGTTGTGTAATTATATGAACCCACAGCAGTATCCGTTACCCAGATATGCCAGGACCAGTACACCGGATTGGTGACACTTCCGTTATGCAGCGTTACCACAGCGTTCCCGCTTTGGTTCGGATTTACGGTAACTGTAATCCTGGAAGATGTAATAGCGCCTAACGAACCCGGAGAAGGATTGACCACCGTTACGTTATTGATCAGGTTTGTATTCGTTGTCCAGAGAACTTTGGTTTTAAGATTGTTAAAGTTAGCCGTATTTAAAATGTCTTTATTATTCAATAGCTGGCTTTGCACGGAGAATGCCTTATTCACCGGGATATCAATGGTAAAAGCCGAAGTGTTCTTTACAACCTGGTACGTATTCGGATTATCGAGGCCTTCACGGTATTCTGTCTGGGGAAGAAGGTATTCCGTAGGGAAATCATATTCATCCACTACGTATAACGGATCTTTGATGCATCTGCAGCCGGCAGCATCCGTAGTAGGGTTTCCTCCTAGAGGAAAATACCAGTACCTGCCCTGAACCCCCGGATAATTGGGATCCGCAACATCAGGCTGCCTTTTATCCGGGATCAGAAATAAAGTCCTTGCACTGACTGCCGGAGTCGTATCAAAGTTTCTGGTCATGGTTGCTGTCCACAGGGTCGTCTGATGCTGGTCTGTAAACTGGCCCTGGTGAGCATTGTAAAAAATAGCTCCCGTCCCGGGATACATTCCCATATTAAAGCCTCCTGCATTGGACAGATCAAACCCGAAATTGGGATAAAGCTTAAAGTTGGTCATAAAACCCGGCACTCCGGAATCCGTAGGCTTTATTTTATGGTAGCTGTTGGCCTCAAAAACATTTTTCCCCATATTTGTCCTTACGCCGAAGGGTGAGAAATCTACCCTGATATCATCCACATATGATGATGAAGACAAATTAGCTACCAGAACCGAAGGCATTCTCCAGCCGTTCGGGCACGGATCGTAAGAAGATTTGTCCTGATAAGGCTGCGCTGCCTCATCAGCATTATAATTGGCATTTACCCTGCCCCGGGAGTTGTCTGACCAAAGGTTAAGTTCGGGCAATTGGCTGTCATTGAGGCCCGGCATCCTGCCGAACCAGTTTACCATCAGGTTTGTATTGTTGTTGTAATAGGCGATCCCGGAATTATCATTTTTATTTACATAGATAAGGCTGAGCGGATTTTTTACGGAAAGCCGGATGTTATTTGTGATGGTGGCACTGGAAAGCGTGATAAACCTCCTCAGATTATCAAAATTCGTAGCGCCGGTAAAATTCTTTGCGCCTCTGTGTCGTACCCGCCCTATCGATCCTGAAACTTCGTAAAAGTCATTTCCACGCTGTACCAACGGCGGGATAGGGTCTTTCCTTCCCCACTGGTACAGCAGCCCGATGTTCCTGTTCCACTCATTTGCGGTAAGTGAACCGCTTAAGGCTCCGAGATTCCTGTCCATCCAACCCCATTCTGCATCAGGAATAGTTTCAATAGTTCCATCTGCTCTTTCCCTTTTTACATTGGGGTAACTTTTGTATTTTGAGCCATTGGAAGGGTCATCCGTCACCCAGATATGCCAGGACCAGAAAATTTCACCGTTTACCCTGAAAACAACTACCGCATTCCCTTTTTTAGCTTTATTTACAGGTACCCGGATTTTTGCATTTTCGCCGGAGTCCACTACTTCCAGTGCATATCCCTGTCCGGACTTTATCAATCCGTGGACGTCTTCCCATAAAACATCTGCCGTAAGTTTCCCTGCAGGGATCGAGGCTCCGCCGATATAACGGTCCTGTTCCCACATGGCATAGGCTTTTCTTACAGGAATATAGAGACCGTCACCGTTCTGGCTAGGATCAAATATATAACTGTTGGGTGCCTTGGTCCAGTCCGGACCGCCAATTCTGGATGCACTTTTTACAGCATCAGATAATTCACTTAAACCGATAGAGCTTATATTTCCATTAAGATTTTGTTTTTTATCTGCATTCAGAGATGCAGATGATTTGATTAAAGAATCCGGGTTTTTGAAATATGCTTTCTGATGCATCTCAAAATCCCGACTTGTTTTTACTTCCATGCTTTTGGCACAGACCCCTTGCGTAACCAGAAAACAGGATACCGCTGCTAAACTTATGACTGACTTCCTCATGTTTTAAATTTTGTGTATTATAAAAATACAACATTTACACCTTTCTCAAAGAAAATTGATTTATTTTATAAATAATTAATGAATAAAATAATTCACACAATAATAAGATAACACAAATCATATATTATCACACAAATCCTATTTGGATTTATCGTTTTTTTACGAAAACAAGGCGTTTTTTAAAAAATTTATAAATAAGGACATTCAGTTTTAACAATTCTTAACATTGGGAAATATTATAGATGGTATAAATAACATAACAGATGAGGGCAGCGTCTATCAAACACTGCCCTCGCTATTTTTTATTTTTACCGTTTAATTACGGTAAAACATGATTTTTGTAAAGTTCCCAGGTAAACCTTCCGGCGGTAATGTTCCTGAAGCTTGAAAAGACCACAAAATTGAAAATCGTAAGCGCAATAATAAAGGAATAAATTGCTCTTTTTGTAGCTTCAGAAGTTACATACATGGCATTCGGGATGATAATATAGGCAAACCCGATAAATGATCCGGCCAGCCTGGAAGAGAAAATAGGGTTACTCCTGAAAATGAAATAAAAACATACACCGATTACCACATATGCTCTGTGGTATTCGTAATAAGGGAATTTTTCTTTCATCTTTTCATCAAAGGTAAACAGGAAGAACGTGAGGATGGCCATCATTACTTCCGGAATCCCGATGGCCCCATTCAGCCTCTCGGCAGACTCATCCATATACCCGTTGAAACCTACGGCAAAGGTACTGTCTGATGCAATACTGTTCATGACACTTCCGAAGGAACGGTATACTTCAAACGGCGACAGGAATACGGAAATAATGATCATCCCAAGCATCACGAACCTGTTCAAAGGAATCTTCACCAGCCAGTACATGGGTAAGAACACATAACAGACAGTATGGATTCCGGCGGCAAGGTAAATGCATAAAAGATAGGCTATGAGTTTCCGTTCTTTAATATACCTTATTCCGAAATAGGCTATGAAAGAACCCAGGTTCTGCCTGATCTGCCCGCTTTCCCCGATAAAGAATCCGGGAATAAACAGAAACAGCATGAAGGTAAAAGGATAAAAAGTATTCTCTTCCGTATATTCCACTTTAAAATAAATGGCCAGAATGGCAATGACAAAAGTAAGTATGTAGAAAGGGGCATTAAAGATATTGAGTAGAAACTTATTGATGAAAACATACAGCCATTCTACTTCCACGGGCTGAGGCCCCTCCATCCCGATGGCTTTCAGGAACAGGGAAATATAATATTTGGTATCTGAATACACATAAATCCCACGGTAACTTCCATAATCCGGGCCTACATTATCCCGGAGCCCGGCAATAACCATTAAATACAGACCTAAAAACCAAAGCCATTTTTTTTCCACTCTTCCATTGAACACTTCCTGGTAGCTGAAAATCATCATGTAGATGATCGCAATGATATAATAAGGATGTAATAAATGCATGCTTAGATATAATGTTTTTTAAACTGATAAGAAGCCATTACCATCCCCGTAAGAATGAGCGGCATAAACAACCTTGTTTCCCAGAAAATCCCTACCAAAGCAATCATAATAAGATAAGGGATGGAGAAAAATAAGTACTTCCTGATCATTGTTTTACCGGTATTATCGCAGAATGTATAGCTGAAATAAATACCCAATGCACCGAACAGCAATCCCACGAGGTTATACGGGCTTGTTACATTTTTAATCAGGTAAATCCCTTCAAAGAATGAAGCATGCTGAGGAATCAGGATCCTCAAAGCCATATAAGGTACTATAAAAGCAATTACCAAGGCAAATACCTCTTTAAGAAAGATAAAGTTTTTATTTTTAAGGTTTTCAAAACTGATAAAAACCGCTGCAAAAAAAGCAATATTAAGACAGGCTGTTTCTCTCACCAGTGTCGAGATAAAAATAATGATCCCCAAGCCGATTAAATCTGCCTGCGCTCTGCATTCTGCATATTTAAGGGTAAAAAACAGTCCCCAGATATAAAAAAAAATGGCGATCAAGTCACAGTTGGTAGGAACATACTGCATAATCACGATAAAAAATACCGCAATAAGGTGGACCATTTTCCTGACATTTTCATTGATGAGAAGCGCAACAGGCTTCAGCTTTAAAATCAGATGAAAGACAAATGATGTAAGAAGAAAAAAGAAAACATTAATAAGGAATGTGCTGTGATAAAACAGAGATCCCTGCTTTAGAAGAAAACTTTTCGCAAAAGGCAGGTAATGATTTACGGTAAAAGTTACCGCATCCGTTACATGTACACTCAGGTAATTCGGGATTACGCGGTAGGCATACACGGAAGAAAACATAAAATCCGGTGCTTTTTCCCAGGATTTGATACCGACCACATAGGAAGTTTCAAACCCGTAATAGGAGATAAAGAACAGTAAAAAGGGAAAAATTATTATAAATAAAAATCCGTTTATTTTTTCATCAGAGATTTTAAACATACCAAATCTGAGCTTATTGGCTCAGTGATTTTTGTTTCATAAAGTATTTCATCAGCCGGGAAGTTTTGCAAAAGTAGATTTTTTTTTCATTTCGCCTAAATATTTTGTTGATTTTCAGTCAAAACTTATCGAACTCATTATGAAAAAATTAAATTTGCAGCTTGATTTAACATGGGATGCATCGTTTTTTTATTTATTTATATTACCTCATCTCCCGAAACAAGCTCTTTTCTGCATTTATTGCAACAGGAGTCGCCGTTTTGTGCCTGTTTTTTGCTGCAAAAATCAATTTTGAAGAAGACATTAACCAGATCATTCCTAAAAGCGAGAAGTCTGACCTTACAGCAAAAGTCCTCAGACAGCTTAACTTTTCAGATAAGATCATTGTCATTATCGAAAATAAATCGGCGGAAAACAGTTTCCAGCTCTCAGAAACGGCGGATGTATTTTTAAACAAGATTAAACCGCTGCAGAAATACATCGGTTCGGTTCAGGGAAAGGTAAATGACAGTGAAATTTCAGAAACCTTTGATTTTGTCAACCGGAACCTCCCGTTATTCTTAAATGAAGAAGATTATCAGGAAATTGAAAAAAAACTTCAGAAAGACAGCATTGCACGGCAGGTAGAAAACAATTATATCTCTCTGTCTTCACCGGCCAGCCTTGTGACCAAAGAATTCATCAAGAAAGATCCGTTGGGAATTACGTTCTTAGGGATTAAAAAACTCAACGCTTTGAATATCAGCAAAGATTTCAAACTTGAAGACAGCTATATCGTTACAAAAGACGGAAAAAATCTCCTGCTCTTTATTGATCCTAAAAACAAAAGCAGCGACACCAAAAACAATGAATTTTTCGTCAATCAGTTAAATGGAATAAAAAACGGGCTCAACAATCAATTCGCAGGCAAGACAGAAATCAGCTACTTCGGTTCTCCGGTAATCGCCGTGGCAAATGCCCAGCAGATTAGAAAAGACATCCAGAATACGGTCATTATTTCCATGACGATCCTTCTGATTCTCCTGATCTACTATTTCAGGAATGTTTTTACTCCGGTGATTGTTTTCCTTCCGACTGTTTTTGCGGTTTTGCTTGCCCTGCTGATCTTATATTTCATCAAAGATAAAATCTCGGCTATTTCGCTCAGTGTCGGGGCAATCCTTATCGGCATTACGATTGATTATGCCTTGCATATCCTCACGCACTACAAGCACAACAACAATATTGAAGAGCTTTACAAAGAGATCACACAGCCTATTATATTGAGCAGTGCCACAACGGCTGTTTCTTTTCTCTGCCTTGTTTTTGTACGTTCCGAAGCATTGAAGGACCTTGGGCTTTTTGCTGCCATTACAGTGATCTTATCTGCAGTCTGTGCTTTAATTATTGTTCCCCAGCTTTACAAACCGAAAATTCAGGAAAATAAAGTCAGTACCAATTTCATCGATAAAATAGGATCTTACCCTTACGAAAAAAACAAGCCTTTAGTTATCGGCTGTTCCGTTATGATCATCGCCTGCCTTTTCGGGTTCAGGCATGTTGGCTTCAATGAAGACATCGGCGACCTGAATTATATCCCGAAAGATTTAAAAATAAGCGAAGCAAAACTTCAGAAGCTGTCAGACATCACGTCTAAATCCATCTATACCATCTCTTACGGAAATTCTGAAGAAGAAGCCTTGACAAGGAATTCCCGGCTGAGCGGGTTCCTGGAAAAAGAAAAAAGAGAAGGGAAAATATTAAGTTACAGTTCTCTGGGAAATGTCGTTTTATCCGGGAAAGACCAGCAGCAAAAGATTGAGGCATGGCAAAAGTTCTGGGATCCGCGCAGAAAGAGCCGGACCATTTCCGAACTGGCTGATAACGGCAGCAAATTCGGGTTTAACAGCTCAGCCTTTGACCGGTTTACTGAAAATTTAAATAAGCCGTACACCACTTTAAGCCTGAAAGACTATGAAAAAGTAAAAGCCTTACAGATTTCCGAATTTCTAAGTCAGGAAAACGGGTTTTATACCGTTTCAAATGTAGTGAAGGTAGATGAAACAAAAAGAGACGCTTTCATCCGGGATGTCGAAAAAAACCACGATGCGCTGGCTATTGACCGGCAACAGATGAATGAAAACTTTTTAGGCCTTTTAAAAAGGGATTTTAGTACCCTGATCAATTATTCCCTGCTGGCAATTGTCTTAACCATCATTATTTTCTTCAGGAATTTTGAACTGACGATTCTTACCATGTTTCCGATTGTTTTAACAGGGATTATGACGGCAGGAATACTCTATTTTTTAGGATTGGAGCTTAATATTTTCAGTACCGTGGTCTGCACACTGGTTTTCGGAGTAGGGGACGATTTCAGCATCTTCCTGACCCAGGCCATGCAGAAGGAGCATACCACCGGGAAAAATGAGCTTCCCACCTACAGGACCTCAATTATTCTGGCTGTTTTCACCACCATTTTATCCATCGGATCATTAATTTTCGCAAAGCATCCGGCTTTGCATTCATTGGCTTTGGTTGCCCTGATCGGAATGTTTTCCGTAATCATCATTACCTCAACCCTGTATCCGTTCTGGTTCAGGCTGGTCATTACCAACCGGGCAAAAAAAGGGCTGTCGCCTATTACATTCAGGCTGTTTATCTATTCTGTGTTTTCCTTTTTATATTACGGACTGGGAGGCCTGTTCTTTTCCGTCTTTTTAAGTTATTCCACAAAGAATTCCAAAGGCAGAACGCTTAACGTAATCAAATTAATTTTAGCCCGTTTTTTAACTTCCGTCCTGTTTACGAATCTATGGGTAAGGAAAAAGGTCATTAAAAATACAGAAGAGGATTTCAGCAGGCCTGCAATAATTATTGCAAACCATACCTCTTTCCTGGATACGCTGGCCATTTCCATGGTGACCCACAAAGTTGTCTACCTGGTTAACGACTGGGTATACCGGTCGCCGGTTTTCGGAAGGATGGTAAGGGCATTGGGATGCTACCCTGTTTCCCAGGGCATTGAAAACGGGATGAATCAGTTAAAGGAAAAAGTAAATCAGGGATACTCCCTGGTGGTTTTTCCGGAAGCGGAACGGTCTTACACCAATGAGGTCAAGAGGTTCCACAAAGGGGCATTTTATCTGGCAGAACAGTTTGGTCTGGATATCCTGCCGCTTTACATCCACGGAAATGCCGATGTACTGCCCAAAGGGGATTTTATTATTTATGACGGGGCCATTACGGTAAAAGTAGGTGACCGGATCATGAAAGAGGATGTAAGCTTCGGCAGCAGCTATTCTGAGAGAACCAGGAAAATCAATGCTTACTATAGGGAGGAGTTTGCCAAACTGAGAACAGCACTTGAAGACGAAAATTACTTCAGGAAAAAATTATTTTTAAGCTTCCTGTATAAAGATGCCGAAGTAGTGAAAGAAGTAAAAAAGGATTTTGACCGGAACAGATCGGTTTATCACGAACTGAACAGACATATCCCGAAGGATGCTTATATCCTGCATATGGCAGATGATTTCGGGCAGAAGGATGTCCTGCTCACCCTTCAACAGCCGGGAAGGACGGTGTTCAGCCTTATAAAGGACCATGAAAAACGGCAGGTTGCCCAGCAGAATTATCTGTTGAGAAGAAGAAAGATCAGTTACATAAATAATACAGAGGAAATTAAAAAACGGATTGACGTTTTACTGGTTTCTGATGATAAGTTCAGGATTAATGAACTGGCAGAGCTTCCTGCAATTGTTATCTTCATCAATACAGATAAAAATGGATTGGATCCTGAAGTTTACAGGCTTACATGGGATTCCGGGTCTTTAAAAGTATTTAGTTCTGAATAATAAATATGAAAATCATATTTTTGTACCCTGATAAAGAGAATTAATGAAAAAGAATATACTTGTGCTCTATTACACTCAGACCGGCCAGCTGGAAGATATTGTAAAAAATATTGCCCGGCCGTTTGAGAATAAAAACGAGGAATATGAAGTTACGTATTACAATATCAAACTGAAAGAGGATTTTCCCTTTCCATGGCCCAGCGATGTGTTTTTCAATACGTTCCCGGAATCCTACCTGCAGATCCCGAGCGAGATCCTTCCGCCTCCGGCTGAGGTACTGAACAAGAAATTCGACCTGATCTTATTCGGGTACCAGGTCTGGTATTTAACCCCTTCCATTCCTACCATTTCATTCCTGAAAAGCAGGTATGCAGCAGATATCCTTAAAGATACGCCGGTTGTTACCATTTCCGGAACCCGGAACATGTGGATGCTTTCGCAGGAAAAATTAAAAGTATATTTGAAAGATCTGAAAGCTCAGCTGGTAGGAAATATTGCACTGGTAGACCGGCATGACAATTATACCAGCGTACTGACAATCCTCCGGTGGATGACTACCGGTAAGAAAGAAAAATCAGGAATGCTGCCGGCTGCCGGCGTGTCAGACGAAGAAATCGCAGGCTCCGGAAAATACGGGGAAATCATAGAAAACCATTTTTCCCAGGATAATTTTACAAAGCTTCAGCCGGAACTGGTAAAAAACGGAGCTGTGGAAATCAGGCCGTTCCTGGTAAGAGTGGAAAAAGTAGGGAACAAAATTTTCACGGTATGGTCTAACCTTATCATCAGGAAAAAAGAAAAGCGCCCATTGCTGATCAAATTCTTTAAGGTATATTTGATGGCTGCGATCTGGATTATTTCACCTATCGTACTGGTTCCGCACCTGCTGACCACCCCCGTGTTCTGGTTTAAAAGAAAGAAACAAAGAGAATATTTACAAGGAATTAATTTAAAATAGAATGTACGACGTATTTATAACAAAAGCATCCACATACCTACCCAATGAAGCGGTTTCAAATGACGAAATGGAAACGTATCTTGGTTATATAAACGACACGCCATCTAAAGCAAAGTCTTTAATTTTAAGAAATAATAAAATCACAACGAGGTATTACGCATTGGATAAAAACGGGAAACCTACACATACCAATGCCCAGATCACCGCAAAAGCAGTTGAAATGCTCTTTGACGAAGACTTCTCAAAAGAAAAAATGGAGCTGCTGTCCTGCGGGACCACATCAGCAGACCAGATCCAGCCTTCGCATGCCTCCATGGTACACGGCGAACTGAACTTGGGCAGGTCTATTGAAATCAATACCTCTACCGGGCTCTGCAATTCAGGGATGAATGCCTTCAATTACGGCTTCCTATCCGTAAAAGCAGGGGTGAAACAAAATGCCGTCTGTGTAGGATCGGAAAGGTTCTCGGCATGGATGACCGCAGATAAATTCAATCACGAAGCGGAAAACTTAAAATTGCTGGAAGAAAGGCCGATTATTGCCTTTAAAAGGGAATTTCTGAGATGGATGCTTTCTGACGGGGCCGGTGCACTCCTGTTGGAAAACAAACCGAGAGAAAACAGCACTTCGCTTAAGGTAGAATTCATTGATTTCTATTCTTATGCCCATGAAATCGAAGCGTGCATGTATTCAGGCTGTGAAAAGCAGGAAGACGGCAGCCTGAAATCCTGGGCGGATTACCCTTCAGACGAATGGCTGAAAGAATCCATCTTCGCTTTGAAGCAGGATACGAAAATCCTGGATCAGTATATTCTGGTAAAAGGGGCCGAAAGCTTGAGATCCTCTTTTGACAAGCACAACCTGGATCCTGAAAAAATAGACCATGTACTGGCACACATTTCATCAGGGTATTTTAAAGAAGGGTTAAAAGACGAATTTGCCAAAAAAGGAATGGATTTCCCCTGGGAAAAATGGTTTTATAACCTTTCCGAAGTAGGAAATATAGGTGCAGGATCCATTTTCATTGCCTTGGAAGAGCTGATGAATTCCGGCAGGCTGAAAAAAGGTGAAAAAGTACTTCTTTGTGTGCCTGAAAGCGGCAGGTTTGCTTATTCATGTGCATTGTTAACCGTTTGCTGATGGAGCGTAAACTACCTGTAAACGACCGGGATTTTGTGGAAAGCCTGATTCCCCAACGGTCACCGTTTGTAATGGTCAGCAGTATTGACCACTATACCGAAGACCGGCTGATTTCGGGGTTTCAGATTCAGGAGGAAAATATTTTTGTCCATAACGGGCTTTTCCAGGCGTCAGGGCTCATTGAGCATCAGGCGCAAAGCGTAGCTTTGCATACCGGCTATAAATTTTATCTGCTGGGAAAGGAAGCACCCACAGGGTATATCGGTGCCATCAAGTCTTTTGAGGCCGGGGCACTGCCGAAAGCCGGGGATGTTTTAAAGACAGAAGTTAAAATACTGAATGAAGTCATGGGCGTAACATTGGTAGATGCCGTTACCACATTGAATGATAAGGTAATTGCAAGCTCCCAGATGAAAACAGTAGTAAAATAAACCTTAAAGCTGCTGAAAGAGCAGTTTGTTGTAATTCAAAAGCAACTCATAAAACTTTAAGGTTTTATGATTAAAAAATAAAAATGGAAATCAAGGACGAGAACATCATCAACATCCATAATTTTCTTCCGCACCGGGAACCGATGCTGATGACAGATTATATCCTGGAATTAACCCAAGAAAAGGTGGTGACTTCCTTTGAAATCTCAGAAGACAATATTTTTGTTCACAATAACCACTTTGTTGAAGCAGGCCTTATTGAGAATTTAGCCCAGACCTGTTCTTCAATCCTGGGCCAGAGCTTCTTTGAAAACCCTGAAACCGATACAAAAGTAATAGGCTTTATCACCAATATCAAAAAAATTGAAGTTTTCATGCTGCCGAAAGCAGGTGACAAGATCATCTCAAAGGCATCGCTGATTTCCAAGTTTGAAAACATCTGCCATATTTTTTGTGAGACTTTTCATCATGATGAATTATTGATCCGCGCTGACATCAACCTGTTCATCCAAGAAATAAAGCACTGATAAACAATGAAAAAACAAGATCTCCCACAGGACGAGAGCAATATGAAATCAGCCAACATGACGGAAGTGCTGTATGTGACTGATGAAAATGATAACTATACCACGGCCAACAGCATTGGATGGGATGCCAAAAAAGCTGCCCTGGACGAATCCATGGAGCTGATTAATGAAAGGATTGAAGAAGCCAGGCAAAATGTTGCCGATCATAAGGTAAGCCCCGTTATTTATTTCATGGAACTCAATAAAATGGACCTGCAGGTTTTGTCAGCCTATGTCGGGATGTGGCAGTGGCGCGTTAAAAGACATACGAAACCTAAAATATTTAATACACTAAGTGAATCCGTACTGAAAAGATATGCCGATACATTCGGGATTTCAGTAGATGAATTAAAAAACTTCAACGGTAAATAAATAAAGATGCCCGGAGAATTGTATTGTCGTTCGTTCTGACAACAAGAATCTCCCGGACAGATCTTAAGATGATTGACCGGACAGGAAGATAAAGCTGTGAATGAATGAATGAATGAATGAATGAAATTCATTAGGCTTATATAAACCAAGAGTTACGAATGAAAATTAATTTTGAACATCACCAGACTGCGCATTGCGAGAACGGTGTCGCCTCTAATTTACTGCTCAATAAGGGCCTGAAGCTCAGCGAACCTATGATTTTCGGAATCGGTTCCGGACTGTTCTTTGTATATCTCCCTTTTTTAAAAGTAAATTTTGCTCCCGGGTTCAGCTACCGCCCCATGCCGGGTGCCATATTCAGCAAAGCGGCAAAGCGTCTGGGGATTAAAATAAAAAGAATAAAATTCTCCGATCCTCAGGAAGCCCAGAAAGCTTTAGAGAAAAATCTTGAAAATAATATCCCGACGGGTTTACAGGTAGGGGTTTTCAATCTCACTTATTTTCCTGAAGAATATAAATTCCATTTCAATGCCCATAATCTGGTTGTGTACGGAAAAGAAGACGGCAAGTTTTTAATCAGTGACCCTGTAATGGATTATGTGACTTCCCTCTCTGAAGCGGAACTGGAAAAAGTAAGGTATGCCAAAGGGGCACTTCCCCCGAAAGGCCATATGTACTACCCCACTTATATTCCGGACAACGTAAACCTGGAGGAAGCTATTAGAAAAGGAATTAGAGATACCTGTAAAAACATGCTTGCGCCGGTCCCGATTGTCGGGGTAAAAGCCATACGCTGGGTAGCAAAAAATATCCCGAAATGGGCTGAAAAAAAAGGGACAAAAACCACCAACCATTACTTAGGGCAGCTGATCAGGATGCAGGAGGAAATCGGGACCGGCGGCGGCGGCTTCAGGTTCATCTATGGTGCATTTTTACAGGAAGCTGCCACAATCCTCAAAAATGACCAGCTGAAAGAACTTTCCAGGGAGATTACCGCAATCGGCGACCTTTGGAGGGATTTTGCCGTTGATATTGCAAGGGTCTATAAAAACAGGAACTCGAAAAGCGATATTTATAACGAACTTTCAAAATCAATGCTTCATATTGCAGATCTGGAAGAAGCTTTTTATAAAAAACTGAGAAAAGCAATCTGACCATGGCAGAACACAGCATTGAAATTAAAAATTTATATAAGAAATATAAAAATGCAGAGGATTTTTCCGTCAATGACATCTCTCTGAACATTGGAAGAAATGAAATCTACGGAATCCTC